>JAYVNA010000240.1:0-5995 GCA_043758715.1 Archangium sp.
GCGAAGGTCTGGCAGCGGCGCGGCGTGGGCCGCGAGTTGCTCCGCCGGGTGGTCGAGCGCGCGAAGGTGTTGTCGGTCAAGCGGCTCGAGCTCGAGACCTACGGGCCGGTGAGCGCGGAGGTGCGGGCGTTCTTCGCTGCCTGCGGTTTCGAGCCGGCCGAAGTCGGCGTGTTCCGGCTCAAGTAAGCGGCGGGCCGCGGGTCGACAACACCCGGGAGACGGCTTCGAGGCGTTGACGCACGGGCGCCTTCAAGTTCACGAAGCGCACCCCGACCACGTCTCCCCTCAGCCAGGCGACCACGCCTTCGAGTTCGAAGAGCTCCCCTTCGACGCTGACGGACAGCGAGAGCGCCTCCCCCAGCGAGTACTGCGTCTTGCTGCGCAGGCACAGCCCGCCCGAAGAGAAGTTGACGGAAAACGCGTTCAGGGCCTTCGCCGCATCGCTGGCCCGGGAGAACCGGACGTCGAAGTGTGCCGTGAACCGTGGATCTGACCGCCGCTCGCCCGAAGTCATCGAACTGAGTGTATCGGAAGGAGTTGGCGTAAGGTTTCGTCACCGTGGAACTCGAACTGACGGGATTCGGGGAATTCGAGGGCGTGGAGCTGCTGCAAAAGCTCCATCTCTTTCAGAAGCTCACCTTCGACGAGACGTCCCGCCTGGGGAGCATCATCCAGTACATGGATGTGCCGCCCGAGACGATCGTCATCGAGCAGAACGCGCTCGGCGATGCGCTCTACGTGATCGCGAAAGGCGAGGTGCGCATCAGCCGTGACGCCGACGAAGACGGCCAGCACACCGTCAACGAGACGATCGGCAAGCTCTCAGATGGTGAGCTGTTCGGTGAGATGTCGCTCATCGACGACGTGCTCACCTCGGCGCGGGTGACGACCAGCACCGCGTGCCGGCTGCTCAAGATGCCGCGCTCGGCGTTCGAGGCGTTGCTTTCGACCGACGACAAGCTGGCGGTGAAGGTCTATCGCTCGTTCATTCGCACCATGTCGGATCGTTTGCGGCGGGCGAACGCTGCGCTGTCGAAGGCCACCGTCTTCCAGAAGTAGGTAAGGGGCACCACAGAACATGGAACTCGCGACCTTCAATCAGTTCCTCGCGGCCGCCGTGAAGAATGGCGCGTCAGACGTGCATTTCAAGGTGGGCAGTGCGCCTGCGCTGCGCGTCAATGGGCAGCTGTTGCCGGTGAAGGTGCCGGCTTTGCAGCCTGAAGACACGGCGCGCATCGCCAAGCACCTGCTCACGCAGAGCCGGTACAAGGGCACGATCGAGGAACTGCAGGACTGGGACACCAGCTACCCGCTCGAGGGCGTGGGCCGGTTCCGCGCGAACATCTTTCGCAACAAGGGGCACCTGGGCGCGGTGATGCGTTCGATTCCCCTGGTGATCCCCGACTTCCAGAAGCTGGGGTTGCCCAAGGTGCTCGAGAAGATGAGCCAGGAAGATCGCGGGCTCATCCTGGTGACGGGTGTGACGGGCTCGGGCAAGTCGTCGACGCTCGCGGCGATGGTGAATTACATCAACCAGCACTACCGCAAGCACGTGGTGACGATCGAAGACCCGATCGAGTTCGTCCACGAAGACAAGTTCTCGCGCATGGTGCAGCGGGAGATCGGCCCCGACACTCCGGACTTCGGCAAGGCGCTGCGCGCGGCGATGCGGCAGGACCCCGACGTGATTCTCGTGGGTGAGATGCGAGACGCGGAGACGATCGAGATCGCGATCAAGGCGGCGGAGACGGGCCACCTGGTGCTCTCGACGGTGCACACGCAAGACGCGTATCGAACGATCAACCGCATCATCGGCGTCTTCCCGCACGAGGCGCAGACGGGTGTTCGCAACCGGCTCGCGGAGAACCTCAAGGGGAGCATCTCGCAGCGGCTGCTCCCTCATGCGTCGGGCAAAGGGCGCGTGGTGGCGGCGGAGATCATGGTGTCGAACTTGTCGGTGGTGGAGTTCATCAAGGACCCCGCGCGCACCCACGAGATCAAAGATTTCTGCGAGCGCAGCCACGACATTCTGGGCACGCAGAGCTTCGACCAGCATCTGGTTCAATTACTCCGCGCCGGGCAGATCACCGTCGAGGTGGCGAAGGAAGCGTCGTCGAACCCGAGCGACTTCGAGCGGGCGCTGGCATTCGAGTAGCGGCCGACGCCGGCACCATGGCCCACTCGTCCCGTGGCGCGGGGATGGGGTGCCAGGTGTTCGGCGGCATGGTCGCCGAGAGGAACCTCGCATGCTGGGGAAGGGAGAACCGGCTGCGTTCGACTGCGCGCTCCATCACGCGATAGGGGTCGATCTTCGCGGCGTCGGTTCGTGCGCGCTCGAGGCTGTGCGCACGAAGCTTGATCCGCCGCCCCATGGGCTGGACGTTCACGAGGTCGCGCTCGAGTTGCCTCGTGCGGATGATGACCGTGTCGACTGCGATGGTTGACGATGCGCGGGAAGTGTTCGCGATCGCGATCCACATCGGCTCTGGCTCGGCGTCCAACGCGGCGTGGAGCCAGAGCGCCGACGGGCCCCAGAAGACGGCGTGAGGAAACCGCAGTTGGAAGATCTCGTAGCGGGTCGGTTCATAGGAGGCGCTGCTCCACACCCCGTGGCCGTGCTTGCGCACCAGTCCCATGCCTCGCGCGACGTTGAGCCAGTTCTGCGAGAGTTCGTACGCGTTCAGCGCTTTCGCCCGGAAAAGTTCCTGCTTCGCCAATTGTTCGATCACGTCCATCGCCCGCCCAATCCCGCCGCGCCGCTTCATCACGCCCTCCGATGTGTGGTGTCCGTGGGCGAGTATGCGGAGTGTGACTGACAAGCACTGCTCCGCATGGGGGGCGGCGGGGCTGGATCTCGGCGGTGCTCGTCACGCACTGGCCCCTCGCTGCGCGACTCCCGTCACTCCCGTCACTCACTTCCCTCAGCTTCGTGATGGATCCATCCGGGGGTCGGCCGGGGGGTCAGCGGCTGCTATGCGTAAATGTCACACGGCTCTGTTTTGGCCGGCCACACTGGAATCCACGGGCGATCTGGAGCGCGAATGCGGGCCGCGTTGCACCAAACTGGCGCGCTTTCCCCCGGCCCTTCTTGCGTAGATGTCACACGCAGCCGTTTTGAGTGACATTCACGCATAGCGCTCTTCATCCCCCCCAAGGCTCCCGCTACCACCGGGACGTCACCATCACGAAGCCGAGTGAAGTGAGTGAAGGGAGCGCCGTGCCGAGGGGCCAGCCCCGTCACGAGCGAAGGCGTGAGTGCAGTCGAGCCCCGCGCACCCAGGGCCGGTTCTCATCCCCCTCGTCACTTCCCCTCCCGGACTTGCACTGCCGGCCGTGGACCCCGCGATGCACCCGGGGCAATGTCCGCGCCCATGCTCCCCATCCTCGATGTGGCGAAGAAGGTCGGCCTCACCTCAGACGACCTGCTGCTCTACGGCCCGATGGCCAAGCTGACCTGGCCGACGCTCAACCGCCTCCGCGCGCAGGGACCCAGGGGCAAGCTCGTGCTCGTCAGCGCGATGACTCCGACGAAATACGGAGAAGGCAAGACGACCACCTCCATCGGCCTCGTGCAGGGGCTCGCCCGCCGCGGCGTCAAAGCGATGGCTGCCCTCAGAGAGCCCTCCCTCGGCCCGGTCTTCGGAGCCAAAGGCGGCGGCACCGGCGGAGGCCAGGCCACCATGGAGCCCTCCGCGAAGATCAACCTCCACTGCACCGGCGATCTCCACGCGATCACCGCAGCCAACAACCTGCTCGCCGCGCTCGTCGACAACGCGATCAACTTCGAGCAGCGCCGCTTCAAGCAGGTCACCTGGCGCCGCTGCATCGACATGAACGATCGCTTTCTGCGCAACACCGTCATCGGCCTCGGCGGACCTGCCAGTGGAGTCCCTCGCGAAGATGGCTTCGACATCACCGCCGCTTCCGAAGTGATGGCGACCCTCTGCCTCGCCGACGGCGTGAAGGATCTGAAGCTCCGCCTCGCTCGCCTGATCGTCGGCATCGACAAAGAAGACAAGCCCGTCACCGCCGGCGATCTCAACGCCGTGGGAGCAATGGCCGCCCTCCTCGGCGACGCCCTGCTCCCCAACCTCGCCCAGACCACGGAAGGCGTGCCCACCCTCGTGCACGGTGGCCCCTTCGCCAACATCGCCCACGGCTGCAATTCCGTGATGGCCACCCGCGCCGCCCTCGCGCTCGCCGACGTCGTCGTCACCGAAGCCGGCTTCGCCTTCGATCTCGGCGGCGAAAAGTTCCTCGATCTCAAGTGCCGCATGTCGGGCCTCTGGCCCTCCGCCGTGGTGCTGGTCGTCACCGCCCGCGCCATGCGCGCTCACGGCGGCGATGAAGCCGGTCTCGCGTCGATCGAACGCGGCTTCGCCAACGTGAAGCGCCACCTCCACGCGATCCGCGGGTTTGGCATCGAGCCCGTGCTCTCGCTCAACGTCTTCGCCCAGGACTCCGAAGAGGAGCTCGCCCTCGTCGAGAGGCTCGCGCACTCCGAGAACGTCGCGGTCGCGCGCAACAACGGCTTCCTCCAGGGCGGAGTCGGCAGCGAATCGATCGCCGCCGCCGTCCAGGAAGCCCTCAAGCAGCCCGCCACCACGCCCCGATATTCTTACGAGCTGTCGGACACCTTCGAACACAAGGTCAGCTCGGTCGCGAAGAAGGTCTACGGAGCGAAGGGCGCCGACCTGTCCTCGGAAGCGCAGAAGGACCTCGAACGACTGAAGAAGTGGGGCTTCGGCGAGCTTCCAGTCTGCCTTGCGAAGACCCACCTCTCGCTCTCGGATGACCCCACCAAGCAGGGCGCGCCCACCGACTTCAGCGTCACCGTTCGGCAAGTGCGCGTTTCGGCGGGGGCCGGCTTCCTCCTCGCCTTGACCGGTGAAATTCTCACCATGCCCGGGCTGCCCAGAGTGCCAGCGGCGTACGGCCTTGACCTGACCGAAGCGGGTGAAGTCGTCGGCGTGCACTGAGCCCGGCTAAGCCTGCAAAAGCCCTCGGAAAATCACGTTGACTCCGGGGGGGCTGCTCCCTAGAAGAACCGCGCCTCTTTTTCTCCCCCGAGGGACGCAACCTTGAGCACTTTCGCGCTCGACCAGATTCAGGCCCAGCTCCCCCAGGCAATCGTCGAACGGTACAAAGACCGCGCCGGCGAACCCTGGGGTGTCATCGCCCGTGAGCACATCGTCGAAGCGGCGAGACTGCTCAAGGAGAAGCTCGGCTTCCGCCTCTTCATCTCGATGGACGCCGTCGACCGCCTCGAGCTGCCCCCGGAGCAGCAAGACCCGCGCTTCGAGGTGCTCTACTTCCTCAAGAACATCGAGCGAAACGAGCACGTGCGCCTCAAGGTGCGCGTCAACGAAGACCAGGACATCCCCACCATCACCAAGGTCTTCCAGGGCGCTGACTGGGCCGAACGTTTCGTGTGGGACTTCTACGGGGTCGTCTTCGCCGGCGGTCAGAAGCGCCGCATCCTCATGTACGAGGAATTCGTCGGCCACCCGCTGCGCAAGGACTACCCGCTGCGCGGCCGCCAGAACCTCATTCCCGAGCGCCCGATCAAAGACATCTTCCGCGGCCCCGGCACCAACGGCGTGCAGGACTGATCGCCCTCCCCCTCTTTCGCAGCACCCCGAGGTACGCACATGGCAGCAGCCGGTGACGAATACGATCCGACTCCGAGCGAACACGAGCTCGAGGCGCATCTTCAGACGCGCAACATGGTGGTGAACCTGGGTCCCTCTCACCCGGCCACCCACGGCACGGTGCGCCTGCGCATCGAGCTCGACGGCGAGACCATCGTCAAGATGGACACCGAGATCGGCTTCCTGCACCGCGGCTTCCAGAAGAGCTGCGAGAACGTCACCTGGACGCAGGTGCTGCCGTACACTGACCGCCTCGACTACGTCGCCGCGCTCTCGAACAACTTTGGCTACCTCAGCGCCGTCGAGAACCTGATGGGCATCGATATCCCCGAGCGCGCGAAGTA
>JAYVNA010000241.1:0-1850 GCA_043758715.1 Archangium sp.
CGCCCGCCTGAGCTGCTCGAGATCGCCCGTTCGCGCATGCGCGAGATCCGCCCGGAGCTCGATCGCAAGTGCTCCGGCATGCTGGTCGACTACCAGCAGGAGATGAGCAAGAAGTACCCGAACATCGCCGTCGCCCGGCAGGTGCTGCAGAACATCCCCTCGCACTTCGAGAAGGAGCACCCCTGCTACGGCATCAGCCGCGGCCTGCTCCGCAGCCTCGAAGACCTCAACGGGGCCGAGTAGCGAAGTCGAGGGACCCCCGAGGAGCTTCACGCTATACCCGGCGCGCATGGAAACGCCTGGAGCAGCCCCGAAGCAGCGGTCACCGTGGGTCTACATTCTGCTCGGCTGTGGTGGCCTGGCCGGCCTCATCTGCCTGGGCACCATGGTGGTGGTGGGCCTCGGCGCGAAGGCCTTCAAGGACGTCGGCGACGGCGTCAACGATCCCCAGACCCGCAAGGAGAACGCGATCAAGCAGCTCGGCGTGCTCCCCGAGGGCTACTCGGTGGTGGCGAGCATGAACATGTTCGTGATGCAGACCACGCTGCTCACC
Organism: Archangium sp.; assembly: GCA_043758715.1. Taxonomy (GTDB): domain Bacteria; phylum Myxococcota; class Myxococcia; order Myxococcales; family Myxococcaceae; genus Archangium_A. Next base: position 554 of record JAYVNA010000241.1, read on the forward strand.
GATCGCGAGATGCTGCCTGACGGCGGCCTCCAGCTCGGTGATGGCCACATGTTCGCGTACTTCCGCGTGATGGCGAACGAGAACAACAAGAAGGCGCGCGAGTTTCTACAGGGCAAGGAGACCGACCCCGAGGCCCTCTCCAAGAGCGGCATCAACATCGACGCCAAGGACATCGTGAAGCGCGGTCAGCTCACCATCGATGGCCGCAAGTTCAGCTACCTCACCACCCGCGACAAGATCGACGCCGCCGGCAAGGGCTCGCAGGAGTCCGCCCTGCGCAACGTCATTCTCTTCGAGTGCCCCGGCGATCAGCTGCAGGTAGGCGTGTGGAGCCAGGTCGATCCCGACCCGTCGAAAGACTCCGAGCAGCTCGATCTTGCGGGAACCGTGGCCGACGAGGCCCTGCTGGTAAAGTTCCTCAAGCCGATGAACCCCTGCGGCAAGTAAGGAAGACGAATGCTTCAGCTTCTGGTTGTTGCCGCGCTCGCGATGACCGACGGCGGGGCAGGGGAAGATCTCTCCTCCAATCCGTACGGCGATAGTTCCCCCGTCGACGCGGGGCTGATCAGCGACGTGCCTTCGCTGCCGCCGCCGATGCCGGCCGCTGCGCCCACGGAGGTGATCGAAGCGGAGAAGCGCGACGCCCGGCCTGAGTTCGTCAAGGGCGAGCTCTCGGTCTACCTCGGCAGCGATCGCCTCTCGGTGAAGAACACCCGCATCGGGGTGTCAGCCGGTATCGATCGGTTCGAAGACGCCTACTACGCGCTGATCGAGCCGATGGTCGACCTGCGGCTCTTCGACGCCAAGCTGGGCATCGGCATCGGCGTGCCGTTGCGAATCGAGATTTTGAACTTCGCCAACAACCCGGTGACCCATCAGCCGTTTCTGCTCGAGCGCGCAGGGCGGCTGCGCACCGAAGACTACGACTCGTTCCACGACTTCGGCCGCATCCTCAAATACGTGACGTTCGGCCGGAAGGAAGACCAGATCTACATCAGCGCCGGTCAGCGCTACGCGTCGTCGATCGGCCACGGCTCGATCACCCGCCGCTACTCACCGAGCATCAACATCGACTACCCGCGCGCCTCGGCGCAGGTCGACATGTACAACGACTACGGCGGGTTCGAGTTGATGACGAACGACCTGCTCGAGTGGAACCAGCTCTCGGGCATCGCGTTCTTCAAGCCGCTCTCGTTCTTCAAGCCGACCAACTTGATGGCGAAGACGTTTTCCATCGGCGTCAGCGGTGGCCTCGACTGGAAAGCGCCGTGGGAAGTCTCGGCCGATGCCTCGGTGT
>JAYVNA010000242.1:0-1849 GCA_043758715.1 Archangium sp.
GTAGTTCCCCGGGGGCAGCGTGAAGAGGTAGTTGCCGTCGGCGGCGGTGGTGACGGTCTGCGAACCCACGCTCACCACCGCGCCGGTGATGGCGACTGACATGTCGGCCGCGTCGGCGGGGTTGAACGCGTAGATCTTCCCGCGCAGGGTTCCGGTCGCGGTGGCGCCGTTGATCTCCATCGAGCCCCAGGTCTGCGAGCCGGCGACCACGGTGCGCGTCACGCTGTTCGACCCGAAGCCCGACTTGGTCACGGTGGCCGTGTAGCTGCCCGGCGCCAGCGTGAACTGAAACAGCCCATCAGTGCCGGTGGCGACGCTCTGGCTGCCCACGGTGACGGTGGCACCGGCGACGCGGTTGGCCGAGTTGCCGCCGGTATAGATCGCGCCGATGAGCACGCCCGTACCCGTCGTCGGTGCGGAGCCGTTCACGTACGTCATGTACTTGGTCCAGTTCCAGCCGCTCCCCGGGTCCGTGTGGCCGCCGGTGTTGCAGTTCGACGCGACCTCGTAGTGCCCGATGATGTGCGTGCGGTTCTTCGGAATGCCGTGGCGATCCGCGATCCACCGGGTGAGCTTCGCGCTCTCCGAATACATCGCGTCGGTGTACCAACGCCCGGGATCCGACACGAAGCCCTCGTGCTCGATGCCGACGGACCGGCCGTTGTAACACTGCGCGTGCCAGGCGGTGTTCCGGTGCTCGACCATCTGGGTGATCTCGCCGTCGGAAGACCGCACGATGTAGTGCGCCGACACGTTCGAGCTCGGGTTCTGGAACCAGGACTTGGTGCCCGCGTAGCTGCCCTGCATGGTGTGAATGAGCACGAACTCGTAGCTCGAACGGCCCGACGAATAGTTCGGCGAAGCGGCCCAGCCCGCGCCACCCGGGTACTCGAGCACCGCATCACGGCGCGCGCTCTTCACCGGCGCGTGCTGACGCCATCGCGACGCGAGGGGCGCCTGGGTGATCGAGCCTTCCACCCCGCCCGCGGTGAAGCCGGCTTCGAGCGCGAGAAAGACGTCGGCCGCGTAGTCCGCAGCGCCCGTGGCCGACTCCAGACCTGGATAGTTCGAGACCGCCACGTACCAGTCGCCCACCTGGTTCGCGTCGAGCCCGGGCTGTGAGCGCTGTGACTCTTCGAAGAGCGTGCGGAGCACCGCCGCCGCTCCGCGCACGTTGGCCGCGGGGTCGACGCGCAGCTTGCCTTCGCTCGCGCCGGTCAGCCGCATCGCCTCGGTCACCCGATCCTGATCACCGCGCCGCGCGAGCTGCATCACGCCCAACCCGCCCGAGCCGGACTCGAGGTTCGGGGTGAACGAGAGCCGGGTCTCGACGTAGCCGACGGCCTTCAGCACGCCTTCGGGCACCTGGTATTCCCGCGCCGCCGCCCGAAAGCCGGCCTCGAGGGGAGACTGTTTCGTCGAGGGCGCAGCGGCGGTGCCCTCGGGTTCTCCACCGCAGCCGGCGAGGAGGGTCACGATCAGGAAGGTCGAAAGGAGTCTGGGCGTCATGGGCTTTCCTCTGATCCATCCCGGGCGCCAGAACGGCTTCCCGGACCACTGCGGAACCACGGCGTAGACGATCGCCGCAATCGCTTGAACCGGCACCGGTTATTACTGTCGCCCGCGCGTGACACCGCCCGGAAGTGAGGGCGGAAGGCAAACGCCCTCATGAGCGACTCACGCAAAATCGGCCGGTGGTGTCGCGCTTTCTGCGAGCAGAACTGGGGAGCCTCGACTGCCTTTGGGATGAACGAGCAGGGCATACGTCGTGCACCACGATGCCCCATGGACGCACTCCCAAGAATGACGATTCGCCGTAACGAAGCGCTGCCGAAGCTCGCCTGGTACG
>JAYVNA010000243.1:0-5979 GCA_043758715.1 Archangium sp.
CAGGCTCGCACTGCGCGGTGACCTGATTGCACGCCGTGCCCGCGGGGCAACTCGGTGGGCAACTCGCCGTGCCGCAGCCGCTCGAAGGAATGCACACCGCCACCGAAGTGCCGTCTTCCGTGGTCGCCGGTTGACACGTCGAACCCGGCGCGCAGCTCGTCGTCTCGCACCGCACCGCACAGCTGTCGGAGCCGCCGAGCTGCACGCAGGCCCCGGTGCTTCCACAATCTGAAGACACCACACAGGGCGCACAGGTGAGGTCGCCCGCGTCTGAATTTGAAATCACGCCCCCGTCTGGCTCGAGACCTGAGTCGAGTTCGGCAACGGGTGCGGGACAACCTGCGAGCAGAACGAGCGTGAACAGACCAGAGCGCATGGGCCCTTAGACCGCGTTTGCGACCGCGCGGCCACGCGAGGCGGTCTGCCCCTCGCGCCCGGCGAACATATGCCCCGGTGCGCGCGAGGTGACGTCCCTTCACCGTGGTGGCTCGGGAGACGAACGACCTCGTCGAGCCCCGCGAAAAGCAGCACCCTGAGCGGTGCTCTGGCATCGTGGCATGATGGACACGGTCACCAGTCAGACGGAAAAGGCGGGCGCGTTCCGGCAGGTGCTGCACGTGGACAAGGGCGGTCACACGCTCTTCTCCGACACCGCGGACGACGGCGGTGGAGGCACCGCGCCCGGGCCGCACGATCTCTTCGATGCTTCCCTCGCGGCGTGCAAGGCGCTCACGGCGCACTGGTACGCGCGCAAGCGGGGCTTTCCGCTCGAGCGCGTGACCGCGGTCGTTGAACGTGACGCGTCCCGCGAACGCGAAGGGCACTACGGACTTCAGGTGACGATGAGCTTCGAGGGCCCTTTGACCGACGAACAGCGCGCCCGCTTGCTCGACGTCGCGGGCCGCTGCCCCGTGCACAAGCTGATGACCTCGACCGAAATCACCATCGAGACGCTGGCTGCGCCGGGCTGAGCTCGAGGTGAGGGTGTTGGTGTCCCAGGCAACGTCGCGGCAGCGCTGGTCTGTGGTGACTGACCCTTGGCGGAGCGCCCCTGGGGCGAGCGGCTTAGTACTCTGTGTCCCTGAGTCCCCGTCAGGAACCATTTCATGAAGAAGCTCACCCGCAGAGAGGTCACCGCAGCAGGCATCGTCGGCCTCGCTGGGGTGGCCGGTGGAAGCGCCGTGATCGCCTCGAAACCCGCACCCGGAGCTGCCTCCATGAGCACCCCCACCGCGAAGAACCCTTCCCGTTTGCCGGTCGCCTTCTTCCCTCACGGCGGCGGGCCCTGGCCTTTCGTCGAGCTGGGCTTTCCGAAGAAGGAACTCGAAGAGCTCGCCACCTACCTGCGCTCGGTGCGTTCGCTCGCGGGCGCCGCTCCCAGGGCCGTGCTGGTGATCTCCGCGCACTGGGAAGAAGACGTACCGACGGTGATGACCTCGGAGAAGCCGCCGATGCTCTACGATTATTACGGCTTCCCTCCGGAGTCGTACCGCATCACCTGGCCCGCGCCCGGCAGCCCCACCCTGGCCAAACGCGTGCGCGAGCTGCTCACGGCCGCGGGGCTGCCCAGCGCCGAAGATGCGCAGCGCGGCTACGACCACGGCACCTTCGTGCCGCTCAAGGTGATGTTCCCCGAAGCCGAGATCCCCACCGTGCAGCTCTCACTCAAGGCCGGCCTCGACCCCACGGAACACCTGCGCCTGGGCCGGGCGCTGGCGCCGCTGCGTGACGAAGGGGTGTTCATCGTGGGCAGCGGCGAGACGTTCCACAACCTGCGCGCCTTTGGTGATCCCCGGGTGGTGCCGATGGCAGCGCAGTTCGACGCCTGGTTGCAGGCCACCGCGACCGCGGCGCCTGCGCAGCGTGACGCTCAGCTCGAGGCGTGGTCCACCGCGCCGCACGCCCGCGTGGTGCACCCGCGCGAAGAGCACCTGTTGCCGTTGATGGTGATCGCGGGCGCGGCCGGGGAAGATCGCGGCACCACCAGCTATGTCGGCACGGTGATGGGGTTGGCCCACTCGGGGTATCACTTCGGCTGAGTCCTAGGACTGTCGGGGCGAGCGCCCCATACTCCGCCGCGCCATGGCGGAAAAACAGAAGCTCATCTTCAAGCCGGTGATGGAGTCGCTCTTCATCAGCGGCCTCAAGGACCTCAGTACCCCTGGGTAACTACGTCGTGTTCGAGGCGGGCATCATCGAGAGCATCAGCCTCTTTCCCGAGCTCAGCCGCGAAGCTGCGCTGCACGAGCTGGGAAAACGCATGGTGAACGCGAACATCGACGCCAACCCCGTGGGGAAGACGTTGATGCCGGTGCTCAGGCTGCTGGGCCTCGCGCGCGCGATCAAGCGCACCCTCACCAGGGGCTCCAACGAGAACTTCAACCTCGCCACCTTCCCCGCTGAGGGTCCCCAATCGCTCGACGTGAACATGAGCTTCGTGGGGACCGTGCCCGAGTTTGCGCAGGGCACGCTGGCGGGTCTGGCGACCGCGCTCGGCGGAAAGTCAGTGACCGTTGAGCTTCTGAAGGTCGAGAACAGCGCAGCGACCTACCGGGTTCACTGGGCCGGCTGAGCCGGGGGGCTCTGATTGCGTTCGCCACCCTCGTCGCCATCACCGCGGCGAGCGTGGGTTGATCGCCAGCTGGTTCCTCTCAAGGTTTCAGGGGAGGCCGAACTTCGCCTTGAGCGCGTTCACCGTGGACTCGCGTTCGGGCGTGGTCGCCACCACCGAAGGCAACGCCACCGCGGCCTCGAGATATTCGCCCGCGGCGGCCTGCATCGCCTTCACCACGGGCGAATCGGGCGCGAGCCACTTCATGCGCAGCCAATGCGTCACCAGGTGCAGGCCCAGCAGGCTGCGAGGCGACTTGCCCTTCACCGTCTCGCCCAGCAACTCGACCTCCCGCTTCCAGCCGGGCTTCGCCTCGAGTGACGCGGGGTTCTTCAGGGAACCGAAGAACGTCGGCACCAGCAGTTCATCGTAGCGCTTCATCATGAGCCGCTCGCGCGCGCGTTCCTTTAAGTCGGCGCTGAAGGCGTCGGGCCAGGCGAACTTCTCGGCGAGGTATTCGTTGATCACCACCGACTCGAACAACACGAAGCCGTCCTCGTCGAGCAGCGGCACCGCGCCCGTGGGCGAGAGCGCCAGGAAGTCGGTCGACTTGTTCGCGAGATCGACGACCACCGGCTCGAACGGCTTTTCCAGCAACGTCAGGAGTGCGCGGGTGCGTTGGGCATAGGGACAACCATCGGCGAAGAAGAGGCGCATGGGGCTTTGGTTGTGCTCGCCGCGCGGGACGATTACCAGCCGATCGGACAAACGGTGGGGCTGGCCGGTATGATCGGTCGATGAGCGCCTCTGAAGACAAACTCGCGGTCGCGGTCGCGCTGCTGTCGATCGCCGAGAAGGAACTGCAACTCGCGATTGAGCAACTCCAGGGCGGCGATCGGGGTGACAAGCAGATGGTGAGCCTGGTGGTGCAGGCGGCCTTCGACAAGCTGGCCGCCGCGCGCCACGCGCTCGAAGACGTGCGCTTCCCCCCAACTTCGGGGTGATGGCTCGTTCCCGCGCGGTCTGACAGGTTCTCGCCATGAGCCGCCCTGATTCGTTCGGTCGCGAAATTGCCGAGCTGTACGAGCGCCACTTCGTTCCGCTGATCTTCGAGCCGTACGCCGTCGACCTCGCTGCCCGCGCGGTCCGGTGCGCTCCCACCCGGGTGCTGGAGCTCGCCGCGGGCACGGGCGTGGTCACCCGGCACCTCGCGCGTTCACTGCCCGCGAGCACCGAGCTCATCGCGACCGATCTCAGCCAGCCGATGCTCGACACCGCCGCGGCCATGGGCACCGTTCGCTCCGTCACCTGGCGCCAGGCCGACGCGATGCAGTTGCCCTTCGATGATCAGCAGTTCGATCTCGTGATCTGCCAGTTCGGGGTGATGTTCTTTCCCGACAAGGCGAAGGCTTTTGCCGAAGCGCGGCGGGTGCTGCGACCGGGCGGCACGTGGCTCTTCAACGTCTGGGACCGGATCGAAGAAAACGAGTTCGTCGCGGTGATCCAGGGCGCGCTCGACCAGATGTTTCCGGTCGACCCTCCGCACTTCATGCAACGCACGCCGCATGGGTACTTCGATCAAACGGTGATCGCCACCGCGCTGCGTGACCGCGGCTTCGAGCGCGCCCCTGCGTTCGCCACCGTGACCGGCCGCTCGCGCGCCCAGAGCGCCCAGGTGGCCGCGCTCGCCTACTGTCAGGGCACTCCGCTGCGCGCCGAGCTCGAGGCGCGCGCGCCGGGCCGCCTCGAGGCGATGACCGAATTCGTGGCCGGTGCCCTCGCGCAGCGTTTTGGCCTGGGCCCGGTGGATGGCCAGATTCAGGCGCACGTGGTCAGCGTGCAGCGCTGAGGCCAGAAGGTCAGGGGCGGTCCAGCAGCCCGGACGCTCCCTGATTACTTTCCAGAGAATCGGAAGGGAGGCCCCGTGGCTAGAAAGAGCGAATCGAAACTCACCCAGCATCAGGTCGAGGAGATGGGGAGGGCGCTGCGGGAGAAGCGTGACCAGCTCCGCGCGCGCGAGGTCGATCTCGATGAGCAACGCATCGTCGAGAACGAGCCCGACCCGATGGACATCGCGACCGAGGCCACCGCCGGAGCCGAAGGGGATGCCTTGAGCGCGCACGACACGTACCTGCTCGCGGAGATCGACAGCGCGCTCATTCGTTTGCGCGACGGCCGGTATGGCGTGAGCGAAGAGTCGGGCGACCCGATTCCGTACGCGCGGCTGCGGCTCATTCCCTGGGCGCGCCGAACGGCTGAAGAAGAAGAAGAGCGCGCGAACGCCGGGCAGAGCACGCGTTAAGTCACGTCGCGGCTGATCAAGCGGGCGCCGAGCAGCAGCGTTCCCGCGGCCGCTCCCAGACAGCCCACGGCGAACGCGAGCTGCACCAGCGCGCCCTGCGTGATGCCGTCGACCAGCACGAAGCCAAAACCCAGGCTGAGCAGCCCGATGAAGAACGAGGTGTATTGCATCGAGGTCCTCACGTCGCGCGAGAGGGCGGAGATCACCGTGCCCAGCGCTCCTACGAAGGCGGCCGAGGCTGGCGCGCCGATCAGAAACGCCACCCACCACGCGGGCGACGCGCCGAACTTGTGAGCGAAAGGCGCCAACGTCGGCAACCGCCCCAACAGCAGGCTGCTCGCGCCGACGAAGACCAGGTGACACGCGAGTGGAATCGCCATCGCCCCGGCGAGCTTTCCCGTCAAGAGCTGCAGCCGGGTCACCGGCGCGAGCATCAGAAAGGGCATGGTGCCGCACTCGCGGTCGTGGAGCACCGAGGTGCCCGACATGATGGCCACGAAGAGCGGGAGGTTGGTGAAGCTCAACGAGCCGAAGGTCGAGGTGGCGAGCCGAAGGAAGGCATCGAACTGCATGCCCATGCTCGCGAGCTGCTTCTTGAGCGGCGCGATCGTCTCGGGGTCGCCCGTCAGCCCATCGAGCAGGAAGAACAAGGTGCCGAAGATCACGATCCACAACGCGTAATTGGCCGCGAGAATGAAGATCATCCACGGCTGACGCAGGTGCTCGAGCACCTCGGTGTGCGCGATGCGCAAGAGCCGCTTCATCGCCCGCCCAACACTTCCTGCCAGGAGGTGAGCAGGGGACCACTGCGCGGCGCACGGTGTTCCTTGAACTGAAGCTCGCGCTCGATCTTCCCGTTCACCAGCAGCACGCGATCGCACACCGCCTCGGCCGCGGAGAGATCATGTGTCACCAGCACGCACGCGAGCCCGTCATTCGCGCGCCTGCGAAGCGCGGCATAGAGCGCCTTCGATGCGAGCGGGTCGAGGTTCGCCGTGGGCTCGTCGAAGAGCAGCAACTTCGGCGAGAGCAGCAGCGCGCGAATGAGCGAGCGCTTCTGCTGCATGCCAGTCGAGAGCCGGCCTGCACGCTCGTCGAGGCCCGTGGTCAGCTCGAGCGTCTTCGC
>JAYVNA010000244.1:0-1838 GCA_043758715.1 Archangium sp.
GACGTCGACTTCGCGCTCTCCGCGAGCCACGACTCGCAGGGTGACTCGCGCATCGGCGCGGGCGTTCGCATTCGTTTCTGATGAGCGGCCTGAGGGCCCTTCTTCTCTCGGCCCTGTTCTTCTCGTCGTGCCGCACCCCGCCGGCTCCTGTTCCGGAGCCGGTGGTCGAAGCACCTCCGCCGCCCGTGGTCGTCGAGGAGCCGTTGCCTCCTCCGCCCCGCCCGCGCGTGATTGACCTCGACCCCAACGAAGCGTCGCTGAGCACCCTCAAGCGCGAGGTGTTGTTCGACGGCACCCTGCCGCCCGAAGACGCGCAGACCTTCCCCGACGCCTACTCACTGCACGACGGCATCTTCACCTTCCGGGGTGGCCCGCGGCGCACCGGCGGCGCGTGGGGGATCATTCCGCGGGAGCCCCACGAGCTGACCATCGCGTGGACGGTCGCGACCGAGCAGAGCAAGGCGCCCTGGTTTGGAGGCAGCGGGTGGACAGGCCAGCCCGCGATCGTTCGCTGGCCCGCGGTGATGCGTCACTCGATGACCAGGCTGGGAGCCTTGCGCCAACAGAATGACTTCGTCGAGGTGATCCAGGGCTCGCTCGACGGCAACGTGCACTTCATCGACCTCGCCACCGGTCACCGCAGCCGGCCGATGCTGCACACCGGCAACCCCATCAAGGGCAGCGTCTCGCTCGATCCCCGCGGGTATCCCCTGCTCTTCGTGGGCCAGGGCATTCCCGAGAACAAGCCCATCGGCCTGCGGGTGTTCGAGCTCATCGACGACACCGAAGTCTTCTTCCTGCCCGGCAGCGATCGCGCGGCGCCGAGAAAAGGCTGGGGCGCGTTCGATTCGTCGGGCCTGCTCAATCGCAACACCGACACCTACGTGGTCGGCGGAGAGAACGGCCTCATCTACCTGCTGCGCCTGCACACCAACTTCGATCCCCTCGCGCTCACCTTGAAGGTCGCTCCCGAGGTGGCGCGGTATCGCTACAAGTCTCCGGGCAACGAATACTTCGGGGTGGAGAACTCGCTGTCGGTGTTCGAGAACCTCGCCTTCTTCGCCGACAACGGCGGCACGCTGCAGGCGATCGATCTGCGCAGCATGACGCCGCGGTGGAAGTTCGAAGCGGGCGACGACACCGACGCCAGCCTCGCGCTCGAGCTCGAAGGCTCGAAGCCCAAGCTCTACACCGGCACCGAGGTCGACAAGACGGGCCCCAGGGGCAAGACCTGGCTGCGCCGCCTCGATGGGCTCACGGGCAAACCCGATTGGGAAAAGGGCTACGCCTGTCAGGGCGCGACCGGGCCTCCGAAGAAGATCGACGCCGGCGTGTTCGCCACCCCCACCGTCGGCACCGGTGAGGTGAGCGACCTGGTGTTCTTCGTGCTCGCGCGCTGCCCCGGGCCTGACAACGGCGTGCTGGTCGCCTTGAAGAAGGACACCGGGAAAGAAGAGTGGCGCTACGAGTTCCCGCTCTTCAGCTGGTCGACGCCCACCCTGCTCACCGATGAAGACGGGCACGCCTTTCTGCTTCATGGCGGCATCGGCGGGGTGGTGCGGCTGCTCGAAGCGCGCACGGGCCTCGAGGTCGCCAGGCTTCAGCTCGAGGGCGACATCGAGTCGTCCCCTGCCGTCTTCAATGGCCGCGCGGTGCTGGGCACCCGGGCCAACCGCATCTACGGCATCGACATTCACTGAACGGCAGCTCCCCAATCTCGAACGCGCCGCACCCCAGCGTGCACCAGACTTCGTGTGGAGCTGTCTCATGAAGATTGCGCCAGCGTGAAGCTGAGTGGGCGTGCCTGCTGATCGCCTGGCATGGACAAGTTGAGCCTG
>JAYVNA010000245.1:0-5950 GCA_043758715.1 Archangium sp.
CCCGCGGGAATCGCACGATCGATCTTCGCCTTGTCGAGGCGCAAGCTCGTGGTGCTCGCAGGTGCGCCGCGCGAGTCTTTCCAGCGAATGACCAGCGGAGGACCCACCGCGCGACGAAAAGTCGAGCCGTCCACCGGGTCCGTGATCAAGGTCGCTCCCGGTGCGTCGATGGACCCATCGAGCAGGTCGTTGCCGCGAATCACTTCGATTCGAAAACCCTCGACCCAGCTGAACGAGTCGAGCCGGTACTGATCGCGCTGATCATCGTAAGGAATGATCGTGCGCCCCAGCGCGCCGCCCCGAATCGCCACCTCGGCGTCTCTCACCAGGTCGCCGGTCGCGGAACCTGCACGAATTGACACCCGCGCGTGACTCCCCGAGGTGCTGCCATCGGAGGTCAACCGGGCGAGCACGAACAACGTCCCCGTGCCTCCTCCCGGTGAGGTCAAGCCACAGGAGGACGCCGCCACCGCGAGGGTCATGAGAAGTGAGCGCGTCATGTCGCATGACTACGCCGGAGCGGGCCCTGCTGGCCAATTTTTCGCTCTCCCCAGAACACGACGAAGCGCGCGGCCCATGGCAGACTCAGCCCCAGCGCGCATGACCACCAAGAAGCCCGGAGATGAGACGATTCGCGGGAGCGGCGGTTTCGAAGCGCGCTCCGAAGACTCCTTCGTGGGCGGCAAGAACAAGGTCTCGTTCAACGAGCTCAAGAAGGCCGCCGAGGCCGCCCCCGAAGTCAGCCAGGGCGCGTGGCGAGAGCGGGTCTTCACCCCCCGCGCCGTGATGTCGCGTGACGAGGTGAAGGCGGGCCTGCAGTCGTCGCTGCGGGTGGCGCTCGCTTCGGTCAACCAGCCGCGGGTGGCGATGGAAAAGGTTCGCCCCGCGTGGCTGCCTTTGCTCCGCCAGGCCCTCGAGCAGGCGGGCGGTGACGGCATCGACGCCTGGCTGCAGCTGCTCTTTTCACCCCCGGGAAAGCTCGCCAAACAGCCGCTCTTCACCGACCTCTCCGAGAACCTTTTGCGCATGCGCCACGCGAAGGACCTCGCGGGCTTCGAAGAGGAGGCGCTCAAGGCAGTCGAGCTGGTCGATGCCGCGCTGGCGACCGCGCCCACCAAGCTTTCCTTCAAGCAGACCGAGCGTCAGCTGGAGGGCAAGGTCGAGGTGGACGAGTTGGTGGGTATTCGCAGCGGCTCCGATGACGAACTCACCCGGCGGCTGACCGAGATCGGCAACACCATGGGGCAGCTGCGCGACCAGATTCGCACCATGCCCGGCAAGCAGCCCGACGGCATGTACTCGAACTTCGCCCGCCTCAAGGCCGAACTGCGCGTGCTCGATGCTGAACTCAAGCGCCGCAGCGGCACCCTGGTGCCCGCGTCGTCCCTCTGAACCTCGCCGCCCCGTTGTCCAGCAAAACAGGGCATTGATCCCCCCTCAGGAATGGTGGTGAAAGACCGTTCACGTCTCACCGCTTCTCCGAGGGGAAAACATGTCCTTCACGCATCTCCATCTTCACACCCTCTATTCGCTCCTCGACGGGGCGATCCGCATGAAGGACCTGATCAAGACGGTCCAGGCGAAGGGCATGAAGTCGGTCGCGGTGACGGACCACGGCAACATGTTTGGCGCCGTCGACTTCTACAAAAAGGCGAAAGAGGCCTCGCTCAAGCCGATCATCGGGCTCGAGGCCTACGTCGCCGGGCCCAAGGGTCGCGCCGACCGCACCGAGAAGATCGCCAATCACCTCATCCTCCTGGCGAAGAACAAGGTCGGGTACTCGAACCTCCGCTACCTCTCGTCGATGGGGTACCTCGACGGGTTTTATTACCACCCGCGCATCGACAAGCAGGTGCTCAAGGAACACAGCGAGGGGCTGATCGGGCTCACCGCATGCCTGGGTGGCGAGGTCACCAGCGCGGCCTTTCGTGGCGACATGGATCACGCGCGCCGCGCGGCCTCTGAATACAAAGAGATCTTCGAGCCGGGCCACTTCTTCCTCGAAGTGCAGTGGAACGGCATGGAGGAGCAGAACAAGGCCAACGACAACTTGAAGCAGTTGTCGCGCGACCTCGACATCCCCCTCGCGGCCACCGCCGACGCTCACTACATCAAGCAGGAAGACGCGCGCGCGCACGAGCTGCTGATGTGCATCGCGTCGGGCAAGACGCTGACCGACAGCAAGCGCATGCGGCACAGCACCGACAAGCTCTACGTGTGCGGCGCTGACGAGATGCGCGCGTACTTCCACGACGTGCCCGAGGCCGTCGACAACACGATGCGCATCACGGACATGATCGAGGAATACAACATCCTCGCCAAGCCGATGCTGCCCACCTTCAAGGTGCCCGAGGGCTACAGCGCTGATTCCTTCATGGCCGAGCTGTCGAAGAAGGGCCTCGAGCGGCGCATCAAGGAACTCAAGTACCCCGTCAACCGCGACCTCTACATGCAGCGCCTCGAGATGGAGGTCGAGGTCATCACCAAGATGGGCTTCTCCGGCTACTTCCTGATCGTCCAGGACTTCATCAACTGGGCGAAGGAGCACGGCATCCCCGTGGGGCCGGGCCGTGGTTCCGGCGCAGGCTCGATCGTCGCGTATTCGCTTCGCATCACGGACCTCGATCCCATTCCGTACAACCTGCTGTTCGAGCGCTTCTTGAACCCCGAGCGCGTGTCGATGCCCGACTTCGACATCGACTTCTGCCAGGACCGCCGCGACGAGGTGATCCACTACGTGCAGCGCAAGTACGGCCACGACAACGTGGGGCAGATCATCACCTTCGGCCAGCTCAAGGCCAAGAGCGTGCTGCGCGACGTCTGCCGGGTGTACGGCCTGCCGTTCTCCGAAGGCGATCGCCTGGCGAAGCTGGTGCCAGACCTCCTCGGCATCACCTTGAAGCAGTCGATCTTCGGCGACCCTGAAAAGCAGATCGCAGGTGAGCCCCGCCTCAAGGAGATGATCGACAACCCGCAGCCGCTGGCGGAAGTCGACGGCAAGCAGATCACCAGCAAGGACGTGCTCGAGGTCTCGATGGCCCTCGAGGGGCTCAACCGCCAGGCCGGCATGCATGCCGCAGGCGTGGTGATCGGCGACAAGCCGCTGTGGAACTACGTGCCGATCTACCGGCCGTCGGGTGAGACCACGCTCGTCACCCAGTTCGCGAAAGACGAAGTGGAAGCCGCCGGCCTGGTGAAGTTCGACTTCCTCGGGCTCAAGACGCTCACCGTCATTCAGAACGCCATCAACGACATCAACCGCAAGCTGCCCGCTGACAAGCAGCTCGTGCGTGAAGAGATTCCGATCGACGATCGCGAGACCTTCGAGCTCATCAGCGCGGGCGACACCGCCGGCGTCTTCCAGATGGAATCGTCTGGCTTCACCGAAATGGTGATGAAGATGAAGCCCTCGTGCTTCGAAGACGTGATCGCCGCCGGCGCGCTCTACCGGCCCGGTCCGCTCGATCAGAAGCTCGAAGACGGCCGCACGATGGTCGACGTGTACATCGATCGAAAGCACGGCAAGGAGAAGGTCACCTTCCCGCACCCCTCGCTCGAGCCCTCGCTCAAGGACACCTACGGTGTCATCGTCTACCAGGAGCAGGTGATGCAGATCGCCCAGGCCCTGGGCGGCTTCTCCCTGGGCGGCGCAGACATTCTGCGGCGCGCGATGGGCAAGAAGAAGGCCGAGGAGATGCAGAAGCAGCGCTCCTTGTTCCTTTCGGGCGCGGAAAAACTGAAGGTCGATCTCAAGATCGCCGGCGGCGTCTTCGACCTGATGGAGAAGTTCGCGCAGTACGGCTTCAACAAGTCGCACTCCGCAGCCTACGGCCTCATCACCATTCACACCGCGTGGCTCAAGGCCCACTACCCGGTGGAGTTCATGGCGGCGCTGCTCACCAGCGAGAAGGACAACACCGACAAGGTGGTGCTCCACATCGCCGAGGCGCGCCAGGGCGGCATCCAGGTGCTGCCGCCCGACATCAACGAGTCGGATCTCGCGTTCGGCGCGATCGAAGGAAAAATTCGCTTTGGCCTGGGCGCCATCAAAGGCGTGGGCGAGTCGGCGATCGAGGCGATCCTCGAGGCGCGCAAGGTGAAGATGTTCACCTCGCTGTTCGATTTCTGCGAGCGCGTCGACGGCCGCCGGGTCAATCGCAAGACGATGGAAGCGCTGGTGCAGGCCGGCGCCTTCGACTTCGAGAAGCGTCACCGCAAGCAGTTGTTCGACACCGTGCCGATCGCGCTGGAGCGGGGGGCCTCGACGCAGCGTGACGCGCTCGTCGGTCAGTCGAACCTCTTCGGCATGCTCGCGGCCTCCGCGCCTCCGGGGAAAGCGGCGCGTGATGACTACGCCGTCACCGAGCCGTGGACCGAGAAGGAGAAGCTGTCGGCCGAGAAGGCGTCGATCGGCTTCTACGTCTCGGGCCACCCGCTCGATGCGTACCAGAAGGAACTTCGCCGCTACGCCCGGCCCATTCAGTCGGTTCAGCGTGCGCGCCGCGACGAGAAGATCACCATCGCGGGCATCGTGTCGGTGATGCGTGAGCGGCCCACCAAGACCGGCAAGCGCATGGCCTGGGTGACGCTCGAAGATCTCTCGGGCTCGGTGGAGCTGGTGGTCTTCCCCGGGAAAGACGGCGGCCGCTCGGTGATGGACCCGAAGACCGGCAAGTGGGGCAAGGGCGGCCCGAAGCCCGGCTACGAGCAGTGGGAACACCTGCTCAAGAGCGATGACGCGCTGCTGGTGTCCGGCACGGTGCAGATGAGCCGCGACGAAGAGAACCCGCAGGCCGAGCTCATCGTCGACGACATTCAGTCGCTCAAGGAAGTGCGCGAGAAGCGCGTGAAGCGGCTCGAGCTGCGGCTGCATGTCGACATGGCCACCGACGAGAAGCTCGCTCAGTTGGCGGTGATCGCGAAGAAGCACGCGGGCGCCACGCCCATCGCCGTTGCGCTCCACATGCCCGGGGAAGCGGAAGCCCTGGTCGGAGGGACCAACTTGAAGGTGCAGGTCACCGACGAGCTGCTCGAGTCTGTTAATCGCCTCTTTGGGGCGCGCGTGGCAGAACCCGGTTGATGTCCCCCTCTCCCCGCGGGGGAGAGGGTCGGGGTGAGGCTTACTGGAGACCACGTTGCTTAAGCGAATCACCATCGCCTTGCTCATGACCCTTGCGGCTGTCTCGTTGGCGGAAGACGCCAAGGCGAAGGCCGCGCGTGAAGAGCTCGAGAAGCAGCTCACCCAGATGGTCGGCAAGCAGCCCACCAAGGTGCGGGTCGACTTCATCGGGCTCGATGACCCGAATTACCGCATCGAGGAAGCGACCTTCGACCTCGATGGCCGCAGCCTGAGGACGCCGCTGCTTTCCGAGTTGTCCGAAGACGGCACCCACCTGGTGTGGAATGGCGACGTCACTCCCGGCAAGCACACGGTCAAGGTGCTGCTGGTGTTCTCGAACCAGGCCAGCGCCGTGCTCAGCGATGAGGGCGGCTACAAATGGAAGATCGGCGGCGACGTCAGCTTCGAGGTCAACTCGGGCATCGAAGTGCGGGTGCAGGTGACGCCGAAACGCGACAGCAAGCAGACCGAGGTGGCCAAGCGCTTCAAGCTCGCGCTCCCGGCGCAGCCGGTGATGATCGCCCAGCTCGATGACGGAAAGATGCCGGACCCGATGGCGAAGCCGGTGATCGTCCCCGAGGTGGTCGACGCCGGTACGACCACCCCGAGCGCCGATCAAGCCGCAGCAGAGAAGAAGCAGCAGGCTGAGCTCGCGGCCGCCGAGAAGAAGCAGAAAGCGGCCGAGGCAGCTGAGGCCAAGAAGCAGAAGGCCGCTGAAGCCGCCGAGGCCAAACGCGCCGCCGCGGAAGCGAAGAAGCAGAAGGCGACCGAGTTGGCGGAGGCGCGCGCCGCGGCGCTGGCTGCGAAGCAGGGAAAGGCGAGTGAGTTGGC
>JAYVNA010000246.1:0-5940 GCA_043758715.1 Archangium sp.
GTTCACCGACGCCGGTGAAGTGCGGAGGCTCTCGCCTTGATTCGCTCAGGGCTCCTCGCGCTGGCCACGCTGCTCAGCGGCTGCCTGCACTTTCACAACGGGCCCATGCCCGGTGAGCCGAAAGACGCGACCTACCTCGAGCTCGAAGGCACCCGCGTTCGTTACGTCGATGTGGGCGAGGGCCCGGCGGTGGTGCTGCTGCACGGCTTTGCCTCGAGCATCGAGAACTGGCTCACCGTGATGCCGAAGCTGGTGAAGGACCACCGGATCATCGCCATCGACATGCGCGGCTTCGGGTGGACGGATCGCCCGGTCGCTGATTACTCGCCGGCGGCCCAGGCGAAGCTGCTCAAGGCGGTTTTGGATGAGCGCAAGGTCGGGAAGATCGCGCTCGTCGGTCACTCGTATGGGTCGTCGGTCGCGCTCGCGTTCGCCCTTGCGTATCCCGAGCAGGTCGAGCGCATCGCGCTGTACGACGCGTGGGTCTACGACTCGCAACTGCCGTCGATGTTCCACATGGCGCGCGCCAAGGGCATCGGGGAAGTGCTGTTCGGGCTGTTCTATTCGGAGCGCTACGAAGAGCGGCTGACGATGGGGTTTTATGATCCCGACGTCGTCTCTGAGCAGCTCTCGGAAGACGTGGCGCGCGCGTTCGAGCGACCGGGGACGCGGTTTGGGGCGCTCGAGGCCGTGCGCGGCATGCGCTTCGATGAAATGGAGGCGCGGTACAAGACGATCACCGTTCCGACGTTGCTGCTCTGGGGGCGGGAAGATCGCGTCACGCCGGTGTCGGTCGGCGAGAAGTTGGTGAGGCAGCTGCCCCATGCGGAGTTGAAGGTCTACCCGCGGTGCGGGCACTTTCCGATGATCGAGGCGGCCAGTGAGTCGACTCGCGATCTGAGCGCGTTTCTCGCGGGGGGGATGCCTTGAACGCCCTCTCCCCGACCCTCTCCCCCGCGGGGAGACAGTTTCAGTTTCAGTTGATGGTCGTGGTCTCTTTGATGGCGACCACGGCGAGCGCCTCGGGTCTCGCTGATCACGGCGACGATCTGTACGAGCGCGAAAAGATCGAGCTTCAGGTCAACGGCTACTTCCGCGTGCGCGGCGACTGGCTCAACAACCTCGACCTCGATCGCGGCACCACGCCGTCAGGTCAGCCGCTCTTCCCCGTGCCCCTGGGCGACCCCACCGGCCAGTCGCTGTTCGGCAGCGACATGCGCCTGCGCACCGATGTCGCCATCTACGCGCCCTTCGCCGCCGCGGCCGTGAAGATCCGCGCTGACCTGATCGACAACCTGGTGCTCGGCTCGACCCCGGTGCTCTCGCCCGGTGCCGGTAACGCGCCGACGCCCGCGGCCAGCCCCGGCCAGTTCCCCTCGACGTTGCTGCGCATCAAGCGCGCGTACGGCGAGGTGCTCACGCCCTTCGGCTACATCGCTGCCGGCCGCATGGGCAACATGTGGGGCCTGGGCATGATGTCGCACGGCGGTGATTGCCTCGACTGCAACTCCGGCGACCAGGCCGATCGCATCGCGTTCGTCACCTCGCTCGCCAACCACCTCTGGGCCGTCGCCTACGACTTCAGCGCCGTCGGCCCCACGCAGTTCCGCAAAGACGGCTCACGCCAGCTCGTGCTCGACCCCAGCACCGACGTGCACTCGGCTTCCTTCGCCTTCATGAATTTGAAGGACGATCAGACCCGCAAGCGCCGCCGCCTCGCCGGGAAGTGGACGCTCGAGTACGGGCTGCTCGGCTCGTATCGCTGGCAGGACAACGACGTGCCCGCCGCCTATCTGCCCGCGAGCACCACGACGGTGATCACGCCTTCCTCCGTGATGCGCCGTGGCTACAAGGCCGGCGTGGTCGACGGGTGGCTGCGCTTCCAGACCTCGATGTTCAAGCTCGAGGCCGAAGCCGCGGTGCTGATCGCTGAGGCCGAGCAGGCCTCGTTGCTCCCCGGCGTGTTGCTGCGTGATCGCGTGCGGTCCCTGCAGTTTGGCGGCGCGATCGAGACCACCCTCGGAGCACCGGGCTCGGTGTTCATCGGCGGTCTCAACCTGGGCGCGGCGAGCGGCGATCCCGCTCCCGGCTTCGGGGCCTACCCGGGCAACGGCGCCGCGCCGCGGAAGGGCGAGCTCGAGGGCCCTCAGATCGACTTCCCCCGCGACACCCGGGTCGACAACTTCCGCTTCAACCCCGACTACCGGGTCGATCGCATTCTCTTCAACGAGATCGTCGGCACCGTCACCGACGCCTGGTACGTGCGCCCGTGGACGAAGACCCGGCTGCTGGAGTTCCGCAGCTACCAGCTCGAGCTCGCCGCCGACGCCACCTTCAGCCGCGCGTTCTACGCCGCGTCGACGCCGGGCAATGACGCCGCCCTCGGCATGGAGCTGCACGCCGCCCTCACCTGGGCCAGCAAAGACGGCTTCGACGTGCTCGCCGAGTACGCAGTGCTCTTCCCCTTCGCCGGTTTCGACAACCCGGCCCAAAACCTCAAGGCACAGCCCGCTCAGCTGGCGCGCCTCCGCCTGGCCTGGAGATTCTGATGAACCGCTCGATCACCGTTGGCCTGTTGCTGCTCACTGCGTGCGGAGAGAACCGCACGATTCCCACGAAAGAGGCGTACGTCGCGCCCACCGTCGCGCCGCTGGAGTGCGTGCCGAACCTCGATGGCCGCATCGAGGCCTCCGAGCTGAAGGCCGCGATCGGAATTCCGGTGCACTACCTCGCCTCGCCTCCCGGCACCGGACGGCCGGTGTCGATCGCCGGCACCACCAACTCCGCGGGTCAGCGGGTGTGGGATCTCTCGAACGACTACGCCGATGATCGGGTGGCGACGCTCTCGGCCTCGAACGTGTCGGATCACTGGTTCGCTGCGAGCTTCCCCACCGGCCAGTTCGTCAGCGCGCTCGATCTCGGGGGCACCACCATGGGGGTGTACCGCAATGACGGCAGCGACCTCTTCCTGCTCGGTTACGCCTCCCGCGAAGAGGCGCCCACGCTCGGTAAGACGCTGGTCGTCTACACCCAGCCGGTCGCGATCTTTCGCTTCCCCCTCGAGGCGGGAAAGCAGTGGGTCAGCGTGGGCCAGGTGGTCAACGGTGTGGTGCGCGGGCTGCCCTTCGCCGGTCGTGACACCTACCAGGTGCGCGTCGATGCCGCCGGCCAGCTCGAGCTGCCCGATGTCACCTTCACCCAGGCGCTGCGCGTGCGCACCACCACCACCATCGAGCCTGCGATCGGAAACTCGATCGTTCGCCGGCAGGTGGGCTGGGTGTTCGAGTGCTTCGGCGAAGTGGCTCGCGCCACCGCTCCGGACAACGAAACGAATGACGACTTCACCACCACCGCTGAGCTTCGTCGGCTCGGCCTTTGAACAGGAGCAGCACGTGATGATTTGGGATCAGTGGAAGAAGGGCTTCGACCTGTGGGAGCAGAAGACCGCTGAGATGATGGAGACGGTGCTCAAGTCCCCCGCGGTGCTGCAGCCGATGGGCAGCATGCTCAGCGCCAGCATGAAGATGAAGGCCAGCGTCGAGAAGGCCAGCGCGCAGTGGTGGGGCGGCCTCGGTCTGCCCACCAAGCGTGAGCAGGAGAAGACCCTGCACGCGCTCAACCAGATTCAGAGCCGGTTGATCGATCTGGAAGAGAAGCTCGCGGAGATGAAGAAGAACTAACGCAGTTTGCCCTCTCCCCCGCGGGGAGAGGGAGGACAAGGAACGCCATGGACATCACGCCCTTCCTCGAGCTCAAGCCTGCACCGCGCGCCATCTTCGATTCGCTCCCCGAGCGAAAGAGCCGGCCCCGCTTCATGCTGCCTACCGCCGAAGGTGATTGGACCGCGGTGACCTGGGGCGCGTACGCCAGGGGCATTCGCCAGGCGGCGCTGTTCCTCGCTTCCGCTGGGCTCAAGTCGGGTGATCGCGCCGCGATCTTCGCGCCCAACTCGGTGGAGTGGATCAGCGCTGCGATGGCGATTCAGGCCGTCGGCGGCGTGATGGTGCCGGTCTATCCCGCGAACACGCCTCCGCAAGCGGCGTACGTGGTGAATCATTCCGACACCAAGGTGCTCTTCGTCGACACCGCGCCGTTGTTGGCCCGGGTCTTCGAGCTGTGGAGCGAGTACTCGAGCGTCACGCACATCGTGACCTTGAGCGCGCAGCCACTCGAGCCCGGGCCCATCATCGAGAAGATGCGCGCCAGGGGCCTCGCGGTGCCGTCGATCGCCGAGGTGGAGAAGAAGTTGGTCTCGTGGGGCCGCGTGCAGAGCATGGGCGCTGCCCGCGATCAGGAAGCGCCGGGGGAATTCGAGCGGCTGCTCGCTTCGGTCTCGCTCGATCAGGTCGCGCAGATGCTCTACACCAGCGGCACCTCGGGTAACCCCAAGGGCGTGCCCCTCACCCACCGCAACGTGGGCGTCAACGGCAGCGATTGGCTCAAGAGCAATGCGCCGCTGCTCGAGACCAAGGACGTCGACCTGCTCTGGCTGCCGATGAGCCACATCTTCGGCTTCGGTGAAGCGTGCCTGGGTAACGCGCTGGGCTGGCTCACGTACATGTGCGAGCCGGCCAAGGTGATGCAGCTTCTTCCCGAGGTGCGTCCGTCGGTCTTCATGAGCGTGCCCGCGGTCTGGGAAAAGCTCGCGATGTCCGCCATGGGCGAGTCCGACCCGGCGAAGCGGCAGGCGGCGTTGCGCGCGGTGACCGGGGGCGAGTTCCGGTTCTGTCTGTCGGGTGGCGCGGGCCTCAAGCGCGAGGTGAAGGAATTTTTTCACGCGGCCGGCTTGCTGATCATCGAGGGCTACGGCCTGACGGAGACCTCGCCCACCTTGACCTTGAACCGCCCCGACGCGTTCCGCTTCGACTCGGTGGGCAAGGTGCTGCCGTCGGTGCAGCTCAAGCTCGCCGAAGACGGCGAGATCCTGGCGAAGGGCCCCACGGTCTTCAGCGGGTACCACAAGGACCCCGCGGCCACGGCCGAGGCGTTCACCGAAGACGGCTGGCTCAAGACCGGCGACGTGGGCCGCTTCACCGACGACGGCTTCCTGCAGATCATCGATCGCAAAAAGGACATCCTGGTGACCGCGGGCGGCAAGAACGTGCCCCCGGCGAACATCGAGATCCGTTTCCGCGATGATCCGTTCATCGCCGCGGTGGTGGTGTTCGGCGACGCGCGCCGCTACCTGGTGGCCGCGGTGTGGTTGCACGAGCAGGCGGTCAACGCGCACCTCGAGCAGGCGAAGGTGGCCAGCAACGCGATTCCCGAAGCGCGTAAAAACCTGGTGCAGAGCCGTATCGACCAGGTGAACACCCAGCTCGCGTCGTACGAATCGATCAAGAAGTTCGTGATCATCGACACGCCGCTGACCGTCGAAAGCGGCTTGCTCACCAGCACCCTCAAGGTCCGCCGTAAGGAAGTCTACAAGTCGTTCGGCCCGCGCCTGGAGGCGCTCTACGAATGAAGCGACTCACGAACCTGCTGACGTTGTGGAAGCGCCCCAAGCCTCAGGTCGGGGTCACGCCTCACGAGGTCTTCTGGCAGGAGAACAAGTGGAAGCTGCTGCGCTATCGCGCGCGGCCCGAGGGCATCTCGCACCAGACGCCCATTCTCCTGGTGCCGTCGCTGATCAACCGGCACTACGTGCTCGATCTGATGCCGGGCAAGAGCTTCGCGGAGTACCTGGTGGCGCAGGGCTTCGACGTGTTCTGCATCGACTGGGGCACGCCCGGTGACGAAGATCGCTACGTCACCTTCGACGACATCGTCGACGGCGCGCTCGGGCGGGCGCTGCGCAAGGTGTCGGGCACGGTCGGCCACGATCGCACCCACGTGCTGGGCTACTGCATGGGCGGCACCCTGACGGCCATTCACGGCGCGGTGCACCCCGAACACCTGCAGTCCTTCGTCGCGCTCGCGGCACCGGTGAAGTTCAACGAC
>JAYVNA010000247.1:0-1828 GCA_043758715.1 Archangium sp.
ATGACGCTGAGCATCGGCTCCTGGTTGACGCCGTAGCCGGCGAACGTGCCGAGGTGTTCAGCCATGCGCGCAGACATCGCGTACGCCCGGCCGCCCATCAGCGAGGTGACGGCGCCCGCGTAGCAGCGGCCGGCATCGGAGTCGTAGGCGAGGCCCGAGGCCATCAGCAGGGCACCCAGGTTGGCGTAGCCCAGGCCGAGCGGACGGAAGTCGAACGAGTTCCGGGTGATGCGCTCGGTGGGGTAGCGGCTGAAGCCGACGACGATTTCCTGGCCCAGCAGGGTGATGTCGACCGCGTGCTTGAACGCCTCGGTGTCGAAGTCACCGTCGATGGTGCGGAAGTGCATCAGGTTCAGCGACGCCAGGTTGCAGGCGGTGTCGTCGAGGAACATGTACTCGGAGCACGGGTTGCTCGCGTTGATGCGCGCCGTGTTGCTCGAGGTGTGCCACGCGTTGACGGTGGTATCGAACTGCAGGCCCGGGTCGCCGCACTGCCAGGCGGCCTGGCTGATCTCGCGGAACACGTCGCGCGCCTTGTAGGTGTCGCAGATGCCGCCGCCGACGACCGCCTTGGTCGAGAACGAGCGATCTTCCTGAACCGACTTCATGAACTCGTCCGTCACCCGCACGGAGTTGTTCGAGTTCTGGAAAAACACCGACGAGTACGCCTCGCCGTTGAACGAGGGATCGTACCCAGCGTCGATCAGCACGTGGGCCTTCTTCTCTTCGCCGACCTTGCAGCGAATGAACTCGAGAATGTCGGGGTGATCGGCATTCAAGATGACCATCTTGGCCGCGCGGCGGGTCTTGCCACCCGACTTGATCACGCCGGCGAACGCGTCGAAGCCCTTCATGAAGCTGACCGGGCCAGAAGCAGTGCCGCCGCCCTTGAGCACCTCACGTGAAGAACGGATGGGGGAGAGGTTCGACCCCGTGCCCGAGCCGTACTTGAAGAGCATGCCTTCGGTCTTCGCGAGCCCGAGGATCGAGTCCATCGAGTCTTCGACGGAGTTGATGAAGCAGGCCGAGCACTGGGGGTGCTCTTCGACCCCGACATTGAACCAGACAGGCGAGTTGAACGCGACCTTCTGCCGGAGCAGCAGGTGGGTCAGCTCGGCGTGGAAAGCGTTCTTGGCCTCGGTAGAAGCGAAGTAACCGCCCTGCTCGCCCCAGCGGGTGATGGTGTTGACGACGCGGCCGACCAGCTGGCGCACCGAGCTCTCGCGCTCGGGGGTGCCGGGCTGGCCGCGGAAGTACTTCGAGGCGACCACGTTGGTGGCCAGCATCGACCAGGACTTCGGCACTTCGATGTTCTTCTGCTCGAAGACGACCTTGCCGTCTTCGCCAGTGATCGAGGCCGAGCGCATTTCCCATGCGATCTCATCGGCCGGGTCGACGCCCGGAGTCGTGAAGTAGCGGGGCACATCAAGGCCCTGCGCCTTTCCGTTGCGCGGGACTGCACGCGCATCAACCGGAATTACCCCCGCCGCCGCCGCCTGATTCATGGGAGCCACTTCCTTCTCCATCGTCATTCCCCTCTCTAACAACTGTGTCTGACAGCGATTAACTGCTTGACTGCTGGTGTGTGTGAAAGCCGAAAAGGCTTCGTCCCCTCGGGAGAGGCCCCCCTGGGATGCGAAAGTCGCGAAAGGTAGGATGTTTGGTGCAACGGAGCCCCTCCAGCTCCGTTCCCTCACCGCTTTTGGGCGGCGTGGGGGGGTGACTTATGCCTGTCTGCTCGTCCACCTGTCAAGCATCGCCGCACAAGATGTAGTGTCAAATTTTCTTCCGATACCCAACACTTAGGGGTCACACAGACCTGTAGCAG
>JAYVNA010000248.1:0-1826 GCA_043758715.1 Archangium sp.
AGGCGCATGAACATGCCGCTCGAGTAGGTGCGTACGGGCTCATCGATGAAGTCGCCCAGCTCGGCGAACTCGATGATGCCGGGCATGCGCTCTTTGAGCTCGCCGCGGCTCATGCCCAGGATGATGCCGTTGATGAGAATGTTTTCCCGGCCGGTGAAGTCGGGGTGAAAGCCGGCGCCCAGCTCGAGCAGCGCGCTGATGCGGCCCTTCACCTCGATGGTGCCCCTGGTGGGCGTGTAGATGCCGGTCATCAGCTTGAGCAGCGTGCTCTTGCCCGAGCCGTTGCGCCCGATGATGCCCACCGTCTTGCCTTTGGGAATGCGCAGGTCGACGCCCTTGAGCGCTTCGATGTGCGTGCCCGGCTCGAGCAGGCGGCGCTGAAACTTCAGCAGCCGCACCAGCTCGGACTTCATGGTGGTGTACTCGTTGCGCTTCGAGGTCTTCTTGAAAGACTTGAAGACGTTGTCGATGACGATGGCGTCAGTCGGCGTGGTGTTCGCGTTCATCACACCAACTCCGCGAATTCTTCACGGCGGCGCTCGAACACCCAGGTGGAGATCAACATCACCACCAGGGAGATGGCCGCGACCGTGAGCAGCGGCTTCCAGTCGGGCACCTTCTGCTCGTAGAAAATGTCGCGCCACGAGGCGATCACCGAGGCCATCGGGTTGAGCTGCATCACGAACTGCTGTGACTGCTCCTTGGTCATGCTGCCGATGGCGGGCACCGACTTGAGGTCCCACAGCACCGGGGTGACGAAGAACATCATCTGCACCAGGTTGCCCACGATGTGCTGCAGGTCGCGGAAGGCCACGTTGAGCGCCGCGAAGAAGTACGTGAGCGCGAGGGTGAAGAAGGTCTGAACGATCAGCACCGGCACCAGGAAGACGATGTGCCAGCTGGGGGTCACGCCGAAGAACATTCCCAGGCCCAGCAGCAGCGGCAGCGAGAGCAGGAAGTTGATGAGGTTGGTGAGCACCACGGTGGCCGGGAGCACCTGCGCGGGAAACCGCACCTTGGTGAGCAGATCGCGTCGGTCACTGATCGAAGAGGTGCCGCCCAGCAGCGAGCTGGAAAAAAAGATCCACGGGAGGAGCCCGGTGAACAGGTAGTACGCGTAGTTCGGCACCGCGCTGCGCATCACCATGCCGAACACCAGCACGTAGACGAACATGTTCAGCGTGGGGTTGAGGAACGTCCACAAGAAGCCCAGCACCGAGGCGCGGTAGCGAGCTTTCAGCTCTCGCATGGAGAGCGCGATGAGCAGAGCTCGGTATTGGTACAGCTCGGTGAGGTTGCGAATCATGGCTGGCGGAGGCCCGATGCCCTTACCACGCGCCCGCCCGCTGTCTCGCCCTAGAATGCCCCCGTCACGACCACCCCGCCGGGGGTGGGCGAGAGCGTCATCGAGACCACACCGATCTTCTGGCGGTAAGCCTCGTAACGCCCGGGCGGATCACCGATGACGAAGCACACGGTGGCGGCGACCGCTCCGGCGCCCGCGGCGGCCAGCCCGATCCACGAGATGGTCTGCATGCTCTCGATCTCGGCCTTGAGCGCCCCCGCCTTCTCGCGGTTGCCGTCGGCCTCGTTGCCGCCCACCAGCTGCGCCCGGTACCAGGCGAACGAATTGACGGTCTGGGCGTCTCCGTACCTGGCCGAGGCGACCAGGTTGCCCGTGACGAAGGCGCCCAGGCCCGCCACCCCCACGCCGGTGGCCACCCACGCCAGCACGCGGAAGCGGGTGGCCTTCGCCTCGTAGGCCTCGGCCATGTCGGGGCTGGGCACCATGCGCACGAATTCGTCGGACACCTGGTCGGGCGAGA
>JAYVNA010000249.1:0-5925 GCA_043758715.1 Archangium sp.
CCGGCCCCTGGAAGCTCAGCAACCCCACCATCGCCGACGCCCAGAGCCATCTCATGCGAGCGACTGTAGCTCCGGAGGAACCACCCCGCTCCCTGTGCCTCCGGCGATACTCAGGCCGTGCACTGGGAACCGCTGCTGATGGCTTTTTTCCTGCTCGTGCTGCTCGGAGGCGGGCTGTACGTGCGCATGACGCAGGGCCGCGAACTTCCGCGCATCGCAGAGAAGTGGGACTCGAGGCGCGGGCGCAGCGTGACGACGGGCCGCTTCGAGGTCGCGCTCTACAAGCACAGCCCGGGATTGTGGCGAGCGTGGGCGATCACGCTCGACGTCGGCGCCGCGGTCGCGCTCGTCGCCGGCATCATCGCGTGCTTCCGCATGGCGGTGACGGGCTGATCACTGGAACTCGAAGAACTCGATCGTGCCTCTCCCGGTGAGCGGCGCCTCGCCCGGAGGCGTGAGTGACGCATCGCTCTCGAAGCGGCTGTACCAGGGCTTCAAGCCCGCGCCCCAGCGCTGCCACCCAGCGAAGGACGAAAGAAGATCGGCCGAGGTGAGCAGGTGCGTCGAGATGGGGAGCGTGGCCTTGAAGCCGTTGGGCGCGACCGCCGTCACCGCGGCACCGATGGGCCGTTCATGTTTCGGGTCGGGGTGTTGTACGGCGGCCGCTTCCTCGAAGCGCACGCCTTCGCCCCACGCGTCGACCAGCAGCGCGTCCGGTGCGCTCGCGTACATCACGGGGATGTTCCCGCCGCCGAAACGCTTCTTCGCTCGCAGCTCGGAGATCACGAAGGTGCGATCGCCCACGTTGGCCCGGCCCCACCACCAGGAATCCATCAGGTCGGCGGGCGAGACGTTTCCCCAGTTGTGATCGTGGTACCCGCTGCCGCGCACCTCGGTGGTGACGCCGTCGATCGTGAGCGTGCCGGTGACTTCGCCGTTCGGTACCGAGGGCAGCCAGGCGAAGAAGTCGTCACCGGCCGCGACGTAACCGGTCAACGTGGTCGTGTAGGAAGCCTGCGGCGCGAGCGTGATGAGCACCACGGGTGAAGAAGCCACCCAGCCGTCTTCGATGTACGTGCTGAGCTCGAAGGTGGTGTTGCCGCACGCGCCCTGATTGTTGTTGGTGATGGTGAGCGGGAACGAGACGCTTCCTCCCGGCGCGCACGCAGCTGGTGACGACGTGATTATTGGTGGCGGTGGCGGTGAAGTTGCTCGACGTGCTGGAAGTCGCGGTCGCCGAGATGACGGTGGTGCCCGGGGTCGCGGTGCCAGGCGAGGTGATCTGAATCAGCGCCTTGGCCGGCACGCCCTCGCGCGCGAGCACCGTCGGCGGGTTCACGAACGCGGTCCACCCGGAAGGCAGCGCCGCGGTGGTGACGTCGAAGGTCTGCGCTCCACAGCCCACGTCGTTGTTGGTGATGGCGAGATCGAAGAGCTTGTTCTCCCCTGCCCCGCGAACGACCGTGTCGCGCGCCGTGAGGGTCACGGTGGGCGTGGCGTGCGTGCAGCCGCTGGGCGTGGGCAGCGAGATGGTCACCACCGCCCCCGCGTCGCTGGCCGAGACGGTGGTGACGGAGATGCCGTTGACGCCATCGACATAGGTCGAACCCGGAGCGAGCCGCGCGTCGACCCGCGTGGCCGTGCTCTGCGTCATGTCGAGCAGGTGCGGCTGCTTCGCGCTGGTGGCGACCGACACCAGCACGCCATCGGTGTTGGCCGTATCGCCGATGTCGAACCCGAGCGGCTGCCGGTACTCGAGGAAGTACCAGGCGGTGGTGCTGCCGGTGCTCTCGGCCTCGCGCAGCAGCTTGAGCGCCCGCGTGCCGGTGGTGCCCTCGTAGGGCGCGAGCGTGTAGCTGCCCGACGAGGTCACGTTGAGAATGCCGTTGGAGTCCGTGGTGCCGAGCCAGCCCAGCCGTTCCTTCGCATACGCCTGCACCTCGCCGCCGCCGGTACCCATCATGTCGTTGGGGCTGCCGTAGTCGACCAGGTTGCAGTTCGACGCGCCGTAATACGTGCCCGCGTCACAGCGGTTCCACGCCTGCGCGTGTTGAAGGCCCAGGTTGTGCCCGAGCTCGTGGCCCAGGGACCCGAAGCTGTTGTTGATCAAATAGATGATCGACGGGGAGCCCCCGATGTCACCCAGACCCGAGACGCCGGAGCAGTCGCCGCTCACGCCCCCGGGGATCGCCATCACGAAGGACTGGTAGCTGGCGGTATCGAGGCCGTTCTGAGCCGCGAGGATGTAGAACTGCTCCTCGACCTTCGCGAGATCACAATTCGCCTTGGTCATCGGCATCGTCCACCAGCCGAAGAGATCGGCCTGCACGGTGAGCTTGCCGCCGGACATCTCCATCATCTTCGGGATGAGGTTGTCGTCGAGCGAGCTCCTGGCGTAGGCGAGGGTGTACGGCTCGGGCGAGGTGTCGCTGAACTTGAGCAACGCCACGAGCAGCTTTCGCGTCGGGACCCGCTCGAGATCGCGCGTCGCACCGCGGGAACTGACCGCGAACTCGGGGGCGGGCGCGGGCCCCAGGGGCATCACGCGCGTGGCCAACAGGTGCGAGCCGACCTGCACGGCCTCGAGGGTCACGAGGCGCGACGGTTCGGCTTCCGGGGTGGCGAGCTGGTGCAGAAAATGAACCCGCAACCGGGGCGTAGCCTGACCACCGGTGCGAAGCATCCACACGTGGTCAGCGGATCCATCGGTCTTCTCGCGAACCGAGGCGGTGAACTCGCCGGTGCGGCTCACGTACTGCTCGAGCCAGGGCTGCACCTCGCGGGGGAAGGTGGCGACTTCCTGGGCGGTGAGTAGCGCCGCGGTGACCCCTGCCTCA
Source organism: Archangium sp. (assembly GCA_043758715.1). Taxonomy (GTDB): domain Bacteria; phylum Myxococcota; class Myxococcia; order Myxococcales; family Myxococcaceae; genus Archangium_A. Next base: position 2,838 of record JAYVNA010000249.1, read on the forward strand.
TCACGCCCAACGGCCGAGGTGAGCGATGCCCAGCGTGCCTCCGCCACGGCTTTGAGTTTCGGGTCGTTCCCGAGTTGGCCTTCGGCGTTGAGGTGCCGGAGCTCGGCTGTCAAACGTCCAAGCTCGGAATCGGGGAGATCTGCGCCTTTGCACCCACCCAGGGCGAGCAGCACGGCCAGCACGAGGACTCGCATGTGACCTGAGACCCGCGAGCCCCGAATTGTGGCAACGCCTCTGGAACCAAGGCCTTGCCTCCGGGCGTTGATGCGCGCGGGTGAGAAACGCGCCACGGTCCGGCCCTTCGCCCGTGGAGGTTTCACCATGCGTCACCTGATGCTCGCTCTCGCCCTCGTCTCCGGTCTGACTCAGGCTGCATCGCCCCGCCCGGAGTCGATTCCCGCCTCGTTGTGGGACTGGGCCCCCTGGGTGCTGCACGATCAGAAAGACGCGCTGTGCCCCTTTCTCCACGGCACTGAAACGAAAGCCTGCGCGTGGCCGGGCCGATTGGCGTTGACGCTCGACGACAAGCGAGGCCACTTCACCCAGTCCTTCAAGGTCTTCGGTCGCGACGCGTGGCTTTCTTTGCCTGGAGAAGTGAAGCGGTGGCCGCAGCACGTGCAGGTCGATGGCCGTGCCGCGGTGGTGGTCAGCGACGCCGAGAGCAACCCCACCGTGCTGCTCAGCGCAGGTGAACACACCGTCACCGGAGACTTCGAGTGGGACGCGCTCCCCGAGGCGCTCGAGATTCCCACCGACACCGGCCTGCTCTCGCTCTCGGTGAAAGGCCAGGCCGTCGCCATTCCCAACCGCGACGGTGAAGGCCGGGTGTTCCTGCAGCGAGAGGCGACCGAAGAAGAGACCGATCGCGTGGAGCTCGACGTGCACCGCCTGGTCACCGACGAGATTCCGCTGACCCTGGTGACGCAGCTGACGCTCAAGGTGTCCGGTCACAGCCGCGAGGTGCTGTTCGGCCGCGCGTTGCCCGAGGGTTTCGTGCCGATGGTGCTCACCTCTGGGCTGCCCGTGCGCGTCGAGCCTGATGGGCATTTGCGCCTGCAGGTGCGGCCCGGCACCTGGGTGCTGCAGCTGACCGCGCGAGGAGAGGGCCCCATCGCTTCTCTCCAGCGGCCTGATCCGCAGGGCACGTGGGTCGAAGGTGATGAGGTCTGGGTGTTCGACGCGCGGCCCTCGCTGCGGCAGGTGCTGGTGGAAGGCGTGAACGCGGTCGACCCCACGCAGACCACCCTGCCCAACGAGTGGAAGGGTTTTCCCGCGTACGCGATGGGCGAAAAAGACGTGCTCAAGCTCACCGAACGCCGGCGCGGAGACAGCGAGCCCGCGCCCGACGTGCTCAACCTCACCCGCACGCTGTGGCTCGACTTCGACGGCAGCGGCTACACGGTGAGCGACAAGATGAGCGGGCAGCTGCATCGCTCGTGGCGGCTCGACGTGCAGCCCGGCACCGAACTGGGCCGGGTCGTCACTTCAGGTTCTGATCAGTCGATCACCCGCCTCGACGCCAATGGCAAAGCCGGGGTGGAGCTGCGGCAGGGCGGTCTCGCGCTGGAAGCCGATTCGCGGCTCACCGGCGACATCGGTCATCTCTCCGCCGTCTCGTGGGACGCGGACTTCAACTCGGTCAACGCGACCTTGCAGCTTCCTCCGGGGTGGCAGCTGATCAGCGCGAGCGGCGCCGACAGCGTGCCGGGCACCTGGGTGGATCGCTGGACGCTGTTCGATCTCTTCCTGGTGTTGATCATCGCCGTCGCCATGGGCCGGCTGTTCGGGTTGCCGTGGGGTGTGCTCGCGCTCGTCACCCTGGGCCTGGGCTGGCTCGAAGAAGACGTGCCTCAGTACGCGTGGCTGGTGGTGCTCGCGCTCGAGGGGCTCTTCCGGGTGTTGCCGAAGGGCAAGCTCAAGTCGCTCTTCAAGGTGACGCGCTTCGCGGCGTGGGCTGCGTTGGTGGTGATGACGCTCTCGTTCGCGGTGCAGCACGTGCGTGAGGGCATGTACCCCGCACTGGCGCAGCACAATCGCTCGCTGGGCGGCGTGAAGACGTGGAGCGAATACAACCTCGACAACGAAGCCCAGTACGCGCGCAGCTCGAGCGTCGAGGCCTTCGGGCAGAACCAGAACGACTTCAACAGCGCGCCGCAGGGCAACGCGTTTGGCGGCATTCAACAGGACCTCTCGCGCAACGGGTTCGACATGAAGGCGCAGTCGCCGAACAAGTCGGTGTCGAACAAGAAGCGCAGCTTCAACGTGCGCGACTACGACAAGAACGCGACCGTGCAGACGGGGCCGGGCTTGCCGCGGTGGGACTGGCGGCCGATGCAGATCCGCTTCTCCGGGCCGGTGCAGCATGATCAACAGCTCTCGCTCTTCTTCATCGGGCCGTCGACGAACCTGGTGCTCTCGTTCTTGCGGGTGTTCCTGCTCGGGCTGCTTCTCTTGTGCGTCCTGGGCTTCCCCGGGAGTTTCTGGCCGGCGGCACTCAAGGCGATGGTGAAGACCGCGCTCCCTGACGACGAAGAGCCGCCGGCCTCGGGCAGCGCGCCTGGGCGTGGGCTGGCCGTGCTGCTGGTGCTGCTCGGTGGCTTGAACGCGCGCGCGGGCGGCGAAGAAATGCCCGAGCCACCCGACAACCTGATGCTGGAGCAGCTCAAGGCACGCTTGCTCGAAAAGCCTGACTGCGCGCCCTCGTGCGCGTCGATTCCGCGGCTGCAGTTGGAAGCGACCGCGAAGGTGTTGCGGCTGCGGCTCGAGGTGCTCTCAGGCGCGGAGACCGCGGTGCCGCTCCCCGGGAGCGCGGCGCAGTGGGTGCCAGAGACGGTGCTGCTCGACGGCAAGGCAGCCAGTGCGCTGCGTCGCTCGGAAGACGGCACGCTGTGGCTGGCGGTGCCTCCGGGCGCGCACCAGGTGGTGCTCGAGGGCGCGCTGCCGCCGCGTGACACGGTGCAGGTGGGGCTGCCGCTGCGCGCGTACCGGGTGGAAGCGAAGCTCGACGGGTGGACGCTCGATGGCCTGCATGAAGACGGCGTGGCTGACGAGAACCTGCAGCTCAGCCGCAAGGCGACCAACGAGAAGG
>JAYVNA010000250.1:0-1819 GCA_043758715.1 Archangium sp.
GGCGACTGACCGTGCGCGTTTTCCACCCGCACCTCGCCGCCGAAGACGCGTCGAATTCGCCACGAGGTGGTGCCGAGCACGAAGACGTCGCCCGGCGTCGACTCGATCGCGAAGTCTTCGTCGAGCGTGCCCACCTGCTTGTCTTCGGGCTCGACCTTCACGGCGTAGCTGAAGAGATCGGGAATCGCGCCGCCGTTCTGCAGCGCCATCAACCTCGCGCCCGCGCGCGGCCGCAGCACGCCGTTGACGCGATCACGATGCAGGTGCACGCGCGAACGGCCGCGGGTGGTCGACACGCCTTCACTGACGAGGTGGAGCACCTGCTCGAACTCGTCGCGGGTGAGCGACTCGTACGGCATCGCGCGCCGTAACATCGCGAACAGCTCGTCTTCGTTCCACTCGCGTGCGGCCACCTCGGCCACCACCTGCTGGGCGAGCACGTCGAGCGGCTTGTCGGGCATGCGCACCGCATCGAGGTGCCCGCGGTTGATCGCCGAGAGCAACGCCGTGCTCTCGACCAGCTCGTCACGCGTCATCGCGAACAGTAGGCCCTTGGAGACGGCCGCCTTGTGATGACCGCTGCGGCCCAGGCGCTGCAACATCACCGCGATGCTGCGGGGGCTGCCGAGCTGAACCACCAGATCGATGGAGCCCACGTCGAGACCCAGCTCGAGGCTCGCGGTCGCCACCATCACCTTGAGCGCGCCCGACTTGAGCCGCTCCTCGGCGCGAAGGCGCAGCTCGCGGGCCATGCTGCCGTGGTGCGCGGCCACCTTTTCATGACCCAGGCGCTCACCCAGATCGTGCGCGACGCGCTCTGCGAGCCTGCGGGTATTCGAGAACACCAACATCGTGCGGTGCTCGGCGGTGAGCTGAACGATGCGGTCGTAGAGCTGGCCCCACATCTCGTGCGTGGGGGCCGCCGAGAGCTCGTCTTCGGGCACCTCGAGCCACAGCTCCCAGGGGCGAATGTGGCCGACCTGCACCACTTCACACGGTGCCCGGCCTTCACGCGGTTCACCGACCAGGAAATGCGCGAGGCGATCCAGTGGGCGCGTCGTGGCCGACAAGCCGATGAGCTGCGGCGACTTTCCGGTCAGCGCCTTCAGCCGTTCCAGCGAGAGCGCGAAGTGCGAGCCGCGCTTGTCCCGCGCGAGCGCATGGATCTCGTCGACCACCACGGTGCGTACGGACTTGAGCGTCTCGCGGCTCTTTCCGGCGGTGAGGTAGAGGTAGAGGGACTCGGGCGTGGTGATGAGAATGTGCGGCGGCTTCTTCACCATCTGCGCGCGCTCGTACGCCGGGGTATCTCCGCTGCGCACCATCACGCGAATGTCCGGCAGCTCGAGCCCCAGCGCCTTCGCGCGCGCCCGCAACTGCTCGAGCGGGAGCAGCAGGTTCTTCTGCACGTCGTTGCCCAGCGCCTTGAGGGGCGAGACGTACAGCACGTGCGTCTCGTCGGTCAGCGTGCCGGCGGCGGCAGACCGATAGAGCTCATCGAGACAGGCGAGGAACGCGGTGAGCGTCTTGCCCGAACCCGTGGGGGCGGCGATGAGCACGTCACCGCCGGCGCGAATGAGCGGCCAGCCGCGAATTTGCGGCTCGGTGGGCTCACCCAGGGTCTCGTGAAACCAGTCGCGAACGACCGGGTGGCAAGGCAGCAACGCCTCGTGGATCTGCATGGGGCAAACTGAACAGGAGTTCACCCCGGTGATCAACTGCTCGATCGGAAGGAATAAGGTGCGGCTTCGATGCTCGCCGTCCTTGTCAGCGCCCTGCTGGCCACCACTCCACCGCTGGTCCAGGCGCCGGCCGAGCC
>JAYVNA010000251.1:0-5902 GCA_043758715.1 Archangium sp.
ACTCCGGGTTCAGACGTACGCGTTGTTCATCACTTCGCCCATGCCGCCGCCGCCTGGAACGATGTACTGCCGATCATCAAGACCCCGCTCCTTCTCCCACAGTTCGCCGGGGGCCGTGCTGAGCACCTCCGGCGGTGAGAGCCCGCGATCGAGCCGCAGCGCGTAGAGCACCGCGTCGGGGTGATCGGTGGTGAGCCGCTTGATGAACTCCGGCGTGACGATCAGGTTCACGCAGATCACCTTGCGGATCTTCCCGGGGACCTTCTTCTTGTACATGTTCACCGCGGTCGACAACGAGCTGCCGGTGGCGCCCATGGGGTCCGGGAAGATCAGCATCGCGTTGTCGACGTCGCCGCCGATCTTCGAGCCGCCGATGCTGCTGCCCACCACGTGATCGGCCGCGTCGAGCTCGCGGCTCATGATGATGTGATCCTGGCGCACCAGCCGCGGGGTCAAGATGGTGTTGAGCAGATCGTAGGTGACCTGGCTGGGGAGCGTGCCGGCGCGCGCGATGTTCACCGAGATGGCGCGCACCTCTTCATCGAGGATCTCGCCCTGGTAGATGCCGCGCGGCGTGTACTGGATCATGCGCGAGGGAATGGTCGCCTGGCGCCGGGGGAACTCGTGGTTCACCACCATGGTGATGAGGTCCGTGTACAGCGTGCGCACCAGGGTGTTCACCGCCGGCTGCTGCGTGTCCTTCGCGCACAGCTGCGCGAGCAGCGAGAGCAGGTAGGGGTTGCCGACCAGGTGCACGTTGGGGCCGTAGAAGTGCTCCAGCTCCGACAGGGCGTAGGGAACGTTCTCGTACAGTGAATCGCGCATTTTCATTTACCTGCTGAAGAGCTCGAGGTTCTGCGGAGGCGTCGCCTCGACAGGTGAAGGGACGTGGCACTTGCGGCAGCGCGCCTCGTAGGCCCCGGCCGCGCCGACCACCACGCGCTCCGAAGAATCAGACAAGCGCTGGCTGCGATTGGCCGGGTTGCCGCACACCACGCAGATCGCCAATTCCTTGGTGATGTACTCGGCGATCGCCAGCAACTGGGGCATCGGCTCGAACGGCTTGCCCTGGTAGTCCTGATCGAGGCCGGCGCAGACCACTCGAATGCCCTTGGCTGCGAGGGCCTCGACCACGCTGATCACTTCCATGCCCAGGAACTGCACCTCGTCGATGCCCACCACTTCGGTGTCCGGCTTGAGCGCCTGCAAAATCTGATCGGCGCGCGCGATCGGGGTGGCGACGATCTTCAGCTGAGAGTGGCTGACCACCGCGAGCTCGTCGTAGCGATTGTCGATCTGCGGCTTGAAGACCTGGATCTTCTGCTTGCCGTAGAGCGCCCGCTTGAGGCGGCGAATGAGTTCCTCGGTCTTGCCGGAAAACATCGAGCCGCAGATGACTTCGATCCACCCGATGTCTTTGGGGAACTGGTGCATCGTCACGAGTCCAGGTCGAGGAGCTTGGCCAACGTACGGGCGTCGGCCGAGGGAAACTGGAACTGGCCCATTTCGTCGAGCGCCGCCCAGCGGTGATCGTTGACCACCTGGTGGCTGACTTCCTGATCGGGGCTCGCCAGCCGGCAATGAAAGACCCTGAACTCGACCGAGTAGGTGTCGTACTCGTGGTGGGTGGCCATCGCCTCTTCGTCGACGATCACGTCGAGACCGAGCCGTTCCTCCAACTCGCGATGGAGCGCCTCTGAATCGCGCTCGCCTTCGTGCACCCGCCCGCCGGGAAATTCCCACAGCAGGGGCAAGGAAGCGGTCTTCGAGCGTTGGGTGATCAGGTAGCGGCCGGGCTCTTTCTCGAGCATCGCTCCCACGACGCGGATCTTGCGGCGGTTCACGGTCACGCGCGTAGCAGAAGGCCGCCGTCAGCGCAGCCCGTAAAGGCCCCGCGCTCGCGCGACCTCGAGGGCCCGCTGGGGCACCAGGTCGCCAGGCGTCTCGCCGGCGTCCAGCCGTTTGCGGATCTCGGTCGACGACACCTCGACCATCGGAGGCCCGAGCGCGCGATCAGAGGGGTACCCCGCGCGGTGAATGACCGTCACCAGCACCATCTGCTCGATGCGATCCCACGACTTCCACTTCGGCAGATCACCCAGGATGTCGGAGCCAATCACCCAGCGAAACTGCACGCCCGGGTGCTTCGGGAGCAGCCACTCGAGCAGTTCGATGGTGCGCCCTTCCCCGCCGACTTCCGCTTCCGCGCGGCTGATCTTCAGCCAGGGCCCGACGTCTTCCGCCATCGCCTCGCACATCGCCACCCGGTCATCGAAGGGGGCGAGGGGCTTGCCGAAGGGGTGATGGAAGCTCGGCACCAACCACACCTCGTCGCAGTTCAAGGTGGCGCGCAGGTACAGCGCAGCCATCAGGTGCCCGACGTGGGGAGGATTGAAGGAACCGCCCAGCAGCGCGATGTGCCTCATGCTCACTTCACCGAGATCTTCGTTTTGCCGCTCGAGAGCTGAATCGGCGTCTTGTCGATCACCGTCTCCCCGTCGAGCGTGAACGCGGAGAACACCAACTGACGTTCGATCATCTCGAGCAAGCCAACGGTGGGCTTGGCCCCGGTGAGCCGGCCAGGCGTGATGAACGTGCGAGCCCCCACCTTCACCACCTTGGGCTCGGAATCCTTCCCATGCACGAGCACCGGCGCGTTCATCATGTCTTCTTTGTCGAGGTCGTTCTTGTCGTGCACCAGGCAGCACAGCCCGTCACCGAGCATCTCGAGCACCTTTCGGGGCACGGCGGTGTCCTGGTAGGCGAGCGAGCCCTTCTCCGGGCAGCGCAGAATCTTGTCCTTCATGCGCGTGAGTTCTTCGATCGCGCGCACCTGCTCATGGGCGGTGCCGAACGCGGCCGGGCGATCGACCTGGCTCAAGCCGATGAGGTAATTGCGCACGTCTTCGAGGAAGTCCTGGCCGCTGTAGTCAGACTGGGCCTTCACCTCTTCGCGCTTCCACTTCACCCACTCGTCGAGGTCGGCGAACTTGCCCCCGGCGAACAGGAATCGGCGCGCGCCTTTTGCGGCAAGCAGCTTGAGCGCCGCATCGAACGCGGTCAGGTCACCATCGCTGTCTGAGAAGACGCCGATCGCCACCATGCTCTAGGGATAGAGAGCATATCGTCGGCGAAGCGGGTCAAAAGAGTGCGTCTGCGCTGCGAATCCCTCGAAAAGAGAGTCCAGCGGCTTTCCCGCCTCGATGCCCTTCCTGACCTGATCAGTGCCGCACAGCAGGTCGAAGGCGGGCACGTCGTCGACGAACTCGTAGGCGTCGTCGCGCCAGGCGAAGTCCTTTCCGCCCAGCTCGTAACAGGCCTGGAAGACCGCGACGCCCGTGCGCAGCGGCAGAAACGCCTGCGGATCGGTCACGTGCATGAAGGCCCCCTCGCACGACTGCCCCTTCCACTTGTCGAACGTGGGGGTGAAGGCGCAGGGGCGAAAGATGACTCCCGGCAGCTTCTGGGCGGTCAGGCGTTCGGCCACCTCGTACGACTTGAGGTACGGCGCGCCGAACTGTTCGAAGGGTCGGCAGGTACCCCGCCCCTCTGAGACGTTGGTGCCCTCGCCCAGACACATGCCCGGGTACACCAGCGCGGTATCGGGCGTGGGCATGTTGGGCGACGGCGGAATGAACGCGCGGCCCAGCTCGGACCAGCTCATCGCCCGGGTCAGCCCCTCGACCGAAGTCACGTGCAGCTCGACGCCGATCTGCTCCTGCTCGTTGAGCAGCCGCGCGATCTCGCCGGCCGAGAGCCCGTGCCGGGTGGGCAAGGCATAGAGCCCGACGAAGCTGCGGTAGCGCTCGCCGACCAGATTTCCCTCGGTGAGCGTCAGCCCGATGGGGTTGGGCCTGTCGAGCACGTAGAACGCGAGCTTCGCCTTCGCCGCCGCCTTCATCGCGAGGGCCATCGTGTAGATGTACGTGTAGTAGCGGCTGCCGACGTCTTGAATGTCGAAGACCAGCGCGTCGAGGCCGGTGAGCCATTCGGGGCGCGGCGTGAGCGACTCGAAGGTGTGGCCGTAGAGGCTGTAGACGGGCACGCCGGTGCGGCGATCACGCGCGACGTCGTCGACCGCGACCATGTACTGCGCCTCGCCACGCACCCCGTGCTCGGGGCCGAAGAGCGCGCCCAGGGTCACGCCCGGCGCCTCGTGGAGGAGATCGATCAGGTGCACGAAGCGCGCGTCGACGCTCGTGGGGTTGACGATCGCGCCGACCCGCTTGCCCTTGAGCGCCGCGAAGCCGCTCGCCGCCTGCACATCGATGCCGAACTGGATCACTTGCCCTTCTTCTTCCCGCCCAGCTCGAACTCGAACACGGGCTCGCTCTTTCCCTTGCCGTACTCCGCGTCTCGCAGCCCGAAGTAGACGTGCCCCAGCAGCAGGGGATCTTTGAGGGTGTCTTCGAGCACATCGACGCCATCGACTCCGCCTTCGGCGTTGATGCGCACCCGAAGCTTGTACTTGCCCTCGAGCGCGCGGTTGCTCAGCTTGCGCTCGTCGAAGAACTTTCCGAGCGTGGCCTGCACCGCCCAGTAGATGTTGTTCGGGTTGCCGTGCGCCTTCTTTTTCGGGAGCTTGAAGTCGGCTTCCAGCTTCGCGATCGCCGCGGGCGCCTCAGGCCGGGTCGGATCGATGGCGAGCGCCTTGCGGTACTCATCGAGCGCTTCGTGGAGCATTCCCTGTTCGAGCCTCACCCGCGCGATCGACTCGCGCGCTTCGACCCGTTTCGGATCGCGCGCCAACACCTCGAGCCACTGGCCTTCGGCGCCTTCGAAGTCTTTCCGGGCGAGGCGCAGCTCGGCCAGGCGCATGTTCGGGTCTGCATTTTTATCGTCCAGGGCGGCCAGCGCCTGCAGGGTGCGCTCTTCACCTTCGAGCTCGGCGAGCTCACGGTACAAGCTCGCCAGCCGCTGCAGCAGCGCGACGGTGGGGTTGCCCAGCCGCACCAGCCGCTCGTATTCCTTCGCAGCGGCGGCCTTGTCACCGGCTTCGAACCGCAGATCGGCGAGCATCTGGCGAGCCTCGCGATCCTTCGGGCGGAGATCGGCGAGCGCCTGCGCGGCCACCACGGTCTTCGGATCTTTCGCTTCGATCGACAGCTTCACCAGGGTGGAGAGCGCGGCGGGCTGCTCGGGCTGCGTGGTGACCGCTTTGCGCAGCTCTTCCCGCGCCTCGTCCTTCTTGCCCTGCTCTGCCAACACCAGCCCCAGCCCTGCGCGGGCGAAGGGATCTTCGGGCGCCATGGCGAGCGCTGCGCGGTACTTCTGCTCGGCCGCCTGGAGATCGTGTTTGACCCGCGCGACATCAGCCAGACCGATCAGCGCGGGGAAGAACTTCGGATCCCGCTTGAGCACCGCCTCGAACTCGGTGCGGGCGAGATCGCTCATGCCTTTCCAGTTCGTATAGATGCGCCCCATGCCGTAGCGGACCCACGGGTTGTCCGGGAAGATCGTGGCGATGGCCTTGAGCTGGTTCCAGGCGTCGTCGCTCGGCAACGTGCACCACGCGACGAACACCCGCGGCATCACCTCGCCGGGCCGGGCGCGCGCGGCGTCTTGATACTTCATGCGAAGGGGGTCGAGCGTGCCGCGATAGCTGGCGGCTTCGATCTTCTGCAGCTCCGCCATCGTCTCGGCGACGGGCGGCAACACCTCGGGCGCTGCATGAGCGAGGGCCGCCACCAGCACGCCTCCCATCACCGCGGCTCGCAACCCTCTCATCGTTTCAGCTCTTTCCTGATGAGCTCCACCCCGGGGCGTAGCGAAGAACGAGACCACCTCGAGCGCAAACAAAACACCCGCGGCTCCCAGTTTGGGCAGCTCATTGCCGGCTCGGTTTCAGCTCTCGCAACTGCCGCCGGGGCGGATCGATCGCCTGCCTGACCTTTTCCGCCTC
>JAYVNA010000252.1:0-5897 GCA_043758715.1 Archangium sp.
GAGCGCAGGCCGGCGTGGCGCGCGAGGTAGATCGCGTCGGCGCTGGTCTGCATCACGTTGCCGTAGACGACGTGATCGACGTCTTCAGGGCTCACCTTCGATTGCGCGAACGTCGCTTTGGCCGTCTCCACGGCGAGGTCGGTGGCCGAGAGGTCCTTCAAGCTGCCGCCGAAAGTCCCGAACGCGGTTCGCTTGCCGCCCAGGAAAAAAATCTCTTCGTGCTTCGATGCGCTCTTCATTTTTGGTTTTTGAATTTTCCGTCAGGCGAAGAGCCTGACCAACGCGGCGCCCACCATGCCAACTGCGCCCAGCGTCCACAACAGTCCAACTGCATGCTGTTGACGCAACTCAGCTTTTCCCGATCGCGAATACCAGTCGCGGGCGGCCGCGACGCGATCTTCGATGGTCGCGAGCGCTTTGGGCGTTCCGATTTCGGGCACGCGACGCAGGTGCGCCTTGAGCACCCGCTCGGGTGAAGCGCCGTCGAGCCCGCCCGCGAGGTAGGCGCCGGGCACTTCGTACGAGAGGCGGCGGAAGTTCGCGGTGATGACGAAGCCGCGATCGGACTGCGTGAGGAACACCAGCTGCTCGTGCTCGTCAGGCCCCACCCAGAGCGAGGCCACCACCGGTTGCCCGGGCAACACCAGGTCGACGAACTGTCGCACCGGCGCCAGGGGCGACTTCTCGCTGTGCATGCCCAGCAGCGTGAGGCCCAGCTTCTTGAGCTCGGCGACGCTGTCTTCCAGCTCGGGCGGCACCACGGTGACGTCAGCGGGCGTTTCCACCTCGACCTTCACGGCCTGCGGCCACAGGCACAACACCGCCCGCCACGCTTGAAAGCGCAGCAGCACCAGCGCGCCGACGAGGGCGAGCACCGCGATGAGAGGAGAGTCGGCCTGCAAGGCGGCTCGTTGTAACTGAACGCGTCAGCCTTTGAGAGTGGGAATGGAGCGTCCGCGCCGCGTGCGCACCCTGCCCCTCTGCGCAGCCTCGCGAAGGGAGGGCGGAAGGCAAACGCCCTCATGAACAAATCGAAGCCGCGCGCTGTTCTCGAGCGGCACATGCGTTGCTGTGCCCTGCCTCGCCGCGGGGAATGAACTCCGCGCATCAACGGATGGAGGCAGGGCGATGGGGAAATTGAACGAGAAGTTGAAGGCGGTCGCGGTGGCAGTGGCGGCGATCGAGAAACAGTTCGGGCGGGGCGCGGTGATGCAGATGGGAGACGCGAACGAGATTCAGCCGGTGGCGGTCATTCCCACGGGCTCGGTCGGCCTCGATCGCGCGCTGGGCGTCGGAGGGTTCCCACGCGGCCGGGTGGTGGAGATCTTCGGCAACGAGTCGTCAGGCAAGACGACGCTCACGTTGCACGCGATCGCCCAGGTGCAGGCCCAGGGCGGCGTGGCGGCCTTCATCGACGCCGAACACGCGCTCGACGTGGGCTACGCGCGCAAGCTGGGGGTTCGGGTGGAAGAGCTGCTCATCAGCCAGCCCGACACCGGCGAACAGGCGCTGGAGATCACCGAGCACCTGGTGCGCTCGGGCGCGGTCGACCTGGTGGTGATCGACTCGGTGGCGGCGCTGGTGCCGCGCGCGGAGATCGAAGGCGAGATGGGCGACGCGCACATGGGCTTGCAGGCGCGCTTGATGAGCCAGGCGCTGCGCAAGCTGACGGGGGCGGTGAGCCGCAGCGGCACCACCATCATCTTCATCAACCAGATCCGCATGAAGATAGGCGTGGTGTTCGGCAACCCGGAGACCACCACCGGCGGCAACGCGCTCAAGTTCTACAGCTCGGTGCGCTGCGAGATTCGGCGGGCGGGGAACCTGAAGGACGGTGACGTGGTGATCGGCACGCGCACCAAGGTCAAGGTGGTGAAGAACAAGGTCGCGCCGCCCTTCCAGGAAGCGGAGTTCGACATCATCTACAACAAGGGCATCAGCCGCGCGGGCGAGGTGATCGATCTCGGCGTGCCCCTGGGGCTCATCGAGAAGTCGGGCACGCACTACACGCTCAACGGTGAGCGGCTGGGCCAGGGCCGCGAGCGCGCGGTCGAGTGGATGCGGGAGCACCCGATGGAGCTCGAGCAGGTGGCCGCGAAGATCCTCCTGGCGCAGAAGCCGGCGGAGATGCCCGCGGAGGCGCCCGCGGAGGCGCCCACCGAGGAAGCGGCGTGAGAGCGGTGACGATCGCGATGGGCCTGCTGCTGGGGCTCATGGTGCTCGGCACCTTCCGGCCAGAGCCAAAGCGGCAGCCGAGGAAGGCGCGCGAGACCCATCGAATCGCGATCGAACGCCCGCGCTGACATCTCTTCTCTCCCTCTCCCCTGCGGGGGAGAGGGTTGGGGAGAGGGCGAAAACCTGTCACCTTCCTGCAATGCGTCCCTGGCTCCTCGCCCTGCTGCTCACGTCCTGTGGCGACGTGTGCAAACGAGCCGAGACGCTCAACAAGACCTTCCCCGAGCGGCACGTCGCCTGTTACCCGGCCGACACCCTGCCCAGCCCGGCCTTCGATCCCAAAGCGTGCAGCACCTCGATGACGGCGTGCACGCCGACCGATCAGGCCGCGTTGAACACCTACTTCGACTGCCTCGAGCGCTTGCCGGTCTGCACGCACGCGAACAAGCCCGAGTTCAACGAGCGGGTGCTCACCTGCGCCGCGGACCTGAGCCAGATCACCGACGGCTGTTTCCGGCCGGAATGACCCTCAGCCGATCCCGTGCTCCGTCATCCAGCGCTCGGCCTCGATGGCGGCCATGCAGCCCGTGCCCGCCGCGGTGACCGCCTGGCGGTAGGTCGAGTCTGAAACGTCGCCCGAAGCGAACACCCCTTCGATCGAGGTCTTCGCGGTCCCCGGCTGAACCCAGAGGTACCCGTTGCTCTGCAGCTTGAGCACGTCCTTGAAGAGCTCGGTGGTGGGCACGTGGCCGATGGCGACGAACACGCCCTTGGCGTCGACCTTCTTCGAGTCACCGGTCTTCAGGTTCTTGACGATCGCGCCCGTGACACCCTTCTCGTCACCGACCACCTCTTCGATCGCCGAGTCCCAGATGAACTTGATCTTCGGGTTGTTGAGCGCGCGTTCCTGCATGATCTTCGAGGCGCGCAGCTCGTGGCGCCGGTGAATCACGGTCACGGTGCTGCACATCTTCGAAAGATAGTTCGCCTCTTCCATCGCGGTGTCGCCGCCGCCGACCACCAGCACGTCGGTGTTCTTGAAGAAGAACCCGTCGCAGGTGGCGCAGGCCGACACGCCGCGGTTCATGAAGGCGTCTTCGCCCTTCACGTTGAGCCACTTGGCGGAGGCGCCGGTGGCGATGATCACCGTCTCGGCCAGGTATTCCTTGCTCTCGCCCTTCACGTGGAAGGGGCGCTTGCTCAAGTCGAGCTTCACGACGTTCTCCATGTGCACGGTGGTGTGGAAGCGCTCGGCCTGCTTCTGGAAGCGCTCCATCAGCTCAGGGCCGGTCACCGAGTCCGGGAAGCCCGGGTAGTTCTCAACCTCGGTGGTGATCATCAGCTGGCCCCCGGGCACCCGGCGGGCGTCAGACTCGGCGGGCCCCCCGGCGAACACCACCGGGGAGAGGTTGGCGCGAGCCGCGTAAATGGCGGCCGTGTACCCGGCGGGGCCTGAGCCGACGATGACGACTTTCCTGCGCTCCATGAATGCTCCTTGATGCAGAAACTCGGACTTCCGATTCGGTGTGCTAGGAACTACTGCCGATGGACGTCGAAATCTTGAGAAAAGTCGCGCTGTTCGAGGGCATGACCTCCGCACAACTGCGCAAACTGGCAGCCGCCCTCAAGGAATCGAAGTTTCCGGGGAGTACGCACATCTTCAAAGAAGGCGACGCCGGCACCTCGATGTTCATCATCGTCGAGGGCAAGGTGCGCATCTCCAAGATGGTGCCCGGCATCGGCGAGGAGGCGCTCGCGATTCTCGAGCGCGGCCAGTACTTCGGCGAGATGAGCCTCATCGAGGAAGGGCCTCGCAGCGCCGACGCCATCGCGCACACGAGCTGCCTGCTCTACGAGCTCTCGCGAGAGAAGCTCGACGAGGTGATGTTCACCGACAAGGAGCTCGCGTCGACCCTGCTGTGGACGTTCGTGCGAACGCTCAGCTCCCGGTTGCGCGAGACCAACGACAAGATTCGCGCGTTCTTCGCGCTCTCGTCGTTCGGCCCGCGCTGACCTCGAGGCTACCGGCACACTCCGCTCTGGCAGGTGAGGCCCGAGCCGCAGCTCGTCCCGCAGCCGCCGCAGTTGTTCCGATCGGTCTGCAGGTTCGTGCAGGCGTTGCTGCAGCAGGTCTGGCCGTTGGTGCAATTGCAGGCCTTCGGCGCGCCGGCGGTGCAGACGTCATTCGACTCGCACTTCGAGTACGTCGCGATGCTGTCGATGATGTTGTTGCACTGCGTGTTTTCGATGGCCTGGTAGCAGATGTTCAGCGTGTCGCCGTTGATCCGCCCGTCGCACTTGTCAGTGGGCCAGAGGTCCTGAAAGTCGGACCGCTTGGCGACCAGGCATTCTTCGGCCGTGGCGTAGCGCTGGCCTGAGCCCACGTTGCCGCAGCGCGCTTCGAAGCGGCACTGGCGTTGTGCGCCGCCTTCGCGGGCATCGATGACAGAGACACAGCCCGAGAGGGCGACCAGGCCGACACAGAAAGCGAGAGAACGAGTCATGGCGCGGACCCTATTCGCGCGCGGGCTTTCCGTCGATCCTCACGGGCTGCGGTCGGGGGAATACGGTGGGTTTGGGCTCGCTCGCGCCCGCCAGCCACCCATCGCGGTCGAGCACCCGGCAGCCCACGCTGAACGACATGTCTTCTTCGGTGATCTCAGGGTGGTCTTCGAGATCGGCCCGGGTGCGCGCCATCTTGAGAATGCGATCGTGCGCGCGCGCGGAGAACTTGAACGCGCGCATCGAGCGCTCCAGCAACCGCAGCGCCCCCGCGGTGGGCTTGCCGTGCAGGTGCAGCAGCCGCGGGCCCATCTGGGCGTTGCAGTAGATGCCGGGGTCATCGCGAAACCGAGACGCCTGAACGGCGCGCGCGGCCTCGACCCGCTCCCGGAAGAAGGCCGAGGGCTTCTCGGCGTGGCCCGCCAGGCTGAGCATCTTCACGTCGACCGGCCGCGTCTGCATGCTGATGTCGAGACGATCGAGCAGCGGCCCCGAGATGCGATTGAAGTAGTCCTTCACGCGTTTTTCGCCGCAGGTGCAGGGTCTATCGCCCACGTTGAAGTAGCCGCACGGGCACGGGTTCATCGCCGCCATCAACATCACCTGGCAGGGATAGGTGACGTGCTGGTTGGCGCGCGCCAGGCGCACCAGGCCCTCTTCCAGCGGCTGACGGAGCACCTCGAGCACGTGCCGGCGAAACTCGGGCAGCTCGTCGAGGAAGAGCAGGCCGCGGTGCGCCATCGAGAGTTCGCCGGGTCTCGTCATCGGGCCACCGCCCACGAGGCCTGCGTCGCTGATGGTGTGGTGGGGCGCGCGAAAAGGGCGCTCCTTGATCAGCGAGTGACCTTCGGCGAGCAGCCCCAACACTGAATAGATGCGGGTGACCTCGAGCTCTTCCTGGAAGTTCATGCGCGGCAGGATTCCGGGCAGGCGCCTGGCCAGCATCGTCTTGCCTGAGCCAGGTGGGCCGCAGAGCAGCACGTTGTGGCCCCCCGCGGCGGCCATCTCGAGGGCGTCTTTGACGTCTTGCTGGCCACGCACTTCCGACATGTCGACGGCGTTGAGGTCGACCAGGGGGCTGAGGTGGGGCTTGCTGCGATCGTACGGCGTGATGCGCGCCTCACCGGTGAAGTGCATCACTGCTTGCGAAATGGTGTCGACCGGCAGCACCTCGATCTTGTCGACCAGCGCCGCCTCACCTGCGTTCGCGGTCGGCACCA
>JAYVNA010000253.1:0-1814 GCA_043758715.1 Archangium sp.
CTCGAGGTGATCTTCGAGTGCCAGCCGCCGGCCCGCTGCGGCATCACCGACGGCGGCGAGCTGACCTGCATCTGACGATCGAGCTCAGTCCTCGGCGCCGAAGAACTCGGTGAGCCCGGCCTGGAGCCGTTCCGTCGGCGAGCCCTTGCCCGGGAAACCGACCGCGAGGGTGGGCACCTTGGCGTTGGGGCTGTTGGCCAACAGCAGGTCGACCGAGCGCGTCGCGTTGGGGAACATCATCTCGTTGAGCCCCTTCTTGTGGCCGGCGTGCTTCATCGAGGAAAGCGAGACCCCGTAGATGCCCGGGGCCGGCCCTTCGGGGTCTTCCACGGCGATCTGCGCGGCGGCCTGCAAGAGCGCGAGCGCGCTGTCTTCGGAGGCCGCGGGCACGTTCACGATCTTGAGCTCCGGCAGGCCGAAGTGTTTGAGCCCCGCGGTGCGCAGCGCCTTGTCGGCCGCGTCGGTGAAGACGGTGATGTGGAAGGACGCATGCGCAATGCCCTTCTCCCAGGTGTCGAGGCGCCGGGTCTTCCAGGCGTCGGTGGAGAAGTACTCCTGGGTCTCCTCGTCCCACATCACGCCGCCGGTCAGCTGCGCGTAGAGGTGCATCACCTTCATGACCTCGAGCACGTTCGCCGCGCCCACCGGCAACGAAGCGTCGATCACCGTCACCCGCTTCGCCCTGGGCAGCGCCGCCTTCACCGCGGGGGTCAGGCCCCGGCCGTTCTCGAGCGTCTTGCCCGCGATCACCGCGTAGTCCGCGCAGGCAAGGTCGCGCAGCTCGAGGTAGGGCGCGATCGCCGACGCGGGGGCCGAGCCCTTGAACACCTTGACCCGGGTGCCCTTCGCCGCCTTCTGCAGCGCGACCAGCGGGTCCAGCTTCGCCTTGTCCTGGTAGAAGACGGCGAACTCCGCGCTGCCCAGCAACGGGGCCGAGTACTCGTCGAGCTCGTCTTCGTCGGTGGCGTCGTCTTCGGTCGTGCCGGGCGCGGCGGTGCCCAGCGCTTCATCGGGCGGCGGCTTGGGCGGGGGCGGCAGCGCCTCGTCGGTGGAGTCGGGCTCGGGGGTCTCGGGGATCTTCTCGGCCCGGGACGGACGCCCCTCAGAGGCCGCGTTGACGATGCCCTTGATCACGGTGAGCGTGGCGATGGCCCCGGTGCTCACGAAGCAGGTCGTGAACAGACCCACGAGGACGATGACGGCGACGCGGTGGTTCATGGGCGCGCATCGTCGTCTTCTTGAGGCGCGAGCGGAAGCGATTCAGGCGAGCAGCGCTTCCCATTCGTCCGGCGATTGCACCACCCGGGCGCCGTGCGCGGTCACCACGGTCTTGAAGCGCTCGGCCGCCGCGCCCCCGACGACGACCATCGCCTGCGGGGGCAGCATCGCCATCAGCTTGCTCAAGGTGCCGGTCAGCCCCTCTTCCGTTTCAGTCGCGGTGGAGAGCGCGACGAGATCGGGCGCGGCACCCCGCACCGCGCGGATCAGGTGCTCGAGGGGTGTGCGGGCGCCCAGGAAGGTGACTCGCCAGCCGGCGTGCCGGAACTTGAGCGCGGTGCCCAGAATGCCCAGCTCATGATCTTCGGTGGGGAAGCAGGCGCACACCACGTGCCGCCGCGCGCGCCGGGGCGCCTGGTGCAGCAGGGTCATGACGCGCTCGCGAGCGGCCTGGGTGACCAGGTGTTCCTCGGCCACGGTGAAGCGACCTGAATGCCAGCGCTCGCCCACCTCGCGCTCGAGCGGCACCACGATCTCCTCGAAGAACGCCACCGGCGGGAGCGAAGCCATGGCGTCATCGAGCACCGCCTCCACCG
>JAYVNA010000254.1:0-5888 GCA_043758715.1 Archangium sp.
AGCGCGAGGTCGAGCACGCGATGCAGATCGTCTTCGCCCCACCCGGGGCTCCCCAGCTCGATTGGCACGGCGAGCGCGAACCCATGGGCCAGCATCTGCGGGGTCGCCGCCGTCAAACAGCCGGGCCCGAGGGCGAGGCAGAGCACCAACACGGGGCGAAGCATCCCGCCCGTCATATTGGCCCAATCAGCAGTTTCGAGCGCGAAACGCAGTTCCTGACCTAGAGTGCGGCCCTCGTGGACACCCTCGGCTCGCCCATGTGGATCGGGCAGTACCGGCTCACGTCGCGCGTCGCGACCGGTGGGATGGCCGAGGTCTATGTCGGGCGCCAGATCTCACCTGAGGGTCAGTTCGGCCCGATGGTGGCGGTGAAGCGGCTGTTGCCTCACCTCGTGAAGGACTCGGCGATCGTCCGCATGTTCCTCAACGAAGCGCGCATCACCGCGCAGATTCATCACCCGAACGTCGTCACCATCTTCGAGCTGGG
The DNA here is from genome assembly GCA_043758715.1 of Archangium sp. Taxonomy (GTDB): domain Bacteria; phylum Myxococcota; class Myxococcia; order Myxococcales; family Myxococcaceae; genus Archangium_A. The sequence goes on from JAYVNA010000254.1 coordinate 488, forward strand.
CCAGGTCGAAGGTGAACCGTTCATCGCGATGGAGCTGCTCGAGGGCCGCACCTGGGCCGAGCTGCGCCAGCGCGCCGCGGAAGACGGCAAGCGCATGCCCGCCGGCGTCGCTTTGCGTGTGCTCACCGAGGCCTGCCGCGGTCTCGACGCCGCCCACCGCGCGGTCGACGAAGAGGGCAAGCCGCTCGCCCTGGTGCACCGCGACTTCACCCCCGACAACATTCACGTGGGCGTGCGCGGCGAAGTGAAGGTGATCGACTTCGGCATCGCGCGCACCACCGCCTGGGGCGCCGGCACCGAGCCGGGCACGCTCAAGGGCAAGTTCTTCTACATGTCGCCCGAGATGATCACCGCCAAGCATGTCGATCACCGCGCCGACATCTTCGCTGCCGGCGTGATGCTCTACGAGCAGCTCTGCGGCCGCCGCCCCTTCACGGGCAACAGCATCGACGAGGTGGTCATTCGCATCGCGCGCGAAGATCCCGCGCTGCCCTCGGCCTACGACCCCGCGGTGCCTCGCAAGCTCGAGGCGATCTGCCTGCGCGCGCTCGCCAAGGACCCGCGTAATCGCCACCAGTCCCTGGCGGAGTTCGTCGAAGCGATGGAAGCGGTCGGCGGTGATTCGGTGCTCGCCACCCAGGAGCAGGTCTCGGAGTACGTCACCCTGCTCTTCCCCAAGGAAAGCGACGAGCGACGCAACACCCTGCGCCGCGCGCGCGAGGCCGACCCTTCGGTGCCAGGCACCTCCCCGCCGCAAGGCGTTCACGCACCCGCCACCGACATCGCTGCCGGCGCGGTCGACGGGCTCGAGCGCACCGTGCCCACGCCGATTCGCGCGCATCAACCGGGGCCTGCGCCGGCGAAGGCACCCGCAAGGCCGCGGCGCTCGATCTTGCCCTTCATCGTGATCGGGCTGGGCATCGTGGCGGCCGGCGTGGGGGTGCTCGTGCTCAAGGGGCCTCAGCTCACCGCCACCGAACAGCTCGCGAAAGCCGAAGCCGCCACGGGAGGCAGCCGCACCAGTGGCCTCGTTCAGCTGGCGAGCCTGCCCGACTCGACCGACGCGCAGCTGGCGCGCGCCGGAGCGCTGCTGACCGAAGCCAAAGAGTGGGACGCCGTGCTCTCGTTGGTTGATGGCTGGCTCATCAAGAACCCCAAGAGCCTCGACGCCCGCTTGCTGGAAGCAAAGGCGGCGGTGCAGAGCCGCAAGGGCAAACGCGCGGAGACCGCGGTGAAGGAAGCGGGCCTGCTCGCGCCCACCGATGCGCGCCCCGACGCGGTGATGGCCGAGCTGCGCGAGCTGCAGGCGGATTCCAGTGCGGCGCTGGAGGCGTGGACCAAGGCGGTCAACAAGGCGCCGGGCAACTCGCAGTACCTCGCGCGCCAGGGCTATTGGCTCTCGCAAGGCGGCCGGCTCGACGAAGCTGAAGCGGCGCTCACCAAGGCGAACAAGAAGCGCGCAGACCCCGCCACCACCGCGGAGCTCGGCTTCGTGAAGTACCGCAAGGATCAGAAGGACGAGGCGATGCGCCTGTTGCGCTCGGTGGTGAAGGAAAAGCCCGATCTCCTCGAGGGCCACTACTACCTGGCCACCGTGCTCTTTCAGAAGAACGACCTCGTCGCCGCCCGCGCTGAATACCTGGCCGCCGACGCCCTCGCGGGGGCCGATACCCGCCCGCTGCTCGCGTTGTGCGAGATGGAACAGCTCCAGCAGACCGCCGAGCTCGCCGCGGCGCAGAAGAAGCTGCGCGAGCGCTTCCCCAAGGACGCCGACGCCTTGCTCAGCAAGTGCGCCGCCTCCAAGCCTCCCTGATGCTACGCCTGATCCTCAACGCAGATGATTTTGGGTACGACCCTGCAGTCTCGCGCGGTATCGCCGAGGCCATGCGCCAGGGCGTGGTCTCGTCGACCACGATGATCGTCAACTCGCCGTGGAGCGAAGACGCCGCGGCCCAGGCCGAAGGCCTCGCCGTCGGCCTGCACCTCAACCTGGTGCGCTTCGAGTCGGTCAGCCAACCGTCGGTCGAACTCACCGAGCGCGATCGGCACGATCTGCGCTTCATCGTGAAGGAGACCCGCGCGCAGCTCGACCGCCTCAAGCAGTTGATCGGCCGCCCCGCCACCCACATCGACGTGCACAAGCACGCGCACCGCGATCCCTCCGTGCTCGCGGCGCTGGGCATCGTCGCCCGCGAGTATTCGTTGGCGGTGCGCAGCATCGACTCGCAGATGCGGCAAGATCTGCGCTATGCGGGCGTGCGCACCAACGACGACTTCTTCGGCGAGGCGGGGGACACCGCGTTCTGGACCTCCGAGCAGTGGCCGCGCACCCTCGATCAGCTGCCGCGGGAAGGCGTGATCGAGCTGATGTGTCACCCCGGCTATCGGCCCAGTCACGTCGCCAGCGGGTACGGAGCGCAGCGCGAAGTCGAGCTCGCCACCTTTCTCTCGCCTGCCACCCGTGAAGCGCTCGTCTCGCGCGGCCTGACCCTGAGTTCCTGGGCCGGCGTGTGAGTCTGCTGCGCGACGCGGAAGGCCGCGTGCGCGCGCCGTACGTGGTCGCCGTGTTCGCCGCGATCGCCGTGGTGATCGAGCTGGGCCTGGCGTTGCTGATGACGCTCGCGGGCTTCCATCACTTCGAAATGCTCGATTCCCCCCGGGTGATCTTCTCGACCCTGCCCAGCCTGCTCGCGGGCGTGGCGGCGACGGTGTTCACCTGGCTTGCGTTTCGCGAGCCCACCGCCCTGAACGACCTCCGGGTGTTGCCGAGGTTTGGCGCGGGTTTTCTCATCGGAGGCGCGGCGCTCACCCTGTGCTGCGCGATGCCCGCGTTCGTTGGTGCGACCTCGCTCACCCTCAACCCAAGCGGGCTCGCGGTGGTCGGAATGGGGGCGCTGCAGTTGCTCACCCTCGCGCCCGCGGGCATCGGCGAAGAATTGCTGCTGCGGGGCCTGGGCTTTCAAGCGCTGCGGCGGGGCCTGGGGTCCGTCGGCGCGGTGGCGCTCACGAGCGTGGTGTTCGGCGCGCTCCATCTCTTCAACCCCGGCGCGACGTGGCTGGCCGCGCTCGAGGTCGCGCTCGTCGGCGCGTGGTTCGGTGCGCTCACCGTGCGCACCGGCTCGGTGTGGATGTCGATGGGCCTGCACGTCGCCTGGAATTTCTTCGAAGGCTTCGTGTTCGGCCAACCCGTGAGCGGCAACGCCCCCGGAACGTCGCTCTTCGTGGCGGGAACCGAAGGCCACCCGGGCTTCTGGTCAGGCGGGGCGTTTGGTCCCGAGGCCGCCGGGTGGACGGCGGTCGTGCTCACCGCGGGGCTGGCCCTGACCGTGGGTTTTCCCCGGCGCAGTGCTGTGTTGACTTGAGATGACCAGCGACTAGACGCCAAAGGGATGATCAAGGTCGAAGGCCTCACCAAGTACTACGGAGAGCGCGCGGCGATTCGCGACCTCTCGTTCAACATCGAAAAGGGCGAAGTCATCGGCTTCCTGGGCCTCAACGGCGCGGGCAAGTCGACCACCCTCAAGGTGCTCGGCTGCGTGCTGCTGCCGACCAGCGGCCGAGTGGAGATCGATGGCTTCGACGTCACCAAGGATCCGCACGAGATCCGCAAGCGCATCGGGTTCCTGCCTGACACCCCACCGCTGTACGACGAGATGACCGTCGAGGGGTACCTCGAGTTCGTGGCCCAGTTGCGTGGCGTCAGCAACGCCGACCTCGCGCTGCGCGTTCGCGAGGCGATGCAGAAGACCTCGCTGACCGATCGCAAAGACGACGTCATCGCCAGCCTCTCGCACGGCTATCGCCAGCGCGTCGGCGTGGCCCAGGCGTTGGTGCACAACCCCCGGCTGCTGATTCTCGACGAGCCCACCAGCGGCCTCGACCCCGTGCAGATCGTCGAGATGCGCGAGCTCATTCAGAAGCTCAAGGGCGAACACACCGTGTTGGTCTCGAGCCACATCCTCGGAGAGATCAGCCAGATCTGTGATCGCTACCTCGTCATTCAGCAGGGCGAGATCATCGCCCGCGGCACCGAAAGCGAGCTCAGCCAGTTGCTCGGCAGCAGCGGCGCGATCGAGATCGAAGTGCAGGGCCCCGCTCAGCGCGCCATCGACGTGATCATGAACGTGCCGGGCGTGACCGACGTGACGGTCAACAAGCTCGACGGCGCCAACGCGTCGCTGCGAGTGGTCGGCACCGGTGAACTTCGCCCGGCGATGGTGAAGGCGCTGGTGGTGGCTGAGATTGGCGTGCTGCGCGTGGACAAGGGCACGGCACGACTGGAAAACATCTTCTTGAAGTTGACGCACGGGAAGGACGCGGCGGCATGAAGAACGTATCCCTCATCACCCGTCGCGAGTTGCAGGCGTACCTGCGCACCATGAGCGGGTACATCATCATCGCGGTGATGCTGTTCATCGACGGGCTGTTGTTCAACGCCTTCGCCGTGCCCGGCACCGCCAAGAAGTCGTCAGAGATTTTGGCGGACTTCTTCACGCTGACCTCCGGCATCACCATGGTGGGCGCGGTGTTTCTCTCGATGCGGCTGATCGCCGAAGAACGCCAGACCGGCACCGTCGCCCTGCTCTACTCGTCGCCGATTCACGACGTGGAGATCGTGCTGGGCAAGTTCCTCGCCTCGCTGCTCTTCCTCTGCCTGTTCTTCGCCTCGACCTCGTACATGCCGATCCTCGTGGCGGTGTACGGCAAGGTCTCGGTCGGCCACATCTTCGCCGGCTACTTCGGGCTGCTGCTGGTGGGCGCCAGTGGGCTCGCCATCGGCACCTTTGGCAGCGCGCTGACCCGCAGCCAGGTGGTCGCCGCGGTGCTCTCGGGCGTGATGGTGCTCGCGCTCACCACCTGCTGGCTGCTCGCCAAGGTGACCGAACGCCCCCTCACCGACATCATCAACGGGCTCGCGTGGTGGGGACACTTCGATGCCTTCCGCACGGGGCTGGTGCACGTCAAACACGTGGCCTACTTCTGCCTCGTCACCTTCCTCGCGCTCTTCGCCGCCACCCGCGTGCTCGAAGCGCGGAGGTGGAGGTAACCATGCAGCTCTCGATTCTGATCGCCGTCGGCCTCGTGCTCGCCTGGGTCGGCGAACGCATCGTCGAAGCGCCCAACGCCCGTTACGCCCTCACCGGCGTCGGTGCGCTGATGATCGTGGTGGCCACCGTGATTCGCATCTTGCGCTTCACGCGCATGGAGGAAGGCGCGCTGGCCCGCGTGCAGAGAAATCTCGCCTTCTTCGGCTCGCTGAGCCTGACGGCGCTGGCGTTCTACACGCTGCAGTCCGACATCTTCACCAAGCTCACCGGCGCGTCGCTCGCGAGCGGCTGGCCGTTGCTGGCGGGTTCGCTGTCGGTGCTCTGGCCGGCGGTGTTGGCGATCTCGCTGCTGC
>JAYVNA010000255.1:0-5885 GCA_043758715.1 Archangium sp.
GCGTACCAGTCGGCCAAATGGCTGGGCCGGTGCACCGAGTGCGGTACCTGGGGCTCGATGGTCGAGGAAGCCGCGCTGTCGAGCGCCAGCCAAAATCGGCCCGCCTGGGGCGCCGCGGGTGGGCACGAAAAGCCGGTGCTGCTGCAGCAGGTTGAATCGTCGACCGAGTCTCGGCGCCTCACCGGCATCGCAGAGCTCGATCGCGTGCTGGGCGGCGGCGTGGTGCTGGGAAGCCTCGTGCTCATCGGCGGTGACCCCGGCATCGGCAAATCGACGCTGTTGTTGATGGCGGTCGACCGGCTCTCGAAAGATCGCCCTGCCCTCTACGTGTCGGGTGAAGAGTCGCTGCGACAGACGCGCATGCGCGCCGAGCGGCTGGGCGTCACCGGGGAGCAGCTGCACGTGTTCGCCGAGACCGATCTGGAAAAGGTGCTGGGCGCTGCCGAGAAGCTCGCTCCCGGGTGCCTCATCATCGACTCCATTCAGACCATGTTCCTCGCCGAGCTCGGCAGCGCGCCGGGCAGCGTGGGCCAGGTGCGCGAGTGCGCCGGGCGATTGATGGCGTATGCGAAGAAGACGGGCGTGCCGACCTTCATGGTGGGTCACGTCACCAAAGATGGCTCGATCGCCGGGCCTCGCGTGCTCGAGCACATGGTCGACACGGTGCTCTATTTCGAAGGCGAACGCGGGCACCCGTTCCGCATTCTGCGGGCGCACAAGAACCGCTTCGGCAGCACCAACGAGATCGGCGTGTTCGAGATGAAGGGCTCGGGGCTCGCCGAGGTTCCAGACCCTTCGGCGTTGTTTCTCTCGGAGCGGCCCAAGGGCGCCTCGGGCAGCGTGGTGACCTCCACGCTCAACGGCACCCGCCCCATTCTGGTCGAGGTGCAGGCGCTGGTGGCCCCCACCGGCTACGGCACTGCGCGGCGTACGGCGATCGGCGTCGATTCGAACCGGGTGGCGCTGCTGGCCGCGGTTCTGGAGAAGAAGGAAGGCGTGCAGCTGATGGGCTGCGACATCTTCGTGAACGTCGCCGGTGGCATGTCGCTCACCGAGCCTGCGAGCGATTTGGCGGTCTGCGCGGCGCTGGTGTCGTCGCTGCAGAACCGGGCGATCGACGCTCAGACGTTGATCCTTGGTGAAGTGGGGCTCGCGGGCGAAGTGCGGGCGGTGGCGCAGGTCGAGCCGCGGCTGGCCGAGGCGGCGAAGATGGGTTTCCGGCGGGTGATCCTCCCGAAGGCGAGTGCGCGGCGGGTCGAGAACGCGCGCATGGAACTGCTGGGCGTCGACTCGCTGAGCGAGGCCCTGCAGTTGCTGCGCGGGTAGGCGTCTGCGCTCCTCGAGGGGGTGGCGGTTCAACTCGCGTGACGGCCGGGTCGCCTGATCAGGCCCCTCGACGCGAGGCTCCGTCACGAAGTCCACGGTGCTTCGACTCGCGTCGCGCACCCGGGGGGGGAGCCGAACTCCAGCAACGTCATCGTGCGATTACGTTGCTCGCACCCCACGCCGGTCCCCCGCCAGCTCGGAGCTTCACGGGGGAACGGAACGAGGCGGCCAGGTCACTTGAGCGTCCTCGCCCGGGGCTCGAGCGCCCGCCGGCGACGTGCACGGCCTCGACCCTTCAGCACCCCGTCTCCTTCAGGCCACAGACTGCGAGACTAGATGTCCTGCCCGCGCACGGTCGGAGTGCGGCGCGCCGCTTCGGCCTTCGACGCGGTGCTGCTGGTCTTTTCCCAGGTCTGCACCTCCGTCACCCGCCGGGGGAAACGCGACGACAGCAGGCTCGCCACCTCGTGCTCCCGCATCGGCTCGGCGGCTTCGCGCAGCGCCTGGGCCATCTCGAGCGCGTGGCGGTACCGCTTTTCAGGTTCCTTCTGCAGCGCGCGCTCGATCACTTCCCACAGCGCGGTGGGCAGACCGGCGGGCCGGGGCAGCACGTCGTTCACGATGGCTTCCATCGTGCGGGTGTCGTCTCGCTGATCGAACGCCCGCCTCGCCAGCAGCGCCTCGTACAGGATGAGCCCCATCGAGAAGATGTCGCTGCGGCGGTCGATGCGCTCGGCGGTGGCCTGCTCCGGCGACATGTAGAGCGGCTTGCCTTTGACGATGCCCGGCAAGGTGACGGTGCGTTGATCGCGCATCTTCGCCACCCCAAAGTCGAGCACCTTCACCCGCCCGTCGAAGCCGCACATCAGGTTGTGCGGAGACAGATCGCGATGCACCAGCCCCAGCGGCGCCCCGTCATCGCCCTTGAGCTCGTGCGCAGCGTGCAGGCCCTCGAGCGCCTGGCACAACAGCGCGCTCGCCAGCGCCGGCTGCAGCGACCCGTGCTTCCAGTAGATGACGTGATCGAGGTCGACGCCCTTGATCAGCTCCATCGCCATGAAGAACGAGCCGGCGGCGTTTCCGAAATCGTAGAAGGTGATCAGGTTCGGGTGATTGAGGCGCATGCCCAGCTTCGCCTCGTCGAGGAACTGCGCGACGATCACCTCGTCATCGGCCAGCCGCGGCAGAATGCGTTTGAGCGCCACCAGCCGCGAGACCCCACCGGGGTTCACCGTGCGCGCCACCATCACCTGCGCCATGCCGCCGGTCCCCAGCGGGTGCAACAGCTCGTACTTGCCGATGCGCGCGTGCGGGCTGAGATCACCTGAATCAGAGAGCGACTCCAGCCGCTCGAGCGGTGAATGCCCCTCGGACAGCGCGATGAACGACAACACCGCCGAGTCGAGAATCTCGGCCACCGCTTCCACCAGCGCGAGCACGTGCAGGCCGCCGTCGCCGAAGGTGCCGGGGAGCAGAAAACCGATCGAGCCCAGCGGCGTGCGGCCCAGGTTGAGGCCCGAGACGAACACCGTACGCTGATCGCCCAGCGGCACCGCCCCGCGGTACGTCGCCCAGGTAGTGACGTCGAAATATTCCTTGCCCCACACCCGGGTGAGCACCGGCCCGTTGCTGCCGAGCACCTGCGCGAACGCCCCCCGCGCGTGAATCATGCGGGCGCACTGCGCCAGGAACACGTCGACCGCCGCCGAGAGGCCCAGCTGCCGCTCGATGCAGTCTTCCAGCACTTCATCGGCCAGCCGCTGCACCGCCACCAGCCCGCGGAGAAAGCGGACCTCCTCGTCGAGCGAATCGAAGCGGAGCGGAGTCGGGGCTGGCATGCGGTGGGCGGGGCGCGACTACTTCTTCGTCTCGGCGCTGTAGATGGCGTCGGCGATTCGGTAAGCGCTGCCTTCGAGCTGCTTGATGCCCTCGCGAATGCGCGGGGGATCGTTGGTGGCGAGCTGTTTTTTAAGATTCTCGAGATCGCTCTTGATCTCGCCCTTGTCCTTCTCGCCCAGCAGCGACGCGTATTCCTCGAGCGACTTCTCGGTGGTGTAGATCAGGCCGTCGGCGTTGTTGCGCAGGTCGGCGATCTCCTTCTTCTTCTTGTCGCCCTCGGTGTTCGACTGGGCCTCGCCGATCATCCGCTGAATCTCGGCCTCGGTCAGGCCGGAGTTCGACACGATGCGCACCTGCTGCACGCGGCCGGTGCCGAGGTCCTTGGCGGACACGTGCACCAGGCCGTTGGCGTCGATGTCGAAGGTCACTTCGATCTGCGGCACGCCACGAGGCGCGGGCGGAATGCCGACCAGCTCGAAGCGCGCCAGCGTCTTGTTGTCGCCCGCCATCTCGCGCTCGCCCTGAAGACAGTGCACGCTCACCAGCGGCTGGTTGTCGGTGGCCGTCGAGAACACCTGGCTCTTCTTGCAGGGGATGGTGGTGTTCTTGTCGATGATCTTGGTGAACACCCCGCCGGCCGTCTCGACGCCCAGCGAGAGCGGCGTGACGTCGAGCAGCAGCACGTCTTTGACTTCGCCCTTGAGCACGCCGCCCTGAATGGCGGCGCCGATGGCGACCACCTCGTCGGGGTTGATGCCCTTGTGCGGGTCTTTCTGGAAGAACTGCTTCACCTTGGCCTGGATGGCCGGCATGCGCGTCATGCCGCCGACCAGCAGCACCTGGTTGATCTGCTGCTGCGTGACCTGCGCGTCTTTGAGCGCCAGCTTGCAGGGCTCGATCGAACGGTCGACCAGGTCCTTCACCATCGTCTCGAAGGTGGCCCGCTCGAGCATTTCCTGCAGGTGCTTGGGGCCGGTGGCGTCGGCGGTGATGAAGGGCAGGTTGATCTCGGTCTCGTTGGCCGACGAGAGCTCGTGCTTGGCGCGCTCCGAGGCTTCCTTGAGGCGCTGCAGGGCCATGCGATCTTTGCGCAGGTCGATGTTGCCGTTGGCCGCCTTGAAGCGGTCCGCCAGCCAATCGATGATCTTGTTGTCGAAGTCTTCGCCGCCCAGGTACGTGTCGCCGTTGGTCGACTTCACCTCGAACACGCCGCTGGTGAGCTCGAGGATCGAGATATCGAACGTGCCGCCGCCGAGGTCGTAGACGGCGACCTTCTCGCCCTTGCCGTCGTTCTTCTTGTCGATGCCGTACGCGAGCGCGGCCGCGGTGGGCTCGTTGATGATGCGCAGCACGTTGAGGCCGGCGATGCGCCCGGCGTCTTTGGTGGCCTGGCGCTGGCCGTCGTTGAAGTACGCGGGGACGGTGATCACCGCCTCGGTCACCGGCTCGCCCAGGTAGTCCTCGGCGGTCTGCTTCATCTTCACGAGGATCATCGACGACACCTCGGGAGGGCTGAACCGCTTGTTGCGGATCTCGACCCAGGCGTCGCCGTTCTCGGAAGCGACGACCTTGTAGGGCACCATCGAGCGCGCTCGCTGGGCTTCCTTGCTGTCGAAGCTGCGGCCCATCAGCCGCTTGACCGCGTAGATGGTGCACTCGGGGTTGGTGACCGCCTGACGCTTGGCGATCTGCCCCACGAGCCGCTCTTCACTCTCAGTGATACCCACCATCGACGGCGTGGTGCGGCTGCCCTCGCTGTTGGGGATGACGACGGGCTCTCCGCCCTCCATCACCGCCACGCAGGAGTTGGTCGTTCCCAGGTCGATCCCGATGACTTTTGACATGGCCCCCTCGGTTACTGCGGCTTCGGCCCAGCGGAATTGGCTGAATCGGAATCGGCGGCGGGCGCGCTCTGACTGGTGGCCGGCGAAGTGGGCGTGCGTGAAACGACGACCAGAGCCGGGCGGACCAGGCGATCGTTGAGCGTGAAGCCGCGCAGCACCTCGGAATGCACGAAGTTGGGCGGCATCTCGGTGGTCTCGGCGGCGGTCATTGCCTCGTGGCGGTTGGGGTCGAACGGCTGCCCCTTGGCGCTGAAGGCCTTGACCCCGTGCTTGCTCAAGGTGTCTTCGAACAGCTTGCGGGTCATCTCGACGCCCTTGCGCAGGCTCTCGAAGTCAGCGGCCGACTTGGCCGCATCGAGCGCGCGATCGAAGTTGTCGAACACCGGCAGAAAGTCCTTGAGCAGCTTCTCGTTGCCGAAGCGCTGCATCTCGTCCTTCTCCTTGAGCGCGCGCTTCTTGTAATTTTCGAGATCAGCGACGGCGCGGAGCATCTTCTCGTGCTCGTCCTTGATCTTGCCCATCAGCTCGCGGCCCTTGGCCTGCGAGAACTCCACCGAGGCCTTGAGCGACTCGAGCTCGACCTCTTTGGGATCTTTGGGGGCCGCGTCTGCTTCAGGAGCAGGCGCCGCGGCCGCGGGGGCGGAAGGCGCCGGTGGGGGCGCTGACGCAGAGGGCGAGTGCTTCTCGACAGACTTGAGCGCCTCGTCGAGCACGTCCTGCCCGATGCTGGTGCTGAACGAACCTTTGTCGCCGGGCTGTTTCACAGGGCGGGGAGTCAATCACAACCGCGCCCGCAGGGCGGAGGAAACCGTGTGGGAAACCCGAGCGATTCCGCCCTGATGGTCGGAAAACCGCGCTTTCGCCTACTTTTTCCCG
>JAYVNA010000256.1:0-5874 GCA_043758715.1 Archangium sp.
TCATCCCCTTCATCGAAGGTGACGGAACGGGCCCCGACATCTGGAAGGCGTCGGTGGCGGTGATCGACGCGGCCGTCGAGAAGGCCTACGGCGGCAAGAGGAAGATCGAGTGGCTCGAGGTGCTGGCCGGCGAGAAGGCCTTCAAGCTCAAGAATAACTGGCTGCCCGAAGAGACCCTGCAGGCGTTCCGCGACTACCTGGTCGGCATCAAGGGCCCGCTCACCACGCCCATCGGCGGCGGCATCACCTCGCTCAACGTCGCCCTGCGCCAGAAGCTCGACCTGTACGTGTGCCTGCGCCCCGTTCGTTACTTCAAGGGCGTGCCCTCGCCGGTGAAGGCGCCTGAGAAGGTCGACATGGTGATCTTCCGCGAGAACACCGAAGACATCTACGCGGGCATCGAGTTCGAGGCGGGCACCGAGCGCGCCGCCAAGATCCTCAACTTCATCAAGACGGAGTTCCCCAAGGACTTCGCGAAGATTCGGTTCCCCGAGAGCACCGGCATCGGCATCAAGCCCGTCTCGAAGGACGGCACCGAGCGCCTGGTGCGCGCGGCGATCAAGTACGCCCTCGACTTGAAGCGCAAGTCGGTGACCTTCGTGCACAAGGGCAACATCATGAAGTTCACCGAAGGCGCCTTCATGAAGTGGGGCTACGCGGTGGCCGAGAAGGAATTCGGAGACAAGGTCTACACGTGGAACCAGTGGGAGAAGACCAAGGCCGAGAAGGGTGAAGAGGCGGCCAACGCCGAGCAGAAGGAGCAGCTCAAGGCCGGCAAGGTCTTGATCAAGGACTCCATCGCCGACATCACGCTGCAGCAGGTGCTGACGCGCCCCGAAGAGTTCGACGTGATCGCCACCTTGAACCTGAACGGCGACTACCTCTCTGACGCGTTGGCGGCTCAGATCGGCGGCATCGGGATCGCGCCGGGCGGCAACATCAACTACCTCACCGGCCACGCCATCTTCGAGGCGACCCACGGCACCGCGCCGAAGTACGCGAACCTCGACAAGGTCAACCCCGGCTCGGTGATCCTCTCGGCAGAGATGATGCTGCGCCACCTCGGCTGGCACGAAGCGGCCGAGCTGATCCTCAAGGGCATGGATCTCGCGATTGGTCAGCGCACGGTCACCTACGACTTCGCGCGCCTCATGAAGCAGGAAGGCTTGAACCCGACCGAGCTCAAGTGCAGCGAGTTCGGCCAGGCCATCATCAAGAACATGTGAGCAGTCCGCTCACGTCAACGGAAAGAAAGAAAACCCCATGAAAGCTCCCGTCAAAGTCGCAGTCACTGGCGCCGCTGGCCGCATCGGCACGCAGCTCCTCTACCGGATCGCTGCTGGCGAAATGCTCGGCAAGGATCAGCCGGTCATCTTGAGCCTGCTCGAGGTGCCCGACGTCAAGGACGCCGAAGGCAAGGTCACGTTCAGCGCCATGAAGGGCCTCAAGGGCGCCCTGATGGAACTCGACGACTGCGCGTTCCCGCTGCTGATGGGCGTGACCGCGTCGGACGACCCCAAGGTCGCCTTCAAGGACATCGACTTCGCGCTGCTGGTCGGCGCGACGCCGCGAGGTCCGGGCATGGAGCGCAGCGATCTGCTCCAGAAGAACGCCGCCGTGTTCATCGCCCAGGGCCGGGCGCTCAACGAAGTGGCCAAGCGTGACGTGAAGGTGATCGTGGTCGGCAACCCGGCCAACACCAACGCGTACATCGCGATGAAGAGTGCGCCCGATCTGAAGCGCGAAAACTTCACCGCCATGCTGCGCCTCGATCACAACCGCGCGCTCACCCAGCTCGCGACGAAGACGGGCAAGCCGGCCGACAGCTTCGAGAAGCTGATCGTCTGGGGCAACCACTCGCCCACGATGTACCCCGACATTCGGTTCGCCACCTCGGGCGGCAAGTCCGTTCAGGAACTGGTGGGCGACGACACCTGGCTCAAGGAGAAGTTCATTCCGACCGTCGGGCAGCGCGGCAAGGCGATCATCGACGCGTCAGGCATCAGCTCGGTGCCTTCGGCGGCTAACGCGGCGCTCGATCACATGCGTGACTGGTGGCTGGGCACCGGCAGCAAGTACACCACCATGGGTGTGCCCTCGAACGGCGAGTACGGCATCCCCAAGGACATCATCTACGGCTTCCCCACGATCTGCTCGGGTGGCGGTCGGTACGAGATCGTCAAGGGGCTCGATATCGACGAGTTCTCCAAGGGTAAGATGATGGCCACGCTCAAAGAACTCGAAGAAGAGCGTGATGCGGTGAAAGCCCTCCTGGGCTGAAGCAAAGTCCCACTCGAAAGGAGGGACGCAAAGCGATGACTCGCGAAGCGACCCTCCTGCAGCAACTGGCGGAGCGACCGGACGATCGGGCGCTCCGTCTCGTTTTTTCTGACTGGCTTCAGGAGCAGGGTGACGAACGCGGCGAGGTGATCGCGCTGTGGGCCCGCGGCCAGCTGTCGTTGACCGAACGCAGGAAGGTGGCGCGCATCACCAGCACCCACGCGGCGCGCTGGCTGGGGCCCCTGGCGTCGCTCAGCGATCTGCATCGCACGCGCTTCACCGGCGGTTTCCTCGACGAGCTGGTGTGCGTGCCCAGTCGCCCCGCCGAGGCGTTCGCGGCCCTCACCGGAGAGCCGCGCCTGGCCACCGTGCGGTCGCTGGTGGTGCCGCCCACGCATCAGCCCACGGCCTTGAGCGGCTTTCTGTCGAGCCCGGTGCTGCGCGGGTTGCAACGCCTCGAGCTGGGGTCGAGTGATTGGAAGGAACTCAAGCAAGCCCCGGTGGGCTCGTTGGCGCCTCCGCGGGTGGTGGTCGGCAGCTGGGGCATGTTCCTCGGCGAGCTCGCCCCGTTGCGCCTGGTGCCGCTCTTTCAGCAGGCGAGCGCGCTGGGCCTTTCGACCACCGAGTACGTCAGCCCGATCGCGGTCGCAGAGATCCAGGGGGCGGTGGTCGATCAGCACGACGCGCTGGCGAACTTCGAGGAGCTGATGTTGATCGCCCGGTTCGGGGTCTTCGAGGGCGCGGGCCAGTGGCTGCTCGCCTGCGATCGCAGCGTCGGGGGCACCCGGTTTCCTCAGCTGCAGCGCTGGGGGGTGGAATACGCCGACGTCATGTTCGTTCGTTCGCGCGAGCCGGGCGGGCCCTTCGACCACCTGACCATCGATCTCTCATTGCCCGAAGCGGGGGAGAAACGCGCGAGCAACTCGAACAACGCCGAAGCGAGAATCGCAGCAGCCGGCGGGGTGCTGGTGCAGCTGGGGCCGGCGAAGCTGACTTCTGTGGTGGTGAAGTTGCCCGAGGGTGGGCGGCTGCGCAGCAGTGAACGCGGCATGTTGCTGGCAGGAGCGCGTCGATCGGGAACGCTGCAACAATTTTCCGTCGTGGGCGAAGCGCCGATCATGCCTTGACCCGTCTGGTTGAGCTGAGCAGGATTCATCGCCAATCAGTTCCCCATCTGGAGCACGAATGACGCCGCAAGATCAGAGACAGCAGACGATTCAGTCGGTCGGTGGAAACACGGTGCGCGAGGAGGACAAGATTCAGCTCGTGCTCGCGTACCTCGGCCTGCTGTCACTCATTCCGTTGATCACCGTGAAGGACAGCGAGTTCGTGAAGTGGAACGCCAAGCAGGGCCTGGTGCTCTTCGTCGCCCTGTTCGTGGTGAACCTGGTGCAGGTGATCCCCTTCATCGGCCAGCTCGTCGGCTGCGCGGCCTTCGTCGGCTACGCGGTGGTCACGGTGCTGGGCATCACCAAGTCGCTCAAGGGCGAGCGCTTCGTCATTCCCGTCATCTCGGATCTCGCAAGCAAGTTCTGATGTTCCTCGGGTGAAGTCGGCCTGAGGGGGACAAGCCCGGTGACCTCTGGGAGGGGGGCCGGGCTTTTCCTTTTGCGGGTGGTCTTCGCCGGGCAAAAGAAAACCCCTGCGCCCATCACGGGCACCGGGGTCAGGGAAGAGTCAGGTGACGCTCAGGCGTCGTCTTCTTCCTCGTCTTCGTCCTCATCGTCGTCGTCATCATCATCATCGTCGTCGTCGAGATCGTCGTCGTCATCGTCCTCGTCTTCCTCCGCTTCGACGGCGGCGACGGGGAGGTCAGCGGTCTCGACCTCGAGCGCCACCGAGAACTTCTTGGCGATCGCGGCAAGCTGAGCGTTGAGCTCGGCCAGCGCGGCGCTGAATTCTTCGTTGACCGTCTTGGTGAGTTTGTTGTCGCAGTGAGGGCACGCGAGCTTCTCGGTGCCGTCAATGAGATCTGCCGCATCGAGATCGAAGATGCCTTCGCACTTTTGACAGGTGAAATCGATGGTCGCCATGGGAGGCGGGGGAGATAGCGGCGTCATCGTTGACCTGTCAACGACCTTCAAGAACGCTGTGGTCCGAAATGTCACTCAAAGTCCCCAAGACGATGGTTCACCAGTTGCACGAGGTCGCTGAGCGGCTCAAAGACGACCCCGCCCTGTGGACCCGTCGCGGCGACGCCTGGGTCCCCACTTCCTGGCGCCAATACGCCCAGCGGGTGCGCGACTTCGCCCTGGGCCTGCAGTCGCTGGGCTTTGAGCCGCAGCAGGCGATGACGGTGATGGGCTTCAACCGGGAAGAGTGGGTGGTGGCCGCGCTGGGCGCGATGGCCTCGGGCGGGGTGGGGGTGGGCATCTACACCACGGCTTCGGCGGAGCAGATCGGCTACGTCACCGGCCACTGCGAGGCCACCATCGCCCTGGTGGAGAACGAAGCGTTCCTCGACACCTTGCTCTCGGTGCGGGGTCAGCTGCCGCGCCTGCAGCACGTGATCGTGATGGATGCGCCCGCGGTGCCGCGGGAAGGCGTGCTCACCTTCGCCGAGGTGCTCGAGCGGGGGGCCCGCGCCAACGAGTCGGACTACTACGATCGCCTCGAGACCCTCGACCCCCAGGGGCTGGCCCAGCTCATCTACACCTCGGGCACCACCGGCCACCCCAAGGGGGTGATGCTCTCGCACCACAACCTCTGCTGGACCACCGTGCAGCTCTCGCAGTGCCACCCCATCGGCCTCGGCGACACCATCGTCTCGTACCTGCCGCTCTCTCACATCGCCGAGCAGGTCTGCACCATCTACGGCCCGCTCATCAACGGGCTGCAGGTGTACTTCGCGCAGAGCTTCGAGAAGCTGCCCGAGAACCTGCGTGAGGTGCGGCCCACGTTGTTCCTGGGCGTTCCCCGGGTCTGGGAGAAGTTCAAGGCCAAGGCCGAAGCGGGCATCGCCACCCAGCCGCGCGCCCGTCAGCGGGTGCTCGCCTGGGCCCGCAGCGTGGCCTCGCGTTTTCACGACGACGTGATGTCGCACCGGCAGTCGTCGATCACCTTGCAGGGCCAGTACGCCCTGGCGCAGCGGCTGGTGTTCGCTCCGCTCAAGGCACGCATCGGGCTCGATCGCGCCCACCTGCTGGCCACCAGCGCCGCGCCGATCTCCAGAGACGTGCTCGAGTTCTTCGCGTCGCTCGATCTGCCGATCGCCGAGATCTACGGCCAGTCAGAGGTGACCGGCCCCACCTCGGTCACCACCCTCCACCAGATGAAGCTGGGCAAGCTGGGGCGGCCGATGCCGGGGGTGGAGGTGCGCATCGCCGACGACGGCGAGATCCTGGTGAAGGGCGGCAACGTCTGCATGGGGTACTTCAAGGACCCCGCGGCGACCGCTGAGCTGCTGCAGAACGGGTGGCTGCACTCGGGCGACGTGGGGCAGCTCGATGAAGACGGCTTTCTGCAGATCACCGGCCGCAAGAAGGAGATCATCGTCACCTCCGGGGGCAAGAAGACCGCGCCCAGCAACCTCGAAGGGCTGCTCAAGGGCATCGAGCCCCTTGGGAACGCCATGGTGGTGGGCGAGGGGCGCAA
>JAYVNA010000257.1:0-5855 GCA_043758715.1 Archangium sp.
GACCGGGAGGACACGGCGTGGACGACAGCAACGACAGCGTGAGCAGGGCGAGCATGCCCGCTCGAAATGCATCTCCTGTACGGCCTCCCCTTTGGGCCCAAACCTCTGCTCATCCGGCAGGTTGGGAGACAGGGAACGCGCCCACCCCTTCCAGCTGTCGTAACGTCGTGTTGCACGCCGTCACGCCGTGTGACGATGCCCCGGACGCCTTGAATTCCTCCACGCCACGCCTCGCCATCCTCTTCGGTCCGCGCCGGGGGGTGACCCGTGAACTCCACCAGAAGGTGCTGGTCGGGAGGGCCGCCGAAGCCGATCTCCAGCTCATCGACGAGAAGGTCTCGCGTGAGCACTGCCTCTTCGAGCCCCAGGGGTCAGGCGTGGTGGTGCGCGATCTGGGCAGCCGCAACGGCACCTGGGTCAACGGCGAGCGGCTGCACGGGCCTCACGTGCTGTCGCCCAATGACACCGTCGGAATCGGGGAGACGGTCGTCGTCTACTCGCCCGACGTCGAGGCGCTGCTCGCGCGCGATGGCGATTCGACGCTGATCATGAGCAGCGCGACGAAGCTCGGGCTCACCACCTCGGCCGCCGAAACGCCCGAACCCGACGCCTGGGCTCAGGCCGGAAAGCTGATGCTCGAGTCCGCGCTCGCGGCCAACCGCGACGAGGCGGCGCAGAAGCTCGCCCGCGCGGTGCACACCGGCCTCGGCTGCGACCAGGTCCTGCTCTGCACCCGCACCGCTGAAGGCGCGCTGCGGCCCTGGGTGGGGCTGCCGGCGGGCGCGGTGCTGTCCATCAACCCGGCCCTCGCCGAGCTCGCCATCAAGCAGCAACGCGCCGTCTCGGTGGAAGAAGCGCAGGCCCACGCGCAGCGCGATGAGCTCACCACCCGCGTCACCCGCCGCCGGGCGTTCGTGCTCTGCGCGCCGCTGGTCTCTCCGGCCGGAACCGCGGGGGTGGTGTTCGCCGCGCGCAGCACCGCCTTCGACTCGAAGGAACTGGCCCTCGCCACCGTGCTCTCCACTGCGACCGCGCCCTCGCTGCGCCCGGTGACCACGAGCAGCGAGTCGAGCAAGCAAGAGCTGGTCGCGCTCAGCCCCTCGATGAAGGAAGCGGTGCGCATCGCGAAGCAGGTCGCGCCCACCACCTCGACCATTCTCGTCACGGGAGAGAGCGGCACCGGCAAGGAAGAGCTGGCCTCGCTCATTCACCACAGCAGCAAACGCGCGCAGGGGCCGTTCGTCGCGCTCAACTGCGGCGCGATTCCCCGCGAGCTCGCTGAGTCGGAGTTGTTCGGCCACGAGAAGGGCGCGTTCACCGGCGCCACTCAGCAGCACGCGGGCGTGTTCGAGCGCGCGGATGGCGGCACGTTGTTCCTCGATGAACTCGGTGAGCTGCCGCTGGAGCTGCAGGTCAAGCTGCTGCGCGTGCTCGAGGAGCGCATGGTGCTGCGGGTCGGCGGCCGCGCGCCTTCGACGTTCGACGTTCGCATCGTGTGTGCGACCAATCGTGAACTCGAGAAGGACGTGGCCGCCGGGAAATTCCGGGCTGATCTTTTCTGGCGGATCAACGTGGTGCGCATCTCGCTCGCTCCCTTGAAGCAGCGCGTCGAGGACATTCCTGCGCTGGCGACGCGGTTGCTTGCCCGGCATGCGGCGAGTCTGGGGCGCAGGCCGCCGGGGGTGAGTGAAGAGGCGATGGCCGCGTTGCGCGCGTATGGGTGGCCGGGGAACGTTCGGCAGTTGGCAAACGCACTCGAGCGCGCGTTGGTGTTGAAGAGCGATGACTCCGAGGTGGGGCTCGCGGATCTTCCGCCTGAGGTGCTGGCTCCGACCGAGGGACCAGGCGTCGCTGCCGGGAACCGCACGCTCGCTCAGCTCATCGTCACGTTGGAACGCGAACAGATCGTGCTCGCGATGAAGCGCGCACGCGGGGTGAAGGCGCAGGCCGCGGAGTCGCTCGGAATTTCGCGCCCGACCCTCGATCGAAAACTCGAGGAGTACGCCATCGACTGGCTCGCGGAGAAGCCGTCGTGAGTGGCCCCTCACCCCGGGAGCCCAGATGAACTTTTTGTGCCCCGCGTGCCGCACCCCACTCCCGCGCGTGAACCCCGAGCATGCCACCTGCACCGGGTGCGGCGTGGCGGTCGATCTCACCCGCGTCGACACCGCTCCGGGCCAGGCGCGCCTCTGGCCTGAGATCGACTTGAGCGGAGAAAAGCTCAGCGGCTACGCCCTCGAAAAGCTGCTCGGCAGCGGAGGCATGGGTTCGGTCTACGAAGCGCGCGCGCCCGACGGCAGCATCGTCGCGCTCAAGGTGCTCTCACCGCTGCTCGCCGCCGAGCCCGCGTTGCGAGAACGGTTTCGCCGCGAAGCGCGAGCGCTCTCGGCCCTCGCGCACCCCGGCATCGTCAAGATGCTGGCCGAAGGCGAAGAGAACAGCTTCTGCTGGTACGCGATGGAGCGGGTCCACGGCCTCGATCTGCGCGAGCGGCTCAAGTCGGGGCCCTTGCCCGCGGCCGAGGTGATCGCGCTCGCCACCGTGATGCTCGACGCGCTCGAGGTGGTGCACGCGAGTGGCTTCATTCACCGTGACGTGAAGCCCAGCAATATCCTGCTCTCACCGCAGGGACCCAAGCTCTGCGACTTCGGCATCGCCCGGGTCGAAGGCGCGAGCACGTTGACCGAGTCGGCCGCGCTGCTGGGTTCGCTTCGCTACATGGCGCCTGAGCAGCGCTGGGGAAAGAGCGACACTCGCAGCGATCTCTACGCGCTGGGCGTGGTGCTGCACGAAGCCCTCGCGCTCGGGGTTCCCGGAGAACGCCCGCTCCCGCCCTCGACTCCGGCCGCGCTCACCCGGTTGATCGCGAAGCTCACCGAGACCTCCGCGGTGCTGAGGCCGCAATCTGCGCGCGAGGCGAAGCGCCTGGTCACCGCCACCGCCCGGCGGCCGCTCACGCTCGTGGTCTCGACCTTCGCGCTCGCGGGGGTGATCAGCCTCGCGGGCCTGCTGTGGACCCAGCGCCCGCAGGAATCCCTCCCCCTCGCCATCGTCGCGGCGCCTGATGCAGGCCCCCCCTTCCTCGCGGTCATCGAACCGACCGTGGTGCCCGATGCGGGCCTGGGCCTGGTCGCCGAAACGACTGCCACGCCCGCGGACGCGGGAACGCTGCTGCTCGCAGACCTCAGGGGCACGGCGACCGGCGTGACGACCGCCCCCATCACCACGGGAACGCGAGCCCCCAAGACCGAGTTGCCCATCGGCCCTCTCGAAGGGCTGGGCACGAGTCCCAAGCCGACGAAGAAGCCCATTCCGAAGCCGCCCCCGTCGAAGAAGAGCAAGGTCGTCCTCGACACGGAGCCGGTGAGCGAGCTCGGCGCAGTCAGTGTGCAAGGCACCGGACGAGGCACGGTCTACGAAGGCAAGCGCCTCCTCGGGGCCTTCCCCGGTGACTTCTCTCTTCCACTCGGGGGCCACTCCATTTCCGTGGTGTGCGCAGACGGAAAGAGGGAGGGGTTCAAGATCAGCGTGCGCGCCGGGGCGACGCAGACCCTCACTGCCGACTGCACCGCGAAGTAGCGCGCCGCGGCAGGAACCGATTCACCGGCTGCGCTACCCTTCGCGACGTGAACGCCACCTTCTCGGAGTTGGTCAACGCGTGGTTGAAAGATCCCGTCGGCACCAAAGCCAGATGGAGTGGCCCCGTGCTCGTGCAGCGCATGACCGCCCAGGGAGCGCAGACCGAGAACTGGGCCCCCACGCGCGCCGCGGTGGTGATGTCGCAGCCCGAAGCGAACGGCAACCGGGTGCACCTGATCACCAAAGCCCCGGGCAAGCCGAACGCCTTCCCCATGGGCGTGACCGTGGGCCGCGTCGGCAGCAACGACATCGAGCTCGACGATTCTTCCGTGAGCCGCTTCCACGCGTGGCTGCAGCAAGACGAACGCACGAAGGTGTGGGCGCTCACCGATGCCGACAGCAAGAACGGCACCTGGGTCGCGGGCGCCGAGCTGGGACCCAAACAACGCGTGCCCCTGGTGGACCACACCGAGATTCGCCTGGGAAACGTGTACCTCACCTTCGTGCTGCCTGAGTCGCTCTGGGCGATGGTGCTGGCGAAGTAACTATTCGGGCCAGTGCAGGTGATCGTCGAGCCACTCGTGCACGTCGCGCAGCGCCTCGAGCGCCGGCTCATTCGGAGGCTGATGTTTCGCAGCCGTCGTGCGCTGCACCACCGGCTCAGGTCCCGGCCAGGCCGCCTTCAACACCTCGATGCGGCGCTGCGCTTCCCTCACCACCGCGAGCGCGTCGTCGAACTTCACCTCACCATCCTCGAGCCGTCGGCCCAGGTGACAGACGAAGGCCCGGCAGCCCGGCGGCCGTTCCCGGTACACGCTGCAGCACCGCGCTTCCAACTTCGCGCACGGCAATGGCATCGCCAGCCGCCCCGACTGCATCACCACCGGCAACGACAGCGCGTGATGTTTCGGCGCGTCTTCGGGCTCGACCGGCAAGAACCGGAACAGCGAGCCGTCGCAGCACAGACCGCACTCCACACACAGCGCTGAGAGCCCTGAAGCCGCCACGAAGTCACCCTACTTCCGCCCACGCGATTCGTCGTTTCCAAACGGGGCGGTGGGCAGTAGGCGTGCGCTCATGAACGCGCCTGTCATCGACGTCCGCCCTGCCCGCACCAAGAAAGAGCAGGAAGTCTTCCTGCACGTGCCCTGGTCCATCGGATTGGATCAGGAGAAGAACTGGGTCCCGCCGCTCCTCGATGATTACCGCAAGCAGCTCGACCCCAAGAAGAGCGTGTTCCTCGCGCACGGTGAGCTCGAGGCGTGGACCGCCTTCAAGGACGGCAAGCCGGTCGGCCGCATCAGCGCGCAGATCGATCACGACTACGACACGCGCTGGCCCGACGAGCCCAAGACGGCCTTCTTCGGCTTCTACGAGTGCATCGATGACGTGGCCGTTTCCAAGGCGCTCTTTGCCGCGGCCGAAGAGTGGGCGCGCAAGAAGGGCCGGGTGCGCCTGCGCGGGCCGTTCACGCTCGATTCGAAGGGCGAGATGGGCGTGTTGATCGAAGGCTTCGACAAGCCCTCGATGATCGGCACCACCTGGAACCGTCCCTTCATGGACAAGCTCGTTCAGGACTCGGGCTACCAGAAGGTCAAGGACCTGCTGGGCTGGTGGTACACGGCCGGTACGCCGATCGACGATCTCACCACGCGCGTCGCGAAGAAGACCCGCGAGCTGCCCAACGTGAAGATCCGCATGATGGACATCAAGCAGATCAAGCGTGACGCCACCATCATCCAGGAGATCTACAACGAGGCCTGGAAGAACAACTGGAACTTCACGCCCTTCACCAACATGGAGCTGGAGGTCATCGCCAACGAGTACAAGCTCTTCATCGACACCCAGCTCGCCTACGTGGCCGAAGTCGATGGGAAGGCGGCGGCGATCCTCTTCGCCATTCCCGACATCAACGAGCTCATTCGCGACTTCAAGGGCGAGTTGATGAGAAACCCCATCAACCTGGTGAAGTTGCTCTGGCGGCTCAAGTTCAACCGCCCGAAGAACGCGCGCCTCATTCTGCTCGGCATCAAAGACGAGTACCGCGCCTCGCGAAAGTACGGCGCCCTGGCGGCGGTGCTCTACGAGGAGATAAGCAAGCGGGGCCTCGCAGCCGGCTACAGCGCAGGCGAGCTCTCGTGGACCGACGAGGACAACACGCAGATCAACCGCGGCATCGAGCGCATGAACGCCAAGGTCTACAAGAAGTGGCGCATGTACGAACGCGCGCTCTGATCAGCCGAGCACGTCCCACACCGCTTCACTGCTCTTCGTCG
>JAYVNA010000258.1:0-5852 GCA_043758715.1 Archangium sp.
CTCAAGAACCTCGAGGAGAACAAGGAGGCCGTGAAGCTGGCCTTCGGCGAGAAGATCGCCCGCATCAAGAAGGGCGACGAGCTGCCCCCTGGCGTGATCAAGATGGTCAAGGTGTACGTCGCCATCAAGCGCAAGCTGCAGGTCGGCGACAAGATGGCTGGCCGCCACGGCAACAAGGGCGTGGTCTCCCGCATCCTCCCCATCGAAGACATGCCGTTCCTCGAGGACGGTCGCCCGGTGGACATCGTGCTCAACCCCCTGGGCGTGCCTTCGCGCATGAACATCGGCCAGATCCTCGAGGTTCACCTCGGGTGGGCCGCCAAGGGCATGGGCGAGAAGCTGCAGCAGTTCGTCGAGAAGGGCTCCGCTGATGCCTGCCGCAAGGGCCTCAAGGGCGTCTACGACGACGAGAAGTTCGGGGAGTTCCTCGAGAAGCTTTCCGACAAGGAAGCGATCGAGCTCGCGCGCCGGCTGCACAAGGGCATTCACCTCGCGAGCCCGGTGTTCGAAGGCGCTCACGAGACCGAGCTGCACAACCTGTTCGAGAAGGCCGATCTGCCCAAGACGGGTCAGATGGTGCTCTTCGACGGCCGCACCGGCGAGGTGTTCGACCAGAACGTCACCGTCGGCGTGATGTACATGCTCAAGCTGCACCACCTCGTCGACGAGAAGATCCACGCTCGGTCGATTGGTCCCTACTCGCTCGTCACCCAGCAGCCGCTCGGTGGCAAGGCGCAGTTCGGCGGTCAGCGCCTGGGTGAAATGGAAGTCTGGGCGATGGAAGCGTACGGCGCTGCCTACTCGCTGCAGGAATTCCTCACGGTGAAGTCCGACGACGTGGTCGGCCGCACCCGCATGTACGAGTCGATCGTCAAGGGTGACTACACCCTCGAGTCAGGCCTGCCGGAGTCCTTCAACGTGTTGCTCAAGGAGCTCCAGGCCCTGGCGCTCGACGTCGAGCTGCTCGAGAAGGCCCCGCCGGAGCGTCGCCGCACCTCGGTGATGGTCTCGGACGAGCCTGCCAAGACGGGGACGGACGCATAATCGCCCGTTCGACCCGTGAGACCGGCGCCTGACCGTACGGGTCAGGTGCCATTTCGAAAACAAGACTTAAACAAGCTCTCTTCTTTGCCCCAGGTGAATCCGTGAAGGACATCTTCAATTTCTTCGAGAAGCCGAAGGACCCCCTCTCGTTCCAGGCGATTCGCATCGCCCTGGCCTCGCCCGACAAGATTCGGCAGTGGTCGCATGGCGAAGTGAAGAAGCCGGAAACCATCAACTACCGCACGTTCAAGCCTGAGCGTGACGGCCTGTTTTGTGCCCGCATCTTCGGGCCGGTGAAGGACTACGAGTGCAACTGCGGCAAGTACAAGCGCATGAAGCACCGCGGGGTGGTGTGCGAGAAGTGCGGCGTCGAAGTGATTCAGTCCAAGGTGCGTCGTGAGCGCCTGGGCCACATCACCCTCGCCACTCCGGTCGCGCACATCTGGTTCCTCAAGAGCCTGCCTTCGCGCATCGGTGCCCTGCTCGACATGACGCTGAAGGATCTCGAGAAGGTCCTGTACTGCGAGAGCTACATCGTGCTCGACCCCAAGAGCACCGAGCTCACCAAGGGCGAGCTGATCACCGAGGACAAGTTCCAGACCCTGCTCAAGGAGCACGGCGACGACTCGTTCGTGGCGATGATGGGCGGCGAGGCCGTTCGCGACATGCTCAAGGCGATTAACGTCGACGAGCTCGCCGAGCAGATGCGCGCCGAGATGAAGGTCACCACCTCGGAGGCCAAGCGCAAGAAGTACGCGAAGCGCCTCAAGGTGCTGGAGTCGTTCCGTTCGTCAGGCCCTGCCGGTCAGCGCAACTTGCCTGAGTGGCTGATGCTCGACGTCATTCCGGTGCTCCCGCCCGACCTGCGTCCGCTCGTGCCCCTCGACGGCGGCCGCTTCGCGACCTCCGACCTGAACGATCTGTACCGCCGCGTGATCAACCGGAACAACCGCCTCAAGCGGCTCCAGGAGCTCAACGCCCCGGACATCATCATTCGCAACGAGAAGCGCATGCTGCAGGAGGCCGTCGACGCGCTGTTCGACAACGGTCGCCGTGGCAAGACCATCACGGGCCCCAACAAGCGCCCGCTCAAGTCGCTCTCCGACATGCTCAAGGGCAAGCAGGGCCGGTTCCGTCAGAACCTGCTCGGCAAGCGCGTTGACTACTCGGGCCGCAGCGTGATCGTCGTCGGTCCCGAGCTTCGGCTGCACCAGTGCGGCCTGCCGAAGATCATGGCCCTCGAGCTCTTCAAGCCGTTCATCTACAACAAGCTCGAAGAGAAGGGCTACGTCACCACCATCAAGTCGGCCAAGAAGATGGTCGAGAAGGAGCGCCCCGAGGTCTGGGACATCCTCGATGAGGTGATCCGCGAGCACCCGGTGCTCCTCAACCGCGCCCCGACCCTGCACCGCCTCGGCATGCAGGCGTTCGAGCCCGTGTTGATCGAAGGCAAGGCCATTCAGCTGCACCCGCTCGTCTGCACGGCGTTCAACGCCGACTTCGACGGTGACCAGATGGCCGTGCACGTGCCGTTGTCCATCGAAGCTCAGATGGAAGCGCGCACCCTGATGATGTCGACGAACAACATCCTCAGCCCCGCCAACGGCAAGCCCATCATCGTCCCCACGCAGGACATGGTGCTCGGCATCTACTACATGACCCGCCCGCGCGAGTTCGCGCACGGCGAAGGCATGACGTTCGCCTCGGCCAACGAAGTTCGCTCGGCCTACGATCAGAACGCCGTTCACCTTCAGGCGAAGATCAAGTGCCGCCTCAAGGACCTCGAGGGCAAGAACAAGATCTACGAGACCACCGTCGGCCGCGTCTTGCTCGCGGAGATCGTGCCTGCGCGCGTGGGCTTCGACGAGGTCAACAAGGTCCTCGACAAGAAGCAGCTCGGGAACCTGATCGACATCTGCTACCGCCTCACGGGTGAGAAGGAGACTGTCCTCCTCGCCGACCGCATTCGTTCCTACGGGTACACGAACGCGACCAAGGCCGGCATCTCGATCGCGCTCAAGGACATGATCATTCCTCCTGCGAAGTACACGCTCATCGAAGCGGCGCAGAAGGAAGTGACCGAGGTCGAGAACCAGTACCTCGAGGGTCTCATCACCGTCGGTGAGCGCTCGAACAAGGTCATCGACATCTGGGCGCAGACCACGGAAGCCATCACCAAGAAGATGATGGAAATGATTTCCGAGGAAAGCATCTCGGGCATCAGCCGCGAGGGGAAGAAGGAGACTCGCGTTCAGAAGTCCTTCAACCCCATCTTCATCATGGCCGACTCCGGCGCCCGTGGTTCGACCCAGCAGATTCGTCAGCTCGCCGGTATGCGCGGCCTGATGGCGAAGCCTTCTGGCGAAATCATCGAGCAGCCGATCACCGCGAACTTCCGCGAAGGCCTCTCGGTGCTCCAGTACTTCATCTCGACGCACGGCGCTCGTAAGGGCCTGGCCGACACCGCGCTCAAGACGGCGAACTCGGGTTACCTCACCCGCCGCCTGGTCGACGTCGCGCAGGACGCGATCGTCAACGAGTACGACTGCGGCACGCTCGACGGCATCGTCATCTCCGCCCTCGTCGAGGGTGGCGAAGAGATCGAGCCGCTCAACGAGCGCATCCTGGGCCGGGTGGCCCTCGACGACATCCACGACCCGGTCACGGGCGAGGTGCTCGTGCGCGCCAACGAAGAAATCGACGAAGCGCGCGTGCTCAAGGTCGTCAACGCCGGTCTGGACCGGGTGAAGATCCGCTCGGGCCTGACCTGCCAGACCAAGCGCGGCATCTGCGTCGAGTGCTACGGCCGTGACCTGGCCCGCGGCCGCAAGGTCTCGGTCGGTGAGGCGGTCGGCGTGATCGCCGCCCAGTCCATCGGCGAGCCCGGCACGCAGCTGACCATGCGTACGTTCCACGTCGGCGGCGCCGCCATGGGTCGTTCGCAGCAGAGCGAGCTCAACTCGCGCTTCGCGGGTACGGTGAAGTTCATCGGCCTCTCGAGCGTGAAGCGCACCGGCGGCGAGTCGGTGGTCACCAACCGCAACGGTGAGATCATCATCGTCGACGAGTCAGGCCGTGAGCGTGAGCGTCACCGCATGGTGTACGGCGCGCGCCTGATGGTGAAGGAAGGCCAGAAGGTCGAGGCCGCCGCGAAGCTCGGTGAGTGGGAGCCTTTCGCCATGCCGTTGCTGTCGGAAGTCGGCGGCGCGGTGAAGTTCGAGGACATCATCGAAGGCGTCACGATGAACGAGTCGACGGACGAGGTCACCGGCCTCAGCCGCCGGACGATCATCGAGTCGCGCGACCCGGAAGCCCGCCCGCGCATCACCATTCGGGACGGGAAGGGTGAAGTTCGCACCCTGCCCAACGGCCAGCCGGCGAGCTACTTCCTGCCCCAGGGCGCCGCGCTCGCGGTCGACGATCTCCAGGAAATCACCCCTGGTGAAGTGGTCGCCCGTGTTCCCCGCGAGACGACGAAGACCAAGGACATCACGGGCGGTCTGCCCCGTGTGGCCGAGCTCTTCGAAGCGCGCAAGCCGAAGGATCACGCGATCATCGCGGAGATCGACGGCGTGGTTTCCTTCGGTAAGGACACCAAGGGCAAGCGCAAGCTGATGATCACCCCTGAGGTGAACGGCGAAGCGCGCCCTGACCTCGCCAAGGAGTACCTGATCAGCAAGTCCAAGCACATCACGGTGCACGCAGGTGATCGCGTGCGCGCCGGTGAGTCGCTGATGGACGGCGCGGCCAACCCGCACGACATCCTCAAGGTGCTCGGCGAGAAGGAACTCGCCCGCTTCCTGGTGGACGAGACGCAGGAGGTCTACCGGCTCCAGGGCGTGAAGATCAACGACAAGCACATCGAGATCATCGTGCGCCAGATGCTGCGGCGCGTGCGTGTGACCGACGTCGGCGATACCGAGTTCCTCATCGACGAGCAGGTGGAGAAGTGGGTGTTCGAGGAAGAGAACGAGAAGGCGCTCAACGCGGGCCGTCGCCCGGCGGTCGGCGAGCCTCTGCTCCTCGGCATCACCAAGGCGTCGCTGTCGACCGAGTCGTTCATCTCGGCGTCTTCCTTCCAGGAGACGACCAAGGTGCTCACCGAGGCGGCGATCTCCGGCAAGGTCGACTACCTGCGTGGCCTCAAGGAGAACGTCATCATGGGTCGGCTCATCCCTGCTGGTACGGGTCTGCCGAACTACAAGCACCTCGACATCCAGGTCGACAGCCCTGCTGACGAAGTGCAGAACATGGAAGATGCGCTGGCGGCGACGCATGCCGGCGATCCTTCTGCGCTCCAGAGCCCGTCCGTGAACAGCCGCGCCGACATCGGTGCCTGAGCTGAAGCGAGGGTGAAGTGAGAAGGGCGGCTCCGAGAGGGGTCGCCCTTTTTCATTTGCGGGAACCTCAACCTGAGTCCACCGCTCCGGGGACTCTGAGCTGCGAACGTGGGGTGAGCAGCCCCTCCGCAGGGTGAGTTGGCCGGCTTTCTCTGGGGAGGGCCTTGCCTGAATGCCGCGATGCGTTATATCGCAGCGCGTCAAACTCGCAGTCGGAGGTCTACCCATCATGGCTCGTAAGCAGACTGTCTCGTCGCCGTCCCCCGTCGCTGAAGTGCAGAACGCCGTCCTCGGCCAGCTCCAGGACGCCCGCAAGCGCCTCGCCTCGTTCGAGAAGGAACTCGTCAAGCGCGGCCGTGCGCAGCAAAAGGAGATCGAGTCGTTGATCAAGGGCGTGCGCACCGGCAAGCCGCTCAAGCAGTTCGAGAAGCAGGTCGGCGCGCTCGGGGGCGAAGTGAAGAAGCGCCT
>JAYVNA010000259.1:0-1797 GCA_043758715.1 Archangium sp.
CGCGCACCCGACCAGGGCGGCCAACACCACCCGCGGCAGGCGCAGCGAATAGAAGATCAACTCCTGCGCGCTGCCCGGGGTGCGCACTTGCGAGAGCTCGAGCGGCTGCTCCCCGAAGGCCAGCGCGAGCACGAACGCCGCCGCCGCCACCAGGGCGCACAGCAGCATCGCCGTCGAAAGGCGCCTGAGACTGAAGCGGGGCTGGGTCATCACCACTCGGTCTGCGTCACCACGGGCAGCTGGAGGGCGCGCTCGCGATCGAGGTCGAGGTTGCCGACGTGCAACGAGATGGGCGACTGCACCCACTTGTAGATGCTCTGGGTGAAGAGCTTCACGAACTTCTTCACGTGCGCCTCGGCCGTCTCCGGCGAGAGATCGGGGAAGATGGCGCGCACCGCGGTCACCACGTCAGCGGGGCCCAGCTTCTCGCCCGCGAAGAGATGGAAGCACGCGTCGAGAATCGGGAAAGGCATCAGCTCGTCTTCGCCCACCTGGTTGTGCATCAGCTCGGGGCCCGCCGGGCGCGCCACCACCGCCTTGATGCCCTCGAAGCCGAGCTTTTCCTCGAGGTAGGCCAGCAGGTACATCACCACCGTCTTGGGGAGGTTGCTGATCACCGCCAGCGCGCCCATCAGGTCGCCGCCGATGGTGGTGTAGCCGACCGCCTTCTCCGACATGTTGCCCGTCTGCAGGAACAGCCCGCCTGACGAGTTCGCCCAGTTCCACATGCGCTGCGCCCGCAGCCGCGCCTGAATGTTCTGCAGGGTGATGGGGGTGAGCGCGCGCTCGCCCAGCATTTCCCTGGTGGCGGCGATCTCACGCTCGAAAGCGTCGTCGATGCTGACGATGGAGAACGCCACCCCCAGTTCCTTCGCGATCAGCGCCGCCGCGTCGCGGGTGCCCTGGGAGGAATACCGCGTGGGCATGAAGAAGGCCTCGATCGGCACCTTCGCGCGCACCGCGTACCGGTGGGCGATCAGCAGCGTGAGCAACGAGTCGCGGCCGCCCGACAAGGCGATGCCGATGCACTTGAAGCCTCGCGTCTTCTCGAAATAGTCGCCCACCCCCAGCGCGAGCGCGTCGAGCAGGTCTTCGCAGTACCGATCGCGGGCCGTGGGAATGGGCTCGCTGGAGGGCAGAAAGAAGCTGCGCTGCGCCGGCACGGGGAAGGTGAGCGCCTCGCGTCGGGTGGCAAAGTCGATCTCGAGCGTCGGCACCGGGGGGCCCTGGGCGGTCCAGTGCCTGCGGTCGTCGCGCCAGGTGGTGTTCTCGGTGCGCAAGCGCAGGGTGCGATCGAGGTCGACCACCGCGGCGCCCCAGGTCTGCTGAAAGCGTGGCAGGGCGTAGGCGAGCCTTCCGTTCTGGTTCACGTAGC
Source organism: Archangium sp. (assembly GCA_043758715.1). Lineage (GTDB taxonomy): Bacteria > Myxococcota > Myxococcia > Myxococcales > Myxococcaceae > Archangium_A. The sequence goes on from JAYVNA010000259.1 coordinate 1,376, forward strand.
CGCCGCCGTCGAACACCAGCCCGTCCTGCGCTCCCACCTGGTTCACGTAGGCCAACGTCACCTGGTGATCGCCCGCGCGGGTCGACATCAGCTCGCGCCGGGTGCCGTCGACTCCGATGCGAAAGGGGGACGAAGAGAGGTTGCAGACCAGCTCGGCGCCGGAATACGCCCGGCGGCGCATGGGGCCGTCGGCGCTCCAGATGTCTTCGCAGACCTCGACGCTGAGCAGGCCAAAGTCGAACGAGAAGAGGAAGTCGCCCAGCGGCACGCCGCGGTGGAGTTCCTTCATGCCCGGGGTGCCGCGGGCGAAGGTGCGGCCCTCGTAGAAGATGTTGTAGGTGGGCAGCTTTTCCTTGGGCACCAGGCCGTGCACCGTGCCGCCCGCCACCACCGCCGCGCAGTTGTAACGAAGGCCCTGGTGG
>JAYVNA010000260.1:0-5841 GCA_043758715.1 Archangium sp.
CCGACGACATGGACTATTTGATGGCCGCCTGCAGCGGGAAGTACGGCGACACCCTGCCCACCTGCGAGGCGCTCGCGCCGGTGTACGCGAAGGCCGTACCTTCGACCCGGGAGTTCGTCATCGAGGTGAAGATCAACGGCAAGCAGAAGCCCGAGTGCCGTCAGCGTTATTCCGGTGATGGGACCTTCATCGCGGAGATGAAATGAAGCGGGCCGGTGACGTTCTGCTGACGTTAGAACTTTCTACCGGGAACAAAGAGAGACGCGCTTTCGCAAAGCGGTAGACTGCGCCTTCAGGTCACCGGGTGGGCAACAACTCTTTCATCGCGCCGAGCACGCAGCTCGATCGCCGGCACCTGGGCAAGTACGAGGTGCTGTGCCGCCTTTCAACGGGCGGGATGAGCGCCATCTACCTTGCCCATCAAACCGGCCTTGCGGGCTTCAAGAAGCTCGTGGTGCTCAAGACGATTCTCCCGGACATCGGAGGAGAGGAAGACTTCGTCGGAATGTTCCTCGAGGAGGCGCGCATCACCGCCGCCTTCAATCACCCGAACATCGCGCAGGTGTTCGAGCTGGAGACTGACGAAGGTCAGCTCTTCATGGCGATGGAGTTCATTCAGGGCTGCACCCTGGTGGAGATGGCGCGCGCCTGCCGGCAGGCGAAGGAATCGATTCCGATCGGGCTCACCCTGGCCTCGACCCGCGACACCGCGCTCGCGCTTCACTACGCCCACACCTTCACCGACGCGCGCGGCCGCCGGCAGATCGTGATTCACCGCGACGTCGCCGAGAAGAACATCATGGTGACGTACGAAGGCGTCACCAAGCTGCTCGACTTCGGCATCGCCAAGGCGCTCGGCCGCAGCGGCCGCACCAGCATCGGCATGGTGAAGGGCACCTCGGGGTACATGTCGCCCGAGCAGATTCGCGGCGAGCCGCTCGACCCCCGCAGCGACATCTTCGCGTTGGGCGTGGTGATGCACGAGTGCCTCACGGGCCTGCGCCTCTTCCACGGCAAGACCGCCGAGGAAGGCATGATGGCCGCGCTGCGCGAAGAGGTGCAGCCGCCTTCGAAGTGGAACAAGGAAGTCGGCCCCGAGCTCGACGCGGTGGTGCTCAAGGCCCTGCAGCGAGATCGCGAGCGGCGCTTCAACACCGCGCTCGAGTTCGCCCGCGCCATCGAGAAGGCCGCGCCCGGGCTCATCTGGCACCCGGAGCAGCTGGGCGAAGTGGTGACCCGGCACTTCAGCGAGCGACGCGCCGAGACCCGCCGCCTGCTCGAATCATCCGAGTTCGGCTCGGAGACCACCGGCGAAGTGAAGGTGCAGAACGTGCTCGCGCGGGTGCGGGCGGGCGCCGTGACCAGCGCTTCCCCCGCGGCCGAGTCGCGCAAGCCCTCGCTCATCACCGCGCCCAGGGCCGTGATGCCGCGCGAAGAAGCCGAGATGACGCGGCCCGGAGTGATGCCGGGCGATCTCAAGAACCCGCCGCCCACCTCGAACGGGGAAGGCACCTCGCCTGCGCGGCCCCGGGCCTTGAGGGCCCCCGCGTCGAGCGCGCCCACCGCGCCCAACCCGAACCCGACCGGCAACGCGACCGCGCCCTCACCTGCGCTCTCGCGGCCCTTCAAGTACGACGACGACGACGACGACGCGGGCGACAAGACGATTCCCGCGGCGGCGCTGCCCGACGAGATCAAGAACCTGCGCGCGCAGTTTGCCGCCAGCCGCAAGAACATCAGCGAGCGCGAGTCGCCGCCTTCGGTGCAGGTGAGCAGTGAGATGCACGTCACCTCCCGCGAGCGGGTGCTCACCGAGAAGGCGACCAACGGCCAGGAACTCACGCCGGCCGTCAGCCCGATGGCGCACACCGTCGCGGGGGGGCCGCTGCTTCCGCCGCGTACCGCGACCGGCGAGACCATCTCCATCACCAACCGCGGCAACCCGATGGACTGGGAGGACGACGACGACGGCGCCAAGACGGCCATCGCCCAGCCCGGGGAGATTCCGGGGCTGCTGTCGATGCGCGCCAATCGTCGCCCCCCGCCTTCGCCCGTGGCCTTCACCGCCGACCCGGCTGATCAGCAGGCCTCGGTGCCCTCCCTGCAGCAGGTCGAATCGTTCGACGACGTGGCGATGGTCAAGCCGCGCCGCGCGGGGTTGGTGATCGCGCTGCTGGTGCTCGCCCTGCTCGCGGTCGGTGGCCTGCTGGTGCTCTTCGACGTCATTCCGCTGCCGCGCCTTCCTGCCTCGGGAAAGAAGGTCGGTTTGCTCGTTCCATGAAGTTCTCACGCCGAACCCTGCTCGTGGGTGGCGCCGCGTCGCTCGCCCTGGGCGCCGTGCCCGCAGCTGAGCTGGTCGAAGAGAAGACCGTGCGTCAACTCGCCGAGGCGCTCGCTTCGGGCGCCGTCACCAGCACCGCGTTGGTCGAGGCGTTTCTGGCGCGCATCGAGGCCCTCGACGTGAAGGGCCCGGGGCTCAAGAGCGTGCTCGAGAGGAACCCCGACGCCCTCACCATCGCCGCGGCGCTCGACGAAGAACGAAAGCGCAAGGGCCCGCGCGGCCCGCTGCACGGCGTACCGGTGATGGTGAAGGACAACCTCGACACCGCCGACGCGATGAAGACCACCGCCGGCTCGCTCGCGATGCTCGAGGCGCCCCCCCCGGCGCGCGATTCCTTCGTGGTGCAGCGGCTGCGCGAAGCCGGCGCGGTGTTGCTGGGGAAGACCAACCTCTCCGAGTGGGCGAACATGCGCGGCCGGGCGTCGACCTCGGGCTGGAGCGGCCGCGGCGGACTGACGAAGAACCCCTACGTGCTCACGCGCAACGCCTCGGGCTCGTCGTCGGGTTCCGCGGTGGTAGTGGCCGCGAGCCTGTGCGCGGCGGCCATCGGCACCGAGACCGATGGTTCCATCGTCTCGCCCGCGTCGTTGTGCGGCGTGGTGGGGTTCAAGCCGACGCTGGGCCTGGTCTCTCGCGCGGGCATCATCCCCCTGGCGCACAGCCAGGACACCGCGGGCCCGATGACCCGCACCGTGATGGACGCGGCCCTGGTGCTCGAGGCGATCGCCGGGCCCGATGCGCGTGATGGGGCGACCCGCCGCATTCCGCCGAAGCAGCCCGGCTTCGTGGCCGCGCTGGAAAAGGCGACCCTCTCGGGCGTGCGGCTGGGCGTGGTGCGGCGCCTGGTGGAAGCGAACTGGAACGTCGCTGGAGTCGCGAAGGAAGCGCTCGCGGCGCTGACCGCGGCGGGCGCGGTGCTGGTCGACGTCGAGCTGCCGACCGCGGCGTACGACGCGGCCGAGCTCGAGGTGTTGCTGTTCGAGCTCAAGGCCGATCTCGATGCGTACCTCGCAGCGCGCGGCGGCCCGATGAAGCAGCTGAGCGACGTCATCGCCTTCAACCAGGCGCACGCCGGCCAGGAGCTGGGGTTCTTCGGCCAGCAGTTGTTCGAAGCGGCCGCGAAGAAGGGGCCGCTGAGCAGCCTTGCGTACCAGAAGGCGCTGGCGGCCTGCGGGCAGGCGCGCGCGTCGCTGCACCGGGTACTGGAGAAGAACAAGCTCGAGGCGTTGATCGCCCCCACCGATGCGCCCGCGTGGCAGACGGACTTCGCGTTGGGTGATCACTTCACCATGTCGTTCTCCACGCCGGCGGCGGTGGCCGGGTGTCCCCACGTGACGGTGCCGATGGGCTTCGTGGGCGAGCTGCCGGTGGGGCTGAGCTTCGTGGGCGCGGCCTGGGCTGACGCGCAGGTGCTCGCGCTGGGTCACGCGTTCGAGCAGGCGACGCACGCGCGCAAACCGCCGCGGTACTTCGCGCGCTGAGGGCAACTGCCTCGCTGATCTCCGCTGCGCGGCTCGCGGCATTTGGCTTCCTGCCCGCGGTGAGCCCCTCGTTACCGTCTGCAGGTGTGGCTCGCGGCACTCCTCTCGCTGTGTGTGAACCAGGCCGACGAGGCGCTGCCGCGCGTCCTTCGCGAGAACGGAAAAATCTGCATCGAGGCGCCTGATGATCGCGGCGAAGTGAAGGTGACCTGCCGCGCCGAGACGGTGCCGTGGAGCTCCACGCGCACCGCGGCTCCTGCCTCGCCGACCGGTGCGCGCGGAGTGGCGAGCGTCACCCTGGGGCTGGGGCTGCTCACCGCGGTCGGGGTCACGCTCCCGGAGATGGCTTTCGCGGTCGATGCCGGGGTGGTGTTCCCGAACGCGGTGGGCGTGGTGGCGCTGATGCACGCCCACGCGAGCCCGCTCATCGGTGAAGACCTCACGATGTTGCAGCGCTACGGCCTGGGCGCGGCCCTCCGGTTGGGGACCCGGTCGCATTTTCTGCTGGGCCTGACCGGCACGATGAAGATGGTGCAGGGCGCAAGGCTCCACGCTTCGCCCACCGTCTCGCTGGTGATGAAGGGCGCGTTGGTGATCAGCGACTCCACCGCGCTGGTGTTGATGCCGGTGTTCGGCTTCGACCAGGGCGTCGCCTTCTCGTTGAGCATCGGCATCGGCGCGACGCTTTGATCGGCTGGTCGCGCGTTTGCTCTTTGGTCCTCCATGGGGGCGGGCGCGAATGGGACGACTGATCACGGGCGCAGCAATTGCTGTCACTTTCATCGTGGTTTCGGGGTGCGACGGGACGCGGCTCAGAGCCACCAACGCGTCCCTGCAGATCTCACCGGCCGCCCTCGACTTCGGCGCACGTGATGCCGGCTCGAGCACTTCGCTCACGGTGACGTTCAGGAACTCGGGGTGGGCCCCGCTCAACCTCACCGCGCACCTCGCGCGTGACCCGCGCAGCGCTTTCTCCCTGGGCGAAACCCCGGCGCGGCTCGAGCCCGGCGCACAGGCGGAGGTCTCCGTCACCTACCTCGCTCCTTCGACGGAAGGGGCCGACGGCGCGGCGCTCGTGCTCGAGTCTGACTCGCTCTCCACGGCCGAGCTGATCATCTCGATGTCCGGCCGCTCGGTGCTTCCTCGCTCGGTCATCGTGGCGACGGGCTGCGCGGGCGCACCACCCACCGTCGCCATTCCTTCCATCGCGGCCTGGCCCGGTCAGCCGAGGCTCGCGTGGAATGGTTCGGGTAACCTGCTCACGCAGGTGAACTCGCCCAGCGACGGGGTGTTCTCGCTGGAGGCGGTGACGCTCTCGGAGCAGGGTGCGGTCGGCGGCCCGATGCCGTTGATGCGCGGGCTCGATGGCCGCGCGGTGTTCACCGGAGAAGGGTACGGGCTGATCAGCTGGCGGTGGCTCGACGCGGGCGGGGCCGAGGTGGTGTTCGCGCAGCTCACCGCCGCGGGCACGTTGGTCGACGGCAGCGAGCGGCGTTTCCCCCGGGTGCGCGCGTTTCAAACCGACGCCGCGCTGGCGTGGAATCCGCTCGCGCACCAATGGGGCGTGCTCTGGCACGAGTGGAACAATGGCGAGCCGATGGTGCTGCGGTTTGCGCGACTCGGGCCCGACGGCACGCTGGTTCAGGACAGCGTGCTCGAGCTGGGCAGCGGGTCGATCGACGGGAGCGGCTCGATGCTCACCTTTGGCGCGGGCGTGTTCGTCGCCCTGCAGCAACTCGGGGGCGCGGGCGAGTTGCGGCTGATCAGGCTCGAGGGCAACACCATGTCCTTCACCACCATCGCGCGGGGCACCGGGTTTCACGCGCAGAACGTGGCGTGGAACGGCGCGGAGTACGGGCTGAGCTGGGTGGAAGCAGTGGGCGCGACCGCGAGCGTGAAGTTCGCGCGGGTGAGCCGCGCGGGCTCGTTGATCGAAGGCAGCGAGCGGCTGCTGCATGCGTTCCCCTTTCTGGAGGCGCCGACCGCGGATCTCGTGCCGAGCGGCCCGGGTTGGCTCGC
>JAYVNA010000261.1:0-17117 GCA_043758715.1 Archangium sp.
GGCCGCGCCTACCGCCAGCAGGACAAGTTCGACGCGGCGATCTCGCTCTACGAGACCGCGCTGAAGGACCCGGCCAATGAGTTCGACGTCGAGCTCAACAACAACCTCACCGTCGCCTACCGCCTCGCAAAGAAGTACGCGCAGGCCGAAGCCACCTCGCGCAAGGTGCTCGCCCGCACCAAGGACAACCCCGACGCGTACAAGAACCTGGCGCTCATCTACTTCGACCAGGGCAACTACCGCCTGGCGGAGTTCATCTCGGCCAACGCGCGCAAGCTCGATGACCAGGATCCCGGCGTCTACAACAACCTGGGCCTCATCTACTTGAAGCTCGACGATCGCCGCCTCGCGCTGGGCCAGTTCCAGAAGGCCGTCTCGCTCAACAAGGACTTCGCCCCCAGCCTCTTCAACATCGGGGCGATGGCGTTGACCTACCGTGACTACGACGGCGCCGAGAAGGTGCTCTCGCGGGCCACCGAGCTCGATCAGAACTCCTACGAGGGTTTCCTCGCGTACGCCTTCGCGCTCGACGGGCAGAAGGGCCGAGACGCCAAGAAGGGCATCAAGGCCGGCGAGATGTTCGAGCGCGTGCTCTCGATCAAGCCTGATCAGAACGACGCCATCTGCGGCGCTGCCTGGGCGTACGCCGCCGACAAGGCCGGCTGGGACAAGGCCCTGGGCTTCCTCGATCGCTGCAAGGCGCTCCCGAACACTTCGTCGACGGACCAGCAGCTCATCGACAGTAAAATGAAGGGCATCGTCGCCATGCAGAAGGCCGGCGCCCCGAAGCCCGAAGAGAAGGAGAAGCCGAAGGCGGCTCCGACCGGCCCGTCGCTGCTGGACAAGGTGTCGGAAGAGGCCGCCAAGGCTGAGCCTTCGCCTGGAACCGAGACCCCGGCGGCCACCGAGCCTGCTCCGGCCCCCGCGCCGGCTCCCGCTCCCGCGAAGTGATTTGGGAGTGAGCGGGGGGTGGGGGTGACAACCACCTTCCAGATCCCTACTATCCGCGCCGTTTCACGGTGAAGCCGGCCTTTTCGGCTTCATCTTTTCAGGAACCCGCCCCTTCAATGTGGTGTCACAGGGGTGTACGGAGGCTGCACATGAAGCGCTTTTTTGCAGGGCTTGCGATCGTCTCGTTGATGTCGTCCGCCTCGTTCGCGGAAGACAAGGTGAACCGCGAGGCTGACAAGACGGTCTTCCGCAAGAAGACCACCATCGACTTCACCGACGTCGCCATCGACGGCGAGCTCACCAAGCCCGAAGGCAGCTACTCGGTGTCGAAGAAGAAGACGACGTTCAAGACGCTCATCAAGGTCCGCGACAACTTCAACCCCGAGCTCCAGAAGTCCGTCGAGAACCTCTGAGTCTCTGAACTGCTGAGCATTTCGCTGAACCTGCTTCGCCGAAACCGCTGAAGGATCCATCTCCATGGCCAAAAAGACCGCGATCACCCTGCAGATCACCAACCCCGATGGCTCGGTGACCGAGTCGACCAGCGAGCTCGAGAGCATCATCGTGGGCTCAGGTTCTGGCGCGTCGGTGAAGGTGACTGACCCCAAGGTGTCGAACCTTCACTGCATGTTCAAGGTGGAGAAGGACGGCGCGGTCACGGTGATCGACCTCGGTTCCGAGAGCGGCACCAAGTTCAAGGATCAGTCGGTCAAAGAGCCTGCGCACGTCGCCTCGGGCGAGACCGTGATGATCGGCGAGTCGAAGGTGAAGATCGTCTACGGCGACGACAAGCCTGCGACCGAGAAGAAGTCCGACGAGAAGAAGTCGGACAAGAAGAACAAGAAGATCGTGCCTTCGGCCAAGGCGCTCGCCGGCACCGGCAAGAACGCCGCGGCCCTCTTCAGCGAGCCGCTCCCCGCGGAAGCCGTGCCCACCGAGACCGAGAAGGTGCTCCAGGTCGCGCTGCTCTGGGGCGACACCCTGATCAACGTTCAGCACTTCGGCGAAGGCGTGCCGGTGATGATCGGTGACGGCGAAGGCAACCGCTTCACGGTGTTCAACGCCGGCGCGAACTTCTCGCTCGCCCAGGCGCACGGCGCCACCGCGGTGGTGAACGTGCCCTCAGACGCGGGCCTGATCGTCACCACCAAGAGCGACTCGCACAAGTCCAAGGAGCAGCTGAAGACCGAAGGCAAGCTCAAGGCTGCCGACGGGGGCGTTCGCGCCGATGCCGTCGAGCTGGCGCTGCACGACCGCGCTCAGGTCTCGTTCAACGACGTCGCTTTCATCTTGCGCTTTGTTCGCCCCAGCACGCACGTCACCGCGAACACGCTCGAGGAGCACGACTTCACCTTCTTCAAGATCACCTCGATCTGCCTGATGGCGTTCTTCGCCCTGGTGGCGGCGATGGTGCTCACGCCCCTGGGTTTCGGTGGCGACGGCGACGACATCTTCGGCAACCCGTCGAAGTACGTGAAGCTGATGATCAAGCCCGAGAAGAAGATCGAGATCAAAAAATTCATGGATCTCTCGGGCGTGAAGGAAGGCGAGAAGCCCAAGGAGAAGGAAGGCAAGTTCGGCAAGCAGGACGCCAAGAAGGATCAGGCCGACCCCTCCAAGAAGCGAATGGATGACCAGAAGAAGGTCTCCAGCCTGATGGCCTCCATGTTCGGTGGCAGCAGCAAGAGCCTGTTCGAAGCGGGTTTGGGCACCGGCGTCAACGCAGCGCTCGGCGGTCTGACCGGCGGCGCGGGCGTGGGTGACGCTCAGGGCGTCGGCGGGCTCGGCTCGCGCGGCAGTGGCGCCGGTGGTGGCGGCATGGGCCTGGGCCTTGGCGGGCTCGGCACCAAGGGCGGCGGTCGTGGCCGCGGCGGCTACGGTTCGATCGACATTGGCGGCAAGGGCAAAGACTCGACCCGCGTCATCCCCGGCAAGACGACGGTGGTCGGCGGTCTCGACAAGGACGTCATCATGAAGGTGATCAAGCGCCACCAGAACGAGATCAAGTTCTGTTACGAGCAGGAGCTGCAGAAGAACGCGGCCCTCGGCGGCAAGGTCGCGGTCGCGTGGACCATCGACCCCTCCGGCGGCGTCTCTGAAGCGAACGTGAGCGAGTCGTCGATGGGCAACACCAACGTCGAGAGCTGCATCGTGCAGCGCATTCGCCGGTGGAAGTTCCCCGAGCCCGCGGGCGGCGGCGTCGTGAACGTCACCTTCCCCTGGATCTTCAAGGCGGCCGGTGAAGACGGCGAAGGCGAGTAGCTCGCTTCGTTTCTGTTCCTGAAAACCACGGCGGCGCGGATCTCCGAGGAGTTCCGCGCCGTTTTGCGTTTTGGCGATTGCGTTTGCGCGCTCCGAAGGTATGGTGCCGCGCCCTTTGGTCCGGAGGAGTTCGTGCGGAAGCTCGCCACGTTGTTCGCTGCACTCGTCGTTTCGTCGTCGGCTTACGCCGCTACTCCCGCCGAGGGCGTGCCGCTCCAGGTGCGTCGTGGGTTCTTCACCGAGACTGACATCGGTGGGATCTTCACGGTCGGTGGCGACAACGGCTATTCCAACCTCCAGACGTACCTTCAGCTCGGGCTGGGGTACCAGCTGACGATCAACGAGGGGAAGGGGCTGATTCCCATCGGCTTTCACGTCGGCATCGGCGCCAATGCGCAGAACTGCTGGGCGGGCCTCAACGCCGCGCAGGCCTGCACCCAGGCCGACAACTTCACCATGACGTTCCTCAACGCGAGCGTGGGTTACCTCCACCAGGTCGTCGAGCGCTTCTATATCGGCGGCAAGCTCATCGGCGGCGTCGGCCTGCTCGATCCCGACCCGGTAGGTGACAACAATCTGGTGCGTGGCAACTTCGGCGTGGCGCTCAGCATCGAGTACGCGACCAACATGGACCACTTCTCGGTCGGCATGGACGTCTCGTATCGCCTGGTGATCGGCCCCAACATCAGCGCGCTGATGTTCTACCCGCGGGTTCAGTACACGTTCTGAAGTCACGCCAGCGTGCGCGCAGTTCAACGGCTCTGGGGAAACCCGGGGCCGTTTTCATTTCGATCGCCGGGGCGGGTTGCTAGACGCCACCTCATGGACGCTTACGGACTGGGCCGAGTCGTCGGTGAGAAGGGCGTGCTCCCGCAGCGCGCGAAGAAGATCGACCCCTCGCTGCCGCTGCGCGACGGAGAGCTGCTGATCGACGTCGAGAGCCTGAACATCGACGCCGCTTCCTTCAAGCAGCTCAAAGAGGCCAACGGCGGTGACACCGCGAAGATCGCCGCGGCCATTCAGACCATCGTCGCCGAGCGCGGAAAGATGCAGAACCCGGTGACGGGCTCGGGCGGCATGTTGATCGGCCGGGTGAAGGAAGTGAGCCCCAAGCACCCGGCGTTCGGCACCCTGAAGGTCGGCGATCGGCTGGCCACCCTGGTGAGCCTGACGCTCACGCCGCTGGTGATCGACGAAATCCGCGCGGTGAAGAGCGAGATCGACCGCGTCGACATTCGCGGCCGCGCGATCCTCTTTGCCTCGGGCATCTACGCCAAGCTGCCTGACGATCTGCCCGACACCCTCTCGCTCGCCGCCCTCGACGTGGCCGGGGCGCCCGCGCTGGTCGCCCGCTACGTGAAGCCGGGCATGCGGGTGGTGATGCTCGGGGCGGGGAAGAGCGGCGCCCTCTGCCTGGCCCAGGCGCGCGAGCTGATGAACGGACAGGGCCAGCTGATCGCGCTCGACATCAACCAGCCCGCGCTCGAGGCGCTCTCTGCCCTCAAGCTCTGCGACGCGTACGCGAAGGTCGATGCCACGCAGGGGGTCGACGTGATGGAGACGGTCTTGAAGCTGACCGACGGCAAGCTCGCCGACCTCGTGATCAACTGCGCCTCGGTCTCGAACACGGAGATGGCGGCGATCTTGAGCGTTCGCGATGGCGGCACGGTGATCTTCTTCTCCATGGCCACCAGCTTCACCTCGGCTGCGCTGGGGGCCGAAGGCGTGGGCAAAGACGTGCAGATGATCGTCGGCAATGGCTACGTGCCGGGCCACGCCGAGCTCACCCTCGAGTTGCTGCGCCGGCAGGACGGGCTGCGGAAGTTGTTCGAGCAGCGCTACGTCTGAGCGGCGTGACTACAGCGTGAAGCGATCGGTGACGCCCGCGGTGCGCTGAAGAATCGAGGTCCACCCGATCAACATGTCGACCTTCGGCTCGACGTCGGGCGGCGTCAGGCCGATCGACGCCATCGACCCGGTGCAGGCGAAGAGGGTGGCGTGCCCGGAGTCACGCACCACGTCGAGCAGCTGCCGCAGGGTGGGCACGCCGCGCAGCTCCATGGTGGCGTTGACGTTGTCTCGTTCGAGATCGGGTTCGTCGAGGTTGCCGCGCGCGAGCCGCTCGAGCGCCCACCAGAAAAAATACAGCTCGACCTTGCGGCCCATCGCCACCGCTGAGGCGGCGATCGACAGGCCCTGATGAACGGCGTCGTACTCGCCGCGATGAAAAAAGACGCAGACCGGCCCCGGCATGGGCGGCTTTCTACGGCCAAAACGCGACCACTCGCCGCCGATTCTCGACCGGAGATGACATTCGTAAATGAATCCGCAGGTTTCGGTTGTGGAATCTGGAGGAGGGTGGCTGTTAGGACGAACCCGCTCGATGCACGACGAAACGACAGCGCGACGGAAGGACGCCCACCTCGACCTCTGCGCGACCGAGGAGGTCGCCCCGGTTGAGAACGCAACACTGCTGGCTGACGTGCGGCTGGTGCACTGCGCCATGCCCGAGCTGAACGTGGGGCAGGTCGAGCTCGGCGTGACCTGGTTCGGCAAGAAGCTCAAAGCGCCGCTGCTGATGACCGGCATGACGGGCGGCACTGAACGGGCAGGGGCGGTCAATCTCGAGCTCGCCCAGGTCGCCGAAGAGTTCGGCATCGCCTTCGGCGTGGGCAGCCAGCGCGCGATGGCCGAGCGGCCCGAGCTGACCCCGACCTTCGCCGTGCGCAGCGTCGCGCCCTCCACCGTGCTGATCGGCAACATCGGGCTGGTGCAGGCCAACCGCATGTCGATCGACCAGATCCGCAAGCTGACCGACGCGATCGGCGCTGACGCGCTCGCGGTGCACTTGAACCCGGGCCAGGAACTCAACCAGCCCGAGGGCGATCGCGACTTCGAAGGTGGCTATCGCACCGTCGCCGGGCTGGCGAAGGCCTACGGTGATCGCCTGCTGGTGAAAGAAACCGGCTGCGGGATCTCGCCCGAGGTCGCCCGCCGCCTGGTGGACTGCGGCGTGATGAGCCTCGACGTCTCGGGCCTGGGCGGAACGTCCTGGGTGCGCGTGGAACAGCTGCGCTCGACGGGCGTGGCCCGCGACGTGGGCGCGCAGTTCTCAACCTGGGGCATTCCCACCGCCGCGGCGATCGCCAGTGTGCGCAAGGCCGTGGGGTCGAACATCACCCTGGTCGCCTCGGGAGGCATGCGCACCGGCCTCGACGTGGCCAAGGCGTTGGCCCTGGGCGCGGATCTGGGCGGCATGGCGTTGCCCCTGTTCCGGGCCCAGCAGCAAGGCGGCGTCGCAGCCGTGCGAACGGCCCTCGAGACGGTGATGACAGCTCTCAGGCAGGCCCTGGCGTTGACGGGGAGCCGGAACGTGGCGGAACTCCGTCGTCAGCCGCGGGTGGTGACGGGCGAATTGAAGGACTGGCTGCAGGCGCTGGGTTGAAAGCGGAGCTGGCAGTGGGAGCGGATGAAATGACGATGAAGAACCTGGACAAGCAGATGGCTGAGCTCACGTCACGCCTCTCGGGCTTTCACAAGCTCCCGGTCGCCGACCGGATCGGCACCGTGGCCCGCATGGCCCGCCTGACGGTGGAGGAGTCGAACGCCTTGCAGGGCGTTGGGCTCAGCATGGAGATGGCGAACCAGATGATCGAGAACGCCATCGGCACCTTCACCCTGCCGCTGGGACTCGGGCTCAACCTGCAGGTCAACGGCCGCGACTACATCGTGCCGATGGCGGTGGAAGAGCCTTCGGTGGTGGCAGCGGTCAGCTTCGCGGCCAAGATCGTGCGCGAGGGTGGCGGCTTCCAGGCCGAAGCAGACGACCCGATCATGATCGGGCAGGTTCAGCTCACCGGCTACGGCGATCCGGCGATCGCGTCCAAGGCGCTCATCGCGCACAAGGAGCAGTTGCTCGCGCTTGCCAACAGCTTCCACCCCGCGATGCTGGCGCGCGGTGGCGGCGCGAAGGATCTCGAGGTGCGCGTGTTGCCCGCGCCCGAAGGCCCGCGCGGCGAGCCCATTCTGGTGCTGCACCTCTACATCGACACCCAGGAAGCGATGGGCGCCAACCTGATCAACACCATGTGTGAGGGCGTCGCCCCGCTGGTGGAGCAGATCACCGGCGGCAAGGTGTTCCTGCGCATTCTGAGCAACCTCGCAGACCGCCGCCTCGCGCGCGCGTCGTGCCGCATTCCGGTCGCCTCGCTGGCCGACTTCAATCTCCCGGCGGAGTCGATCGCCGAGGGCATCGTGCAGGCGAGCCGCTTCGCCCAGGCCGACCCCTACCGCGCCGCCACCCACAACAAGGGCGTGATGAACGGGGTCGATGCCGTGGCGATCGCCACCGGGCAGGACTGGCGTTCGATCGAAGCGGGCGCGCATGCGTTCGCGTGCCGTGACGGGCAGTACCGGCCGCTCTCGACCTGGATGCTCGAGGAAGGGCACCTGGTCGGCCGCATCGAGCTGCCGCTGGCGCTGGGCACCGTGGGCGGGCCTATCAAGGCACACCCGCAGGTGCAGGCGGCCCTCAAGGTGCTGCGCGTCTCGAGCGCGCGCGAACTCTCGATGGTGATGGCGGCCGTCGGCCTCTCGCAGAACTTCGCGGCAGTGCGCGCGCTGGGCTCGGTGGGAATTCAGAAGGGCCACATGGCGCTGCACGCCCGCTGCGTGGCGGTGACGGCTGGCGCGCGCGGCCACTGGGTAGAGCAGGTCGCCAACGCGTTGGTGAAGGCCGGCCAGGTGAAGGTTGAGAAGGCCAGGGAGATCCTCGCGGTGATGATGAAGGATCAGCCTGCGCCCGTGCTCGGAGACGTGAGCGGCCCGTGAGCGCGGCACTGAAGAGTCCTCTCGCTCAGATCACCGCGTTCGGCCCCGGGAAGGTGATTCTCCTGGGGGAACACGGCGTCGTGTACGGGCACCCGGCGCTGGCCGCGGCCCTCTCCCGCGGGATGAGGGCGTGGGGCGTGCCGGCGGCCTCGACCACTCTCGAGATTCCCGAAGGCATCGCGGCCGATCACGTGGCCGCCCTGGAGCGGGCCTTCGCGCGGGTAGCGAAGAAGACGAAGCACCCGAAGATCTCGGTGCACCTCGAGAGCGAGCTTCCGCTGTCGATGGGGCTGGGCAGCTCGGGCGCGCTCGCGGTCGCTGTCTCGCGGGTGTTGCTCGAGGCGCAGCTGGGCACGGCTCCCAAGGCGAAGCAGGTCGAGGCGCTCGCCTTCGAGATGGAGAAGGAATTTCACGGCACGCCGAGCGGAGTGGATCACACCACCAGCGCTCGCGGGACCATGGTGCTCTTCAAGAAGGGCAAGGCCGTCGAGGTCAGCGCTGCTCGGCCGGTCAAGGTGCTGGTGGCGATGGTGGGGCCGAGATCGTCCACCAAGGCGACCGTGGGCGCGCTGCGCGAGCGGCAGAAGCAATGGCCCACGCGCTACCGCCGGGTGTTCGATCAGATCGGCCGGCTGGTGCTCGACGGCGCGGCAGCCGCGCGCGCGGGCGAGCTGGAAGCGCTGGGCGACGTGATGAACATGAATCACGGCATGCTGGGCGCGCTGGGGCTCTCGAGCCCGCAGATCGAAGACATGGTGTTCAAGCTGCGGGGCCTGGGCGCGTTGGGTGCGAAGCTCACGGGCGCGGGTGGTGATGGCGGGGCGGTGATCGGATTGTTCCGCGAGCCAGAGCCGACTGTGATGAAGCTGCGGGCCAAGGGCATCGACTGCTTCGCCAGCCAACTCGCAGGGCCCAGAGCGTTGTAGAGAGCTGACTTCTGGCTCTTTCTCCCCGCGGGGGAGAGGGCTGGGGAGAGGGCATACCGTCTTGAAAGCAACCGCCACCGCGCACCCGAACATCGCGCTCGTGAAGTACTGGGGAAAGCGCGACGAGAAACTGATTCTCCCGCACCAGTCGAGCCTGTCCGTCACGTTGGGTCCGCTGCAGGTCACCACCACGGTCGAGTTCACCGGAGCCAAAGGTCGGGACGAAATCGAGCTCAACGGCAAGGTGGCCGAAGGCGGCGAACGCACGCGGGTCGAAGAAGCGCTCAAGCTGGTTCGCCTCGAGGGTGGCCGCAAGCTCGGCGCGGCGCGCATGGTTTCTCGCGGCGACTTCCCGGCCTCGGCGGGGCTGGCCTCGAGTGCAGCCGGCTTCGCGGCTCTGGCCGTGGCCGCCCGCGCGGCGGCCGGACTTTCCCGCGACACCCGGGCCGAGTCGATCCTCGCGCGGCGGGGCAGTGGCTCGGCCTCTCGCAGCATTGAGGGCGGGTTCGTGCGTTGGAACCGCGGCAAGCGACCCGACGGCAAGGACAGCTTCGGTGAGCAGCTCTTCGACGCGAATCACTGGCCCGAGCTGCGCTTGCTCGTGGGCATGGTGAGCCGCGAGGAGAAGGAAGTGAAGTCGCGCGACGGCATGCGTTCGACCGTCGAGACTTCTCCGTATTACCCGGCCTGGGCCAAAGACGCGGAGCGCGAGGCGAAGGACATCGTGCGCTTCGTGAAGAAGCGCGATCTCGAGGCGGTGGGTGAGATCGCCGAGCGCAATGCCTGGCGCATGCACGCGACTGCGCTCGGAGCGAAGCCTCCGCTTTGTTACCTGAAGCCGGCGACGCTGGCGGTGATCGAGGCGTGCCGGCAGCTGCGCGCGCAGGGCGTCGGGGTGTGGTTCACGCTCGATGCGGGCCCCAACCCGGTGCTGTTGACGACCGTGAAGGACGAAGCGGTCGCGGCGGGCATCGTGATGCAGCACGGCGCCAAAGAAGTCGTGCACTGCGTTCCTGGCGGCGACGCGCAGGTGATCGACGCGCACCTCTTCTGAGGTCGAGCTACCCCGACATGAAGCGCTCCTGGCTCGCCCTGGTCGTTTGCCTGCTCGCGTCCTGCAAGGACGGTTCGCCTGAGCCTGGGTGCGCGAGCGATCAAACCAGCTGCAACGGCGCGTGTGTCTCGACCTCGTCCGACCCGGCAAATTGCGGCGGCTGTGGTCGCGCCTGCAGCTCGGCTGAGCGTTGTTCGCTCGGAGTCTGCGAGAGCATGTGTGTCGTCGCTGGCATCACCGTCGACGCGGGGGCCTTCGAGCCTTTGAATCTCTGCGCGCAGTGCGTACCGGGAAGCGCGAGCACTCAGTTTTCCCCTCGCGCGGATGGCCTCGCATGTGGGCTTCGCCGGGTTTGCGCGGCCGGAAGCTGCGCCTCCGCGTGCTTCATCGATGGCGTGATCCGCCCGGCGATGGCGGTCAACCCGGACAACGCCTGCGAGCGTTGCGAACCGGGCACGTCGACGACGAGCTGGTCCTCGCAGCCCGATGGCACCACGTGCGCTGGCGACGAGGTTTGCTCGGGCAGGAACTGTCAGGCGAAGTGCTTCATCGACGGTGCGCTGGTCGCCGCCAACCAGGTCAACCCGGCCGACCCTTGCCAACAGTGCAACCCCTCGATCTCGACCTCGGCCTGGTCGACCCTGGCTGATGGCTCCACCTGCGGGGCGGGAACGATCTGTTCCGGCGGGGCCTGCGCCGAGCGCTGCTTCATCGGCGGCTTCTTCTACGCAATGGGCGCCAGCAACGCCGGAAATCCATGCGAGCTGTGTCAGCCGAGCCAGTCGACCAACGCCTTTACGGTCACGCCGGACGGCACTGCGTGCGGGACCGGGCTGGTCTGCGCGAGTGGCACCTGCACCGCGACGTGCGTCATCGGGGGACTGCTCTCCGCGGACGGCGCGATCAACCCGCTCAATGGCTGCCAGCAGTGCGCGGCTTCGAACTCGACCACCAGCTGGTCACCCCGTGCCGCGGGGACGAGCTGTGGCTCGGGGCAGATCTGCGAGGCGAGCAGCTGCGTCTCGAAGTGCCTCATCGGTGGAATGCTCTACGCCGCTGACGCGGTCAACCCGCTGCAGGCGTGTGAGCAGTGCAAGCCGGCCACCTCGACGACTTCGTGGACGCTGCGCGCGAGCGTGCCGCTGCTGGTTGGCGGGCAGCCGCTCGCGGCCCAGGGCTGGGTGGTGGTCTCGCAGGCGCCGTTCACCCTGACGACGGGCGCTGACTTCACCCGCCTCGCCACCTCGACCAACGGCGGAGCGCCCAGCAGCGGGCAATTGCTGATCACCCGCGCGGGGGTGGTCGACGCCGGCGTGCCCTTCACGCTGCGCGCGGAGCTCCAGGTGGACTCGGCTTCTCCGCACAACCCATTGGACAGCGGCGCCGCGATCCTCGCGACCTTCACGCCCCCGTTCGGCATGGGAACCGATCGCGCCACGATGGTGTACCTCGACCCCACCGCCATCGGCTGGGCTGACGACACCCAGTCTGCTGCGATCGCCATCACCAACGGGC
Source organism: Archangium sp. (assembly GCA_043758715.1). Taxonomy (GTDB): domain Bacteria; phylum Myxococcota; class Myxococcia; order Myxococcales; family Myxococcaceae; genus Archangium_A. The sequence goes on from JAYVNA010000261.1 coordinate 11,539, forward strand.
TCTACCGCACGTACCTCTTCTCGGTGGACGCGACCAACACCGCGAGGGTGAGCGTTGACGGCGTGCCGCTGCTGACGCGCAGCGGCTTCGTCTCGAACGGCACCTTCGCGTTCGGCGATCAGTCCAACGATCCGAACGTCGACGGGGTGATGCGCATCCGCTCCGTCGACCTGATGTGTCCCTGATCAGAAGTCGACGCCGTTACCCGGAACCGGAATGGCCAACGAGAGCCGCTGCTGCTCCGCGCCGTACAGCTGCCGGTAGATGAACAGGTCGATCGTCACCTGCTTCACGTAGCCGCGCGTCTCCTTGAACGGGATCTCCTCGACCCACTGATCGAGCGGGAGCTCAGCGCGTTCCTTCGCCCACCTCGCCACCGACGACGGCCCGCCGTTGTACGCCGCGGCCACCAGGGTGGGGTGGTGCAGCCGGGTGGTGAGCGCGCGCAGGTACCAGGTGCCGAGGCGAATGTTCCACTCGGGCGAATACAGTTCGGCGTCGTCGGCGGGCGGCAACTTGAGCTCGGTCGCGATCGATCTCGCGGTGGGGGGAATCAGCTGCATCAACCCGCGCGCGTCGGCGCTGCTCGTCACTTCGGGCACGAACGCGCTCTCGCGGCGCATGATCGCCCACGCCAACGACGGCTCGACCTCGTTCTTCTCAGCCCACGCCTCGACACTCGAACGGAAGGCGCGCGGGTACATCAGCGAGAGCGCCTCGGGAGCGCGCTGCGTGTACACGGCGCCCCAGAGGTACCTCGCGGCGAGCGCATGGGCCGCGCCGAAATCACCCAGCGCCTGCAGGGCGTGCCCCCAGGTCAACGCGTCGGAGGCCGGCATGCTTCCCAGCGCGCGGGTGACTTCCTGAGTTGCGTCGCGGAACAGCCCGGTACGCGCGAGCAGCGCCGCCAACTCGAGCCCCGCGGGCCGCTTCACCTCGAGGATCTTCGGCACCACTGTGAACGGCAAGGGCAGGTCGATGGCGAGATCCTTGAGCCGCTCCGAGGCGAGCAGTGCGTAGAAGGTGCCGGCAAAGCCATTCACCACGCCGCGGTACTCGGCCACCACGTCGACCACCGGCCCCGCATCGGTCACCGAGGCGCCCGCGAGCTGGGCCGCGCGGGCGGCCCAATACAGCGCCTGTGGCGCCAGCTGCGATCTGGGGAAGTCGCTCGGCAACGACAACAACACCCCGCGCGCCTCGGCGTATTTCTTCGCGCGAATGAGGGAGAAGCCGCGGAACCAGCGGGCCTCGTCGCGTCTGCGTGAATCAGCGTGCCGGCTCTCGAAGGCCGTGAAGTCGATCACCGCGGCGTCGAAGTCGCCGGAGTTCATCGCGAGCCACGCCGCCAGGTAGCCCGCCTCGTCTGCCGACGGATCATTCGGGTAGGTGTCGTCGAGCTTGCGGAAAGCGGCGCGCGCCGCCGCGTTGTCCTGCAGCCGCATCAGCCGCTTCGCCGAGGTCAGCAGCGCCTGTGCGGCCACCTGCGGAGGCCCCGTGGCCGCGATCGCCAGCTGGGCCTGGGCTTCCTCGTCCTTCTCCTTGCCGCGCGCGAGCAGCGCCTGCCCGCGCAGCAGGGCCACCTTCGTTTTTCCGTCACCGATCGCCGGCATCGTCAGGGCATCGAGCGCCGCCAGGCATCGCTTGGAGTCGCCTGCGTTGAACATCGCCTGCGCGCGCGCGAGCTGTTCCTCGAAGGTGAGGGTCCACAGCCCGTCGGCCTCGAGCCGCGCCTGGGCCGCGAGGCCATGCGGGTGGGTGGGGTACTTGAGCGCGAGCAGCTTCCAATCGGCCTGGGCGAGTGCGGTGAGCTTCGAGGCCTGGCGGGCGAGGGCGCGCGTCATCAGCAGTTCAGGCGAGCGGCCCGCCTCCGGGTCGGCGTCGATCAACGCGCTCGCCTTCGCCGCGTCACCCAGGTCGAGGTACAGCTCGGCGAGGCGGCGATCGATGCGGGTGGCCAGCCAGGCGGGCGCCTTCTTCTTCGCCCTGATCAGCGACTTCACCGCCAGCGCGCGTTGCCCCGACCACGCCTGCGCTTCGCCCAGGTACCAGTCAGAAAAAGACTCCAGCCCCTTCGGCGGCTTCATCTTGAGCAGCCGCTGCGCCGCCGCGGGTGCGTTGCCTTCCGAGAGCTCGAGGAAGCCCGTCAGCAGCGTCAGTCGTTCTCGATCTGAGCACTTGGCTGAGACGCAGGCGTCGAGCTCGACCTTGGCCTGCTCAGCCACCTCGGCGCGATGCACCCGCACCGACTCGAGCAGGGCGTCAGATTGAGCCCTCGCGGGAATCGAAAAAAGCAGCAGCAGAGACCAGCTCCGCAACATCCCTGTGCCGATCATGGGGACCCCGGTTTGACAATGGCGGACCGAGTGCCGTACATCGGCCCTCGCTCGCTTTCTTTCACAGCAAAGCGCGTGCATTCGAGAACTGAGTGATTCCCATAAGGATTCCGGGACCTGTCGGCGCCGACCCCCTTTGATAGGCCGATTCGCAGAAGAGTAGGTCCCGCGCAGGAAATTGAAGCGTCTTTGAGCAATCGCATCCTGGGGTATCTCGCAGCCGGGGAGGCCGAAACCGCAATGAAGCCCTGTCCCACCGAACTTCCGCAAAGCATTAATCCTGAGGCTGGTCCCAAGCGTCTTGGGGTCGAACACCACCGGAATCTGGATTGCGCCCATTACGACAACTGCCTCGATGAGGCCGTCCGTCGCGGGTGGCAGTCTTTCACCTGCATCAAGTGTCCGCTCTATGCGCTGCCGTCCGCGCAGCAGGCTGGCATCGAGTCGTTCGCGACGCAGCGTCGCGTCGTCTGATCGCAGGCCACCCTTACCAAGTGAAGAGCGCCTCCCGGTCGTAGCCGGGGGGCGTTCGTATTTTCAGGGGCTCACGCCTTCTTCAGGCTGACCACCCCGCGGCGAATCAGATCCTTCATGCATTCTTCAATCTCGACCGGGCTGAGGTCGAGCTGGGCGATCACGTCTCGCGGAGGCGTCTTGTCTTCGCAGATCAACCGCGCAGCCTCGAGCCACTGCTTGGGGCCCACCGCCCGGTAGACCGCGTAGAGATCAGTGTTCACGTCGATCTGCGTGGCGGTCACCATCAGTGATTCGCGCATGCGCCGCTCGTTGTCGTTGAGGGCGGTGCACGCCCGCTCGATCATCACCTCGGTGGAAAGGAACAGGTTCTGCGCCATCGGGGGCGTGGGGCCGGCGAGGAAGCTGCCTTCTCCGGCGCGACTGGCGATGAAGGCGTTGAAGGCGCGCTCGCCCTCGGCGGTGTACTTGCCGGCGATCGCAGTGGCGTGGAAGCAGGCGCCCTCGTTGAAAGCGAGGGTGTACGCCGCCCAGCCGTCGCGGCACGAGACCACGCCGGTGAGCTGTCGTTGCGCCAGCACGTGCAGCAGCCACTGCGGCCCCACGGTGTGAATCGCCAGCGAGTTGGTCTCGCCCATGTCGAGCATCGCCAGCAGCGTGCGGCGGGGCTCGAGCAGCTTGATCACCTGGTTGACGATGACGTCAAGCTTGGTGCCCTTGGAGAGATACGCCTGAGCGCCCGCGTCGAGCGCGCGGAGTGACTCGCGGTAGTCGTCGTGCGCCGAGAGGAAGGCGATGGGCAACTCGCGGGTGCGGAAGTCTTCGCGCAGCGAGCGCAACATTCCCCAGCCATCGAGGTGCGGCATGTTGAGGTCGGCGAGCACCGCGTCGAAGGCGTGCTGCAACGCGACCTCGAAGCCCTCGTTGCCGTCGGTGGCGGTGCTCACCAGGAAGCCGTGCTTGGTGAACAGGGTGGAGAACATCTTCAAGATCGCCGGATCATCGTCGACCAGCAGCAGCTGAGGGCTGATGCCCTGCGGCGCCGGCGGAGGCGGTTCGGCCTTCTGGTGAGGCATCTCGAACGCGAGCGGCTCGTCGTCCGTGACGCTCACCTCGGCGATGGGCGTCTCGCCCGTCACCGTGTCTCCCACCTCGATCACCACGCCCGTGCCTTCGCTGTGCGAGCCGGCCACTTCGGTGAAGCTCCAGCGCACCTGCGGCTGCTTGAGCATCGCCATCACCGCGTCCATCGCGTAGGCGCCGAGGAAGCTGGCCTTGTCGAGCTTGCCGTAGATGAAGCTGGCGCGGCCCTCGTTGGCGGTGCGGGGGTTGGTGATCAGCACGCCGCTGCGGCGGGTGCGTCGAATGTGTTCGATGAAGCGGTGCAGGGTGGCCGCGTCGGCGATGCCGGTGCTGTTGCCGGTGCGGGTGGTCGCCTCCTCGTGAACCGCGCGCACCACGCCCACGTGCGCGGGGGTGAAGGGCGCTTTGAGCAGCCCCACCACGCCGGTGCGCATGCCGTGCACGAAGGCCGCGTCAGAGGTGTCACTGCACACCACGATCACCGGCCGCTGCGCCGAGCTGCTGTCGCTGGAGAGCGCGTCGAGCACCTGGATGACGAAGTCAGACTCGAGCTCGCCGTAGACCACCAGCAGGTGCGGCTTGAGCTGCTTGATGCCGCCCGTCACCTTCCGGCGATCGGTGACGAAGCGGTAGAAGATGCCTTGCTCGTTGAAGGCCTGCGCAATCGCCGTCTGGGCGCCGCGGTCTTCGTCGATGCCGAGCACGATGGGGGCGGTGGGCTCCGTCATGCGCGAAAAGAAAACAGCAATTCCCTCGCGGAGCGATCTTTCATTTCTCTGTCTGGGGGACCCCGTAGATCACGACGATCCAATAGCGGCCCTCGCCGAAACGGGGAGAGTCGCCTTTGACCAACCCGACCCCCACGGTTCGATTCCCGGCGGTGGAGAGGTTCTTCGATTCGCCGCCCACCTTGGGCGCATCGGCCACCATCACGTCGACCGAGACCCCGGACAGCTCGTCCATCAGCTCGAACGCGCGATCGGCGAGGCGAGGGCGCCCGGGCAGCTCGGCCTTGGGCACGTCGCGCGCGAGGGCCTCCCGCACGTGCGCCTGCGCCAAACCTTCGAGCACGGGGCTGGGCACGAGCGCGGGCAGCTTCTTCTTTTTTCGTTCGGCGTTGATCGACGCGTACACGCTGCCCAGCGGGTCTTTTTCTTCCACCGCCTCGAGCGGCTGCGCGAGCACCTCGACCAGCACCTGCAACCCATCGGAGCGGGTGGCGAGCCCCAGGCCCAGGCGCCGATGGCCGGGCTCCAGCAGGTTGTTGCGATGACCTGGGCTGTGTTCGATGCCGAAGTGCGCCGCCAGGGGGCCCGACGAGAGCCCGAGATTTTCCCCGGCCGCGCTGAACTTGTAGCCGGCGTTGGTGAGGCGCTGCTTGAGGTTGGTGCCCTCCGGCGAAACGTGACTGAAGAAGCCCTCGTCGGCGAGCCGCCCGGCCCAGGCCTGCGCGACCGCCTCGAGTTCTGCATCGGGTTGCACCGGGGCCACTCCCATCTGCAATCGCAGCGCGTTGATGCGGGTGAGCAGCACGGCCCGGGCGGTGACGGCATCTTTGGGCTCCGGGAGGGCGTCTTCTTCTTCCGCGCGCACCACGCCCACGTCGACGAAGAAGAGCGCGCAGACCTCGGGGCCGCGGGGGCCTGAGCCCAGCACTTCGACTGCGTGACGGCCCGGGCTGTCAAA
>JAYVNA010000262.1:0-5834 GCA_043758715.1 Archangium sp.
GGTTCCTCACGAAGTGGTCTTTCCCTGGGAAGGCGAAACGACGCTCTTTGACCCGGCAGGTCAGCGCCTCACCTGGAAGGTGGAGCACCTCGAGACAGAAGTTCACCTCATCGGCCTTCACCCGCAGTGGCGCGTCGAGCACCACGCGAAGGCCGACGGCACGCCGCTGTCCACCGTGAAACAGGCGGGGGGATCGACGACCCGGGTCACCTGGCTTGCCGAAGGCGCGCGGGTCGACCGCACCGACAGCCACGGCAAGACGAGCTCCATCACCATTCATGAACCGGGGTTGTGGGACGAGAGCACCGTGGCCGCGCGGTTGGCCGGCGTGAGCTGGCGCCCGGGCGAACAGGTGCGCCTTCGCCTGGTCGACCTCACCCTCGCCGATGGGACGGTGTACCCGATGGTGGCCGAGTACGTGCGCGAGGAACGCTGTGGAAACCTGCGCTGTCACCACGTGCACCTCGCGCTCGACGATTTCCGTCGTCTCGTTTCACCCACCTTCGAGCTGAGGTACTCGACCGCGCCGGGCGCAAAATTCCTTCAGTACGACGGTGAGGGCTTCACGTTCAGTGCAACCGGCCAGTGAGCCCCACTCGACGGCGATGTCCCTGACGAGGTATGGGTCTTCTGTGTCCCAACTCCAGGAAGCCCTCACCGCCGTCAATCAGTCCAGCGTGCTCGAGTGGGCCGCTCAGTTTCCCCACCTCACCGTCGTCGAGCTCGCCCGCCAGCTCTCGGGCCGCATCGCGCCCATCTCGCTGCAGCAGGCGATGGTGAAGGAAGCGCGGGAGCGCGGCTCGTTCCCTGCGCTCGCCCGCGCGTTGCTCGTTCGCCTGCTGCGCCGCGATTTCCCCCGCGGCATGGGGCAGGCCTCGCCCGAAGAAGCCCAGGTCGCGCTCGCCTCGGCGTTCTCGGTGTGGATTCTCATCTTCGACCCCGACCAGCGCGCGGCGGCCGAATCGGTGTGGGCCGGCGTGGTGGCCGAGCTCGAGGCGCACCCGGAGTGGGTGCCTGAGCACGGTGACGAGCCCCGCCTGGTGAAGTTGTTCGCCTCGAAAGACCTCTCGCGCAGCAAGCGCGCGGCGCTGGTGGCCAAGGCGCGCGAGCGCATCGAGGCGTGCCTGCACGGTCACCGCAGCAACAAGTCGTGGCTCGAGGCGCTCACGCAGCTGCCTCCCGGGCACGCGTTCATTCACGCCGCGGGTTGGGTCGACGCCGAGATTCGCAACGGCGGCCTCTCGCAGCTCTACAAGAACAGCGGCGGCGTCGAAGTGCCGCAGGCGATCGCGGCGTTCGAAGCGATGGAGCGCCCTGAGCTGGCGCGCGTGCTGGAAGAGTCGTTGGTGGTGGCGCGCGAGGAATACCGTCACCTGCTGGCCCCCAGCCTCTTCCAAGAGCCGGTGGTGGCCAAGCCCGACACCATGCGCACCTGGAGTCTGCTCGAGAAGGCGTACCTCTCGCAGTCGCGCGAGCTGTTCGACGCGTTCGCGACCCTCATCGAGACCCGGCCCAACCTGTTCGAGCCGCCCTTCCGTCAGTTGCGGAACCGCGAAGACGGCCGCAAGTGGCGCGTGCGCACCAGCGGCGCTGCGATCGAGATCGAGATCGAGCTGGAAGACGGCACGTCCATCACCCGCACCCGGCAGTGCGCGACCGCGCAGCGCGCCGAGCAGGACGTGCAGGCGATGATCGCCGAGCAGCTGGCAGACGGTTTCGTCGACGTCGCCTGAGACTCGTTCACCATGAAGCGTGAATCTCCCGCTTCACTTACTTGAAGCGGGGAGGGCCCCAGGTGCCTTCCCGCTCGAGCTTCATCGCCGGCAGTTCCCCCCCGGCGAGGCTGGCGGCGAGAACGTCGAGCGCTTCGCGATTGAGCTCGCTGAAGCTGAGCATCGCCTTGCCGCCGGTGATGGGCTCCTTCACCACGGGCGCTGACTGCACCACCCCATCGAGCCGAATGATCAACCGCCGGCCCACCGCCGAACGGGTCAGCTCGGCGAATTCCTTCCCGCCGGCGCGATCGAAGTCGAGCGTGATGTTCGGCGGCGAGCCGTGCACTTCGGCCGACACGATGCGCGGCGAAGCGCAGGCCGCCACGCTGTAGGCCCCCGGCGGCTGCTCGGCGAAGGTCACCTCGCTGCCCGCGTCAGGGAGCGCCTGCTCGAGTGCGTCGCGGGTGTCTGCGCGCAGCATGCAGGTGGTGTTGGCGCGCTCGGTGGTGATGCCCCCGGGCCAGGTCTGGTCGCACCAGCGCCCGGCCAGCGCGAGGTCTTCGCCGCAGAACTCGAGCTTTCCGCCCTGCGAGAAGAGCGACTTGATGCGGGAGAGGTCGCCCCCTTCAGGCACGCGCACGGTGAGGGTGCCTTCGTCTTCCTGCAGGTTCGCGCGCAGCTTGAGCTGGGCGAGGCGGCGATCGACGACCGACCGCACCGAATCGCTCGCGGCCTTCCGGTACACCAGCTGAACACCGCGCTCATGCACGGTGCGCGCGGGGCAGGCGGTGAAGAGCAGGGCCATCGCCATCAGCGCTCGCATCAGCCCCACCGCTGCACAATGAGGAACATCCCGACCAGCAGCATCGCCACGCCAGTGAGGGTGAGCACGATGAGCCCCGGCGTCCACACTGAACTCTTTTGCCATGGCAGCGGGGGCCCGCGCGCCACCACCTCGCCCTTCTCAAGCGCCGCGCCGAGCCCAGGTGAGGACTCGAACGCGTCAGCCTTGATCGACACCCGCTTGCGGGGCGCGGCGTCGCGCGATTCGCCGAGCACCACCGGCACGCGTACTTTGGGGTCGGTGGGTGCTTCTTCGACCGGGTCGAGCAGCTGCGTCGCTGAGGGGGCGGGGAGATCTTCGTCGAGGGTGAGGGTGGCGCTGACGGGCCGCAGATGGGGGTTGGTGTCCACCGGGCGGAGATCGTCGAGGGTCGCCTCGACGGCGGGCTCCTTCGGGTCTGCCGGGGGCTTGCTGCTCATCGGCCCGATGTTAGTCGTAGCGGCGCTGCTCATCGCCAGGCACAGGTGGTTGCCCCGGTTTCCCGAGGCGCCTTCACCCGCGAACATCGCGCCCATCAGGCCAGCGTAGCGGGCGCGTAACGAGTTTGCGCGCGACGCAAATCCGCTCAGCGCCTCCCGGCCACCTCGGGCGGCCCCACCCACGTCACCGTGTACGTCAGCTCGTCCTCCGCGCTGGGCGCAGGCGCGCGAAGCTTCAGCGGAGTGGCCATCGTTTCCCGCCGCGGCGCTCCCAGGATCGACGCCCATCGCTGCGCCAGCGCCAGGGTTGGGCAGAGGTACTTCTGCAGCCCGCCTGTTTGCGTTTCGACTGCGACGACCCAGCCACCCACCACCTCGACCACGCTCACTGTGCTCACTTGTGATTCCCCCAGCCGCAGGAACAGCAAGCTGCACGCCACGCGTTTCGGCGTTACTCGGCCGCATGGTCCTGCTCTCGATGCTGCTCAAAGCGAAGAAGGCTCCCGTTGGAGACTTCGAGGTGAACCGCGCCTTGCCGCAGCGCGAGCGCCGCATGGTCGGGCCGTTCACCTTCCTGGATCACATGGGCCCTCACACCGCCCTGGCCGCGCCGGGCTCCGGTGTAGGTCCGCACCCGCACATCGGGTTGGCGGCGGTGACCTATCTGTTCGAGGGCGAGCTGCTTCACCGCGACAGCGTGGGAAGCGAGCAGATCATCACCCCAGGCGACGTGAACTGGATGACCGCCGGGCGCGGCATCGTGCACAGCGAGCGCGCACCCGCGCATCAGTTGGGACAGCGCGCCACCCTGCACGGGCTCCAGGCGTGGGTGGCGTTGCCTGCCGAGGCCGAGGAGGGTGTCCCTGCGTTCGAGCACGCGGCCCGCTCGAAGCTCCCGGCTTCCGAAGAGCTGGGTGCGCATGTGCGGGTGCTGCTGGGTGACTGGCGCGGCGCGCGGTCACCGGTGCGCATCGCTTCTCCCACGCTGTACGCGATGGTCCAACTCGAGGCGGGCGCGAAGCTGTCGTTGCCGGCCGCGTACTCGGAGCGCGGCGTCTACGTGGTCGATGGCTCGTTGGACATGGAGGGCCAGGTGCTCTCACCCATGGAACTCGCGGTGCTGACCCCAAAGGTCGAGGGCTCGGTGACGGCGCACGAGAGAACGCGCTTCGCCGTGCTCGGGGGCGAGCCGCTCGAGGCCCCGCGCTTCATGTGGTGGAACTTCGTGAGCAGCCGCAAGGAACGGCTCGAGCAGGCGCGGGAAGATTGGAAGGCGCGCCGGTTTCCGTTGATCCCCGGCGACAGCGAAGACCGCGTGCCCGGGCCAGGGGAATGAGCTGAGCTTTTCAGCGCCTCAGGGGCGCGAGGGCTGCGGCATCGGAATGAACTCGACCCGGTGGCTTCGTTCACCGCAGCGGCGCGCGGCGTCGGTGCGCGAGATCAGCACGCACAACGAACGCTCAAAGAGCGCGGTGACTTCTCGGGTGCAACGCGCTTCGCGAACCGAGAGCAGCGGCATCGACTCGACGTAGAGGTCGGTGGCCTTCAAGAGCGCGTTGATCAGGTGCTGCACGAAGGTGTCGTCGTTGACGGAGGCGGCGGCGTGGCGCAGGGCCGCGGCGACGGGGGCGTCGAGCACGGTGGTCGCGGCGTCGAGCAGCTGGCGGCGCAGCGAGTCGCGCACGTCGACGATGAACAACGCCAGCACGCCGCCCTCGAAGCGGGCCGCGGCGTCGTGCACGGAGATCTTCGCCAGGATCGCGGCGCTCTGCTGCAGCGCCTCACCCAGGGAAGCGCCGTCGTGCAGCGCTCCGACGAGCTGCCGGCTTCCCGTCTGCGGGCTCGGCCGGGGGCGGTACTGACGCCAAACGGTAGAGAGTGCGGTGAGGGGTGACATGTTGAATTGTCCCCCACCGGCCCGGTCTTCTTTCGTGAGAGAAGTGGCAGCGGCGTTGACGTTTCGAAGGCATTTAACGAGGCATTTCCGGGAGGTTTTCCTTTGCGCGCGGTGGTCCTGCAGCACGAGACGCACGAGGGGCTGGGGCTGCTCGAGCGGCCGCTGGTCGAGGCCGGCTTCACGCTCACCAAGCGCTTTCGCGGGGTCGAACACAAAGACCTCGACGCGGAGTTGCTGGTGGTGCTCGGCGGCTCGATGAGCGTGTGGGCGGTGGATCAGCATCCTTTCCTTCGGGAAGAGCTGGCATTGCTGGTGGAGCGCGTCGCTGGCGGCCGGCCGGTGCTGGGCCTGTGCCTGGGTGCGCAGTTGCTCGCGACCGCCGCGGGAGCGCAGGTGAGCACGGGGAAGAACGGGCTCGAGCTCGGCGTGGGGCCGGTGCGGTGGACCAAGCAGGGCCTGGAAGATCCGGTGATCAAGGGCGTGGCGCCGAAGTCGGTGATGGCGCACTGGCACGAAGACACCTGGACCGCGGTGCCCAACGCCACGCTGCTCGCTTCGACCGATCGGTACACCCAGCAGGCCTTTCGCCTGGGCGACAGCTTCGGGCTGCAGTTCCACCCCGAGCTCACCGCCGACGCCTTCGACGCCTGGCTCAACCGCGACCTCGAGCTGCTCACCCTCTACGAAAAAGACGTGAACGAGCTGCGCGCCAGCTTGCCCAGGCTCAAGGCCGCGGAAGCCGAGAACGCGTTGCTGCTCGAGCGCCTGGCGCACCACTTCGCGAAGGTCGCGAAGTGATCAGGGCCGCGGGTGCTGCATGAGGAAGCTGTAGATGAGCGAGGCGAAGTTCGGCTGCGGCGCGGGGAAGTGCTGCACGCCGTTCATCGTCCACAGCTCGACGCCGATGCCGCTGGGACAATCTGCGTAGGTCTCGATCGTGGTCTCAGCCCCATCGACCT
>JAYVNA010000263.1:0-5831 GCA_043758715.1 Archangium sp.
TCGTCTGCGATCACGCCATGTGCATCGCCCAACCCGACGGCGCCTGCCGCATGGAAGAGACGCGCCCCTGCGGACCTCCGGCCGTCGGCCTCTGTCACCCCGGCACCCAGCACTGCAGCGACCGCAAATTCACCACCACCTGCGAAGGCCAGGTGACCCCCGTGCCCGAGGTCTGCAACAACCTCGACGATGACTGCGACGGCGTCGTCGATAACGGCGTCACCACCGCCTTCTACCCCGACCTCGATGGCGACGGCTTTGGCTCGAGCACCGCGGTGAAGCGCGTCGAGTGCACGCCGCCCGCCGGCTTCGTGACCAACAACACCGACTGCAACGATGCCGTCGGCGCCGTTCACCCGGGCGCCGCTGAAGTCTGCGACAACGCGAACCTCGATGAAGACTGCAGCGGCACCGCGAACGATGGCTGCGGTTGCGCGAACGTCGGCATGACGCAGGCCTGCTGCTCCAACCGCGGCACGCAACTGTGCGAATCGCACGCCTCCGGAGCGACGCTCTCTGTCTGTTCTGTCTCAGCCACCGCCGAACTCTGTAATGGCATTGACGACGACTGCGATGGCACGACCGACGAGCAGTACGCGCTCGCCAGCACCGACGGCGGCAGCGTGACCACCGACGGCGGCGTGTTCGCGCTCGACGGCGGCTGCTCGGTCGGCGTCGGCGCCTGTGCGCGCAACGGCGCGGCCGCGTGCACCTCTGGCGCGCTGGGTTGCAACGTGACGCCTGGCTCGCCCACCACCGAAACCTGCAACGGCCTCGACGACGACTGCGACGGTCAGACTGACGAAGTCGATCCCGGCCTGTGCCCCGCGAGTGGCCAAACCTGCGTCGCCGGAAGCTGCACCTGCCCCGCAGGCCAAATGGTCTGCGGCACCAGCTGCCAGGCCCTCAACACCGGCTGCAGCACCGGCACCGGCGCCTGTTCGCGCCAGGGCACGATGATCTGCTCCAACGGCGCGGCCACCTGCAGCGCCGTCGCCGGCACGCCGAGCACTGAAATCTGCAACAACATCGACGACGACTGCGATGGGCAGATCGACGAGATCTCTCCTTCGCTGTGCGCTGCGACGGGCCAGAGCTGCAACACGGGCGCCTGCTCCTGCCCCTCGGGCCAGACCGTCTGCGGCAGCAGCTGCCAACCCCTCGGCGGCACCTGCAGCCCCGGACTCGGCGCCTGCCAGCGCACCGGCTCGTTGGTTTGCATGGGCGGTGGAGTCGGCTGCAGCGTCACCGCGGCCGCTCCGGTCGCCGAGACCTGCGACGGCATCGATAACGACTGCAATGGCACCATCGACAATGGAGTCACCATCACCTGCTACCCCGATGGCGACAACGACGGGTACGCGACCAACACCACCTCCACCCAGCAGTGCCCGGCCGCCGGGCGCGCCGCGTTCGGCAACTGCCCGGCCGGCTTCGTCGCCCCCAGCTCTTCGCTCGGCATCGACTGCGATCCCGCGAATGCCACGCTGTTCCGCACCGCCTCCACCCGCGCCGACGCTGACGGTGACGCCTTCTGCACCGGCACCACCGCCTCGCAGTGCGTGGGCGCGAACGCTCCGGCCGGGCGGCGCTTTGTCGCCAGCTGCGCCGCGACCGACGACTGCAACGACGGCAGCGCCACGCTCTTCAAGACCTATTCGGTGCGCAACGACGCGGACAACGACACCTTCTGCGTGGGCGGCGCTTTCACCCAGTGCGCGGGCAATGCGCCCCTGGCCGGAACCCGCCTCGTCACCACCTGCGCCAGCAGCGATGACTGCCGCGACTTCAACCAGTACGCGACCACCGTGTGCAGCCTCCCCGCCGGCTTCGGCACGGAATTCCACCTGATGTCCTGCGGCATCGGCCTGCCGGGCACCACCGATACCTTCGTCTCCACCGTCACGTTCTGTCCCACCGGGTTTTCACTGGGCAACGTGAGGACCGAGAAGCGCTCGGGCGCAGGTGTCTGCACGGCCAACAACCCCAACTCGCTCCATCAGACCTGCATGGGGTTCGATGCCTCCGACTGCCGCATCATCGGTGACTGCACCGCGGACTGAAGAACGTGGGGAAGGGGAGGGCAGGGAAATGGGGAGCGGACTGGGCCGTACGGGCCCCCGACCAATTCCCCTTAAATTCCTGCCCTCTCCCGCGCTGCTGGGTTACACCCCGCGCGTCTCGTTTCCCTTCGGAGAACGCTGCACATGCAACGCGTCCTGCTGGCGGCCCTCGCCCTGTCTTCCACCGTCGTTCTCGCTCAGGCCGATGCCGGCACCGCAGCCCCTGCTCCCGTCACCTCGAGTGACGGCGATCTCCGCAAGGAGTTCGAGTCCAAGCTCGACGCCGCCCGCCGCGAAGTGAAGGAACTTCGCGAAGAGATGCGCGCCCAGCTCGCCACGCAGTCCGTCGCGCAGGGTTGGCAGGAAGATTGGGTCGACGAGAAGCGCAAGCTCGAGCTCGTCACCTTCGACGGCTACCTGCGCGTGCGCCCCGAGCTCTTCTACAAGTTCGACATGGGCCGCGGCCTCGACCAGGCCGGGTACGCGCTGTTCCCCCGCGCTCCCAACAGCCTCAACGAGCGCACCCAGGCGGGCGTCAACATGCGCTTCCGCTTCGAGCCCACCATCAACGTGTCCGAAGAAGTTCGCGTGCGCGCGCAGATCGACGCGCTCGACAACCTGGTCTGGGGCAGCACTCCCGACTACGCGTACTCGCGCAACGGCGGCAACGGCTACTGGAACGATCGCAACGAGTTCTCGATCTTCTCGGCCAGCCAGACCACCCAGCGCAGCGGCATCAACAGCATTCAGGACTCCATCGCCGTCAAGCGCGTGTGGGGCGAGGTCTCGACGCCCGTCGGCATTCTGCGGTTCGGCCGCATGGGCAGCCACTGGGGCCTGGGCATGCTGCACAACGACGGCAACGCCATCGACAACGACTACGGCGATACCGTCGACCGCGTCAGCTTCACCGCCGAGCCGCTCCCGGGCTTCTACATCACGCCCATGCTCGACTTTAACGTCGAGGGTCCGACCTCCGTGCGCACCCTGGAAGGCGGCCAGCCCTTCGACCTCTCGAACAGCGACGACGCCCACAGCTACATCATCGCCGCGCAGCGCCGCGACACCGAGCAGGAGCGCCGCGCCAAACTCGACGCCAACGGCACCGTGTTCAACTACGGCCTGCACTTCACCTACCGCACCCAGCGCAACGACGCGGCTGACACCCTCTCGCAGCCCTTCGGAGTGACCGAAGGCGCCAACGCGAGCACCGTCACCAACGCGGTGGTCGCGCGCAAGGCCGACATCTTCATGCCGGACATCTGGGCGAAGGTAGAGCGCAAGGAGTTCCGCATCGAAGCGGAGTTCGCCGGCATCTTCGGCAACATTCAGGACCGTTCTCTTTCGGCCAGCACCACCAACACCAACCAGTCGCTGGGCGTCATCCAGTTCGGTGGCGTGCTGCAGGGTGAGTACAAGTTCCTCAACGGCGATCTCGAGATCGGCGGAGAGATCGGCTTCGCCTCGGGCGATGCCACTCCGGGCCTGGGCAACTACCCGCGCCGCAAGGGCTCAGGTCCCAACGGCTTCACGGAGCTGGGCGACACCGACGGCCCGCAGTACCGCTGCACCGCCGGCTGCGAGAACAGCACCATCACCAACTTCCGGTTCAACCGCGACTACCGGGTCGACATGATCCTCTACCGCGAGATCCTCGGTGGGGTGACGGACAGCCTTTATTTCAAGCCCAAGGCGAAGTACCGCATCACCCAGGGCTTCGAAGCGTTCGCCTCGGCCATCTACTCGCGCACGCTCTTCCCGGAGTCCGCTCCGGGCGCCGCGTACACCGGCAGCAACGCCAGCCTCGGTATCGAGATCAACGGCGGCGCCCGCTACGAGACCGAAGACGGGTTCTACGGGCAGCTGCAGTACGGCATCCTCTTCCCGCTCGAGGGCTTCCGGAAGGGCGGCACGTTCACCACCAACGGCCTGACCGCTGGCCCGCTGGTCACCCTCGAGAACCCGCAGGCGCTCCGGGCCGTCGTCGGCATCAAGTTCTAAGTCCGTGCTGATGCCGCGGCTCGTGTTGCTGTTCGCGCTCACCGCCTGTGGCATCAAGGCGCCGCCGCGGCCGCCCCTCGATGAACTGCCGAGCGCGAGCCCGGCGCTGTTCGACGTGCCTGACGCGGGCTGTTGCCGCGAGGAGAAACGGTGAACCACTTCCGCGAGCAGCGCGGCGCGCTGTGGGCGGAAGAAGTGCCGCTCTCGCGCATCGCCCAGGAGGTCGGTACGCCGACCTACGTCTATTCCTCCGCCACCTTGCGACGGCACCTCGGCGTGGTGCAGGCCGCCTTCTCCCGCGTGCCCACGGTCGTCTGTTACTCGGTCAAGGCGAACTCGAACCTCGCCGTGCTCAAGCTGTTCGCTGACGGGGGCTCGGGCTTCGACATCGTCAGCCACGGCGAGCTCGTGCGCGTGCTGCAGGCCGGCGGCGACCCGAAAAAGGTCGTCTTTTCGGGCGTGGGCAAACGCGAAGACGAGATGGCCGCGGCGCTCGAGGCCGGCATTCTGATGTTCAACGTCGAGAGCGCCGAAGAGCTCGCAACCCTCGATCGAGTCGGGCGAAGAATGGGCGTGCGCGCGCCCTTCGCGCTGCGGGTGAACCCCGACGTCGACGCGAAGACGCACCGCTACATCGCCACCGGCCTCAAGACCTCGAAGTTCGGGGTGCCCTTCGAAGAGGCGGTCGCGCTCTACAAGCTGAGCCGGAAGATGAAGGGTCTCGAAGCCCGCGGAGTCGACTGCCACATCGGCAGCCAGCTCACCGACGCGCGCCCCGTCAAAGAAGCCATCAGCCGGGTGAGCGGTCTGTACGCGGAGTTGAAGAAGCAGGGCTTCGCGCTCACCCACCTCGACGTGGGTGGTGGCCTCGGCGTCACCTACTCGAAGGAACGGCCGCCGGGCCTCGAGGACTACGCCCGCGCGGTGCTGGAATCGGCGCCGGGTCTCGACGCCACCCTGGTGCTCGAGCCGGGGCGGGTGCTGGTCGCCAACGCCGGCGTGCTGTTGACCAGAGTGCTGTACCGGAAGAAGACCGCCGCCAAACGGTTCTTGATCGTCGACGCGGGAATGAACGATCTGCTGCGGCCGGCCCTGTACGAAGCGCATCACGACATCGTGGCGGTCAGGCCACGGCGCGGCCCGAAGACCACGATGGAGATCGTCGGACCGGTTTGTGAATCGACCGACGTGCTCGGCCACGGACGCTCGCTGCCCCCGCTCCATCAGGGCGATCTGCTCGCCGTGAAGACCGCGGGGGCGTACGGCATGTCGATGGCAAGCACGTACAATTCCCGCTGCCGTCCGGCGGAGGTGCTGGTCGATGGCAAGCAATACCGTGTCGTGCGAAAGCGCGAGGCGCTCGAAGAACTTTGGAGAGGAGAGACCCCATGACGCTTCAAGGCTCGATGACCGCGCTGGCCACCCCGTTCAAGGACGGCAAGCTCGATGAGGCCGCTTACACGGCGCTGATCGAATACCAGGTCACCAACGGCACCTCGGTGCTGATCCCCATGGGCACCACCGGTGAGGCGGTCACCATGACCGCGCCCGAGCGGCGCCGCGCGATTGAGCTCTGCATCGAAGTGAGCAAGGGCCGCGCGAAGGTGTTCGCGGGCGCGGGCAGCAACTCCACCGCCGAGACCATCGAAGGCGTCGCGGTCGCGCGCGAGCTCGGTGCCGACGGCGCGTTGGTGGTGACGCCCTATTACAACAAGCCCACCCAGGCGGGCCTGGTGGAGCACTACCGGCTGGTCGGCAAGGCGCACC
>JAYVNA010000264.1:0-5830 GCA_043758715.1 Archangium sp.
TAGCCCGAGGGGCTGCGGCGCGGCTTGAGCACTCCGTACCGCCGCTCCCAGGCGCGAATGAGGGCCTCGCTCACGCCGGTCATCTCGGAAGCGATGTGAATTCGGTAAGTGCGGTTCACGGCGGGCCCTCGACGTAGCACCTCTGGGGCGCAGCGCAGCTGCGAGCTGCCCCTGCCCTGCGCGCGGGGCCGGCCGTCCCACGCCCGTCGATGACATTGAGTGACAAAGGTTTAGAGTCTGCCGCCATGCCTTCCCGAGCACCCGCCAAACGAGCCATCAAGCAGGACCGCGCGGTCAAAACGCGCCACGACATTCTCAACTCGGCGATCACCCTCTTCGCGCGCCGCGGCATTCTCGCCACCACGATGGCGGAGCTGGCGCGGGCGATTCACATGACGCCGGGCGCGCTCTACTGGCACTTCCCCACCAAGGAAGACCTGCTGCTGGCGGCGATCGAAGAGCTGCACCAGCGCTTCGTGAAGAGCTTCGAGCCGCTGCTGACCGAGATGATCAAGTGGCCCGCGGCCAAACAGCTCGAGGCGTTCTGCAAGCACACCGCGCAGTTTCTCCAGGACAACCGCGAGCACGGCATCTTCTACGGAATGGTCGGCGCCGAGGCCGCGGAGAACACCGAAGACGTGGCCACCGCGCTGCGGGGCGCGCTGCAGGTCTACGTGGCCGCGATTCAGCAGATCATCCGCTACGGGCAGGAGAAGACGAAGGAGTTCCGCACCGACGTCGACGCCCAGACGCTCGCCAACGCGATCATCTTCGGGAACATCGGCCTGGTGGTGCAGCACAACCTCTTCCGCGAGACGCTCTCCTACGCGCCCATCGTTCAGTCGCTGCACCAGGTGGTGCTCAAAGGCGTGCTGAAGGAAAAGTGAAGCGGGAGATTCACACTTCATGGTGAACAAGTGAAGCGGGAGATTCACGCGTCATGGTGAACAAGTGAAGCGGGAGATTCACGCTTCATGGTGAACAAGTGAAGCGCCCTTAAGGCAACTCGGCGAAGTGGGTCTGGGTGACCCGGCCCTTCGCCACCGTCACCACGCAGCCTGCGTGGTAGCTCCACATTTCAACCCGGCACAACCACTCGTCGACCGGGCCGCCCTGGCGGTTCTGCCGCACGAAGCCCCAGCCTTTCGCGGCCGCGCGTTCCTGCACGTGTTCCCACGTTTCACCGGGGTGCGTCGCGCTGCAGAACGCCTGAAAGACGCGCGCGTCGTCAGTCACACGCGCGCGCAGCCACAGCCCGAAACCCAGCACCCCCGCCACCACTGCGAGCGCCACGAAGGGCGCCCGCCGGCGGAGGACCTCGTCATCACTCACGGCGTGAGCATGTGCACGCCCATGGTGTTGTTGGCGAGCATGGCGGCCTCGGTGGTCGCCGGGAACGCGAGCCACTGGCAGTCCGTGGTGTTGGTGCCGGCGGAGGTGGCCCAGACCGTCGTGGGCGAGGAGATCGAAGGCTTGCGGATCAAGATGGTGTCGACCGTCGCGTTCATCACGCCGCACACCGCCCAGCCGCTGGCCGGCGCCGGAGGACCGATGATGCCCACCTGGTCGATCACCGTCGTGCCCTGCGAGAGCGCCACCGCGTCGTTGCCGTTGAACCCGATGACCGAGTTCTTGATG
Source organism: Archangium sp. (assembly GCA_043758715.1). GTDB lineage: Bacteria > Myxococcota > Myxococcia > Myxococcales > Myxococcaceae > Archangium_A. The sequence continues at coordinate 1,639 of JAYVNA010000264.1, forward strand.
TCGCACAGGTTGTTGAACGAAGCGGCGATCGACGGCTGGCAGATGACATACGTGTCGCCGTCGATCAGCACGCCGGTCAGCGCGAGCGTCGAGGTCGCAGTGGTCGCGCCGTTCGCGAAGTTCTTGAGGGTGTAGCCGGTGAGGTCGACCGGGGCGCCGGTGCCGTTGAAGATCTCGATGTACTTGTTGTTCGAGTTGCCTTCGCCGTACTCCGAGATGAAGAGGTTGGTGGCGACCGCCCGCGTCTGCACCGTGAGGGTGGCGGTGGCGGTATCGGCGCCCAGGGTCGCGGTGAGCGTGCCCGAGGCGGTGGCCATCGCATTGAGGGTGACCTCGAAGGTGGCGCTGGTGGCGTCGGCGGGCACGCTGACGGTCATCGGCGCGATCCCGAAGGTGTTGGGCACCAGCGAGAGGGCGACGTCGGTGGCGGCCGGCGCGGGAATGTCGAGGCTCACGGTGAACGTCTTGCGGCCGCCCGCGGAAACGGTGGCGGTGCCCGGCGTGAGGCCGATCAGACGCGCGGGCTCGGTGGCGCCCAGCACCCGCACCTGCGCGGTGCGGGTATCGGCGCCCATGGTGGCGGTGATCACCACCACGCCGCCGTCGGTCGAGGTGACGCCCGTGAGCGGCACCGGGGTGCTGGTGGTGCCGGAGAGCACGACGATGTTCCCCGCACTCCCCACGAGCACCTCGGCCCCCGCGGAAGTCACGGTGACGGTGGAGTCGGCGAGCGCGGAGCTCGACAGGCGCACGACCAGCGGCCCGGGCAGCGTGGTGCTCGAACCCTCGCGCACGAACACCAGCGCGGGGCTCAGGCTCACCAGTGACGGCGGGCCCGTGACGATGTCGCTCGAAGAGCGCGGCTCGAGCTTGGTGTTGCCATTGCGCAGGTCGAGCACGCCGGTGATCGACAGCAGGCTCTGGTTGACCGCGGGAAACGGCGTCATCAGGTACATCAGGTCGTTGATCCGCAGCGAGCCGTTGACGACGAACTCGTTGCTGGGCCCCACCTCGGCAGCGCCCAGGGGCGGCGCGATGTCGGTGACCGTGACGTTGTTGACTCGCAGCAGCACGCTCTCGAGTGCAGTCGCCCGACCGCCGTCGGTGGCGACGTCGGCGGGGTTCACCACCAGGGGCGCCGGGAGCGCGTTGCCGGTGCTGACCACCGTCACGCCGCCATCAGCCACGGCCAGGGGGCCGGTGAGCTGAATCTGACCGAAGTAGTTCGCCGGAGTCCCGACGGGGATGTTGAGGCGATCGCCCACGTTCACCCCGGAGCTGGGCGCGTAGGCGTAGAGGCCGGAATTGTTCTCGTCGACCCACGAGCTGTCGGTGGGCGAGACCTGAAGGAAGTAGCCGCTGGTGAAGACCGCGGTGACGAGCACGTTGTTGAGCGCGACCGGCTGGCCGACCGGGGCGGCTCCCGTCTTGATGGCGTAGATGGTGGTCGGGCAACCCGCAGCCCCGGGGTTCGACGACGCCGGGCACGGATCGCAGGCGTCGCCCTTCCCGTCCGCGTCCTGGTCGGCCTGGCTCACGTTGGAAACCAGCGGGCAGTTGTCGGTCGCCGTGGGCACGCCGTCGCCGTCGCGATCATTCGGGTCGATGGCGACGCAGGTGGTGGTGTTGGCGTTGAGCGGGCAGGGATCGCACACGTCGCCCAGGCCGTCGCCGTCGACGTCGGCCTGCACGCCGTTGTTCATCGGGCGAATCGGGTTGAACACACCCGGGCAGTTGTCGGTGCCGTTGGCGATGCCGTCGTGGTCCATGTCGGTCGCGGCCGAGGTGTAGATGGAAGACGAGTTGACGCTGTTGGTCTTGCCCGCGCCCCACATGGCCGCGCGCTCAGGCACGCAGGACGGCTCGTGCAGCACCGGCGTGGTGCCGCAGAAGAACAGCGGGTACTGGCTGGCGGTGTTGAGCGCCGCCAGCGTCATGCCGCCGGCGACCGCGGGGAAGTTCTTGGTGTCAGGCACCAGGCAGAACTTTCGCGAAGCGCCGCAGACGTTGATCGCCTCGCACTCGTTGGACGCGTCGAACGCAGCGACCAGGCCTGCCTCGCCGTAGAGCACCGAGCCACCGCGCATCGTCATCAGCACGTCTTGCGGCTCCGCTTCGATCACGGCCCGGTAGGCAGACTTGCCCGCCTTGGGCGCGAAGATGGCGATGTCGGCGATCAGGCCCACCCGCAGGCGGCCGAGCTTGTTGGAAGCCTGCAACGCGTCGGCGCCGTTGGCCGTCACCATGCGCCACAGGTCCTGGTCAGAGAGCGCGTTGGCGAAGTAGCCGCTGTTGAGCTCGTCAGCGCAGCGCAGCTCGCGCAGCAGGTTCATCGACCCCGAGATGAGCCAGTCGGTGCCCATCGCGAGGTTGACGTTGGCGCGGCGGGCCACCGGAATGAGCGCGGTGTCGCCGTAGAGCGAGACGTTCGAGCGGGGGCTCCACACCAGCGAGGTGCCCGCGGTAGCCATCAGGGAAAGGTCTTCGGGGGTCAGCGCGATGCCGTGCACGAAGGCCGACTTGGGCCCGACCACCGAGTTCGACTTGGCCGCCAGGCAGAGGAACTCGTTGCGCGCCGCCGCGTTGATGCCTTCGGCGACGTGGCCGAAGTAAGCGGAGTCGGCGGGCACCTTGGTGCCGTCGTCGATGCCAGCGGGGCAGCTGGTGGGCGAGGTGATGAGCGTGCCGCCCGAATCGGCGCAGGGGAAGGTCTGCGAGATCACCCCGTTGGCGCCGGTGATGCTGCCCAGCTGGCCTTGCGCGACCGAGGTGTCGAGGTTTCGCAGCAGGCCGTTGAGCTGCGTCGACCAGCTGCCGTGCGTGACGATGGAGGTGGTGCCCGCCATCACCTGGCGCACTTCAGCGAACCGATCGCCGTTGGTCGCTTCCGGCACGCCCAGCGCGAGGGTCTGCACGCCGGTGTGGCCGGCCTGGCCCTTGCGCCAGTTGTGGCGATGCTCGAAGCGCTCGTTCACCACCGCGGCCGCGGGGATGTAGGGCGGGTTCTGGTAGGTCAGGTGATCGTGCGCGTTGATGAGGCCGGGCGAGACGACCTGGCCCGGGCACGAGATGGTGGTCGCGCCTGCCGCGCCCGCCGAGGCCGAGCAGTCCGCCGCCACGCAGGTGATCAGACCCGCGCCGTCGATGAGCACCTGGCCACCGGTGAGGATCGCGGTGTCGGTGAGCACGTCGCCGGTGATGAGCTTGAAGGCCGAGCCCGCGGTCACAGTGCAGGCATCGATGGAGGTGCCCCCACCCGTGCCGCCGCCCGTGGTGCCGCCACCTCCGCCGCCACCCGTGCCGCCGCCGGTCACCGCACCGCCGCCGCTCCCGCCGCCCGTGGTGCCCCCGCCGCCGCCGGTCACGCCGCCATCGCCGCCGCCCGTGCCCGTGGTGTTCAGACAGTCGGCCTCGCAGCCGTCGCCCGAGTTGGTGTTGCCGTCGTCACAGACCTCGCCGGTCTCGACCCGGCTGTTGCCACACACGGCACGAGGAGAGGGACAGGCCAGCAGCGCCGCACAGGCGACGCCGAAGAAGAGAACACGGAGCTGTTGGGTCATTGGTGCTTCCAGGGTCGAACGAGGCCGGCCGAACGAGGGCCCTTCTACCGGGATGCGGACAAAAAAACAGCGCCCCGACCGAAGCCGGAGCGCTGCGTCACGACGAGGTCTCAACCCCAGTTCACGCCCTCACTTCGCGGGAACGATGTTGAACTCGACCCGGCGGTTGTTTTCCTTACCCTTGGCGGTCGAGTTGTCGTCCGACGGACGATCAGGCCCGAAGCCGACGGGCTTGAGCCGGTTGGCGGCGATGCCCTTCCTGGTGAGGTACTCGACCACGGACTTCGCGCGGTCGGTCGAGAGCGCGCGGTTGTGCTCGGCGTCACCGGTGTTGTCGGTGTGACCTTCGACCTGCAGTTCGCCGATCTCGATGTGGGTACCCAGGATGCTGGCGATCTGATCGAGCAGCTTGAACGAGCGCGGCAGGATCGTGGCCTTGTCCGTGTCGAAGTAGACCTTGTCCTTGATCACCAGCTTCTCGGCGGTGATCACCACCAGCTGCTTGACCGCCGCGGGGCAGCCCTGGTTGTCCACCGGGCCCGCCTCGTTGATGCAGTTGTCGACGTTGTCGACGGTGCCGTCCTTGTCGGTGTCCGGGTACGGGCAGCCCTTGTTGGAAGCCGAGCCCTTCT
>JAYVNA010000265.1:0-5823 GCA_043758715.1 Archangium sp.
GTGTACGAAGGCCGCCACCCGCTGATCGGCAAGCGCGTCGCGGTGAAGGTGCTGTTGCCTTCGCTTTCCAACGAGCAGGAACTGGTCGAACGGTTCCTGGCGGAAGCGCGCGCGGTCAACGAGATCCGCCATCGCGGCATCGTCGACATCTTCAGCTTCGGCCAGCTGCCCGAGGGCTCGCGCTACTTCGTGATGGAGTTCCTCGAGGGCGAGGCCTTCGACAAGATCATCAAGAAGCGCTCGCCGTTGCCCATGGGCGAGGTGTTGGGCTGGGCCGACGAGATGCTCGATGCGCTCGAGGCGGCGCACTCCGCGGGCATCATTCACCGCGACATCAAGCCCTCGAACCTGTTCCTGGTGAACACGGGGCGCGGCCGCCCCTACGTGAAGCTGCTCGACTTCGGCATCGCCAAGCTGGGCGCGATCGCCGGTGAGGCGACGCCGCAGACCCGGGCCTCGGTGATCCTCGGCACGCCCGATTACATCAGCCCCGAGCAGGCGCGCGGCAAGGCGATCAGCCCGCAAACCGATCTCTACGCGCTGGGCTGCGTGCTGTTCGAGATGCTCACCGGCGAGCGCGTCTTTCGGGGCGAGAACACCCTGCAGACCATGTGGATGCACGTGGAAGACAAGCCGGTGGTGCCGTCGTCCATTCGCCCGGACATTCCCCCGGAGCTCGACGACATCATCCTCTGGGCGCTGGAAAAGGAATCGGTCAACCGCCCCCCGAGCGCGGCGGAGATGCGCGACCGGCTGCTGGTGATCAAGAACCAGCTCGCGCCCACGGGCCAGTTCACCCCTCCGCCTTCGACGAACAGCGGGGGTCATCGGACGATCGCGCAGACGCCCGCGCCGCTCAGTCGCAACCGCGCCGCCGGTGGCACGCCGGCCCCCCGCTCCGGTGCACAGGCGCCTCTCAAGACGCCGTTGCCGGCGGGTTCGAAGAGCGGGGGCCAGTCCTCCCTTTCGGGCCGAACGCGCGCCGAGCCCAAGCACCAGCCCGACGTCACCAACCCGGGCGTCTCGCCTGCGTCGATTTCGCAGAACACCCGGCTCTCGCCGCTGACGGCGATGACGGGCAACGCGGCGATCGACAGCCCTTCGTTGCAGATCAGCGTCACGCACGAGGAACTGGCCCCCGCGCCCGTCGCGCTGAAGTCGAAGCTGCCCCTGGTGCTCGCGGGCACGGTCGGCGTGCTGGTGCTCGCGGTGATCGGATACTTCGCGTTCTCGAACAAGACACCCGAGGTCGAGCCCCAGCCCGACCCGACGGTGAAGGTCGATCCCCCGAAGACGGACCCGTTGGTGAAGGTCGATCCCCCGACGACGGATCCGGTGAAGGTCGATCCTCCGAAGACGGATCCGGTCGTGAACGTCGACCCGCCGACCACGGATCCCGTGGTGAAGGTCGAACCGCCGAAGGTCGATCCCCCGAAGAACGATCCTGTGAAGCCGAAGAGCCGGGCGATCACCAACGAGCAGCTCGTCTCCCGCCTCAAGAAGATCGAAGGCCAGCTCGCCACCAAGGAAGCCGAGACCGGCCAGAAGGACAACGTGCTCCGGCAGTTCATCGACCAGGCCCGCAAAGACATCAAAGCCGCCACCAGCGACGGCGATCGCAAAGAGGTCTGGTCGTTCCTCGGGGACATCGAAGGCCAGCTCAAGCGCTGACGGAGCGTCACGGTGATGCTTCTCTCCGCCGCGCTTACGGCGAAGCCCGAGAAGGCCCGAAAGAAGTGAGGGCGGAAGGCAAACGCCCTCATGATCACGTCCAGCGGGAGCGGTCTCGACGTACACGCGCGTACATCTTGCGCGCGCGATGGCCCGCGCAGACGTAGAGTGTCACCGTGCTTTCGCTCCTCTTGATGCAGCTCGTGGTGGGCCAGGCCGACGTCAGGTCGCCCGTCGCGGTGGTGATGACCAGCAAGCGTCCGGGCGCCGAAGCGGTCGCTCCGAAGATCGCTCAGCGGGTGTTCGATTCCTTCAAGCGAGAAGGCGTCAAGTCCCTGCTCGACGATGCCGCGGCCGGCAAGGAGCTCAAGGAAGCGGGCTTCTCTGATCCGAAATCCTGCCAGGGCACCAAGGCGTGCCTGAGCAAGCTCGCCATTCTGCTCGGGCCTCGCGCGGTGGTGGTGGGCATCGACGTGGGCAAGGTCGGAAAGTCGCTCGCGATTCACCTCGAGGCGGTCTCTGCCGACAAGGAAGAGTCGCTGGGCACGCTCGACGTCTCGGCTTCCCTCAGCGGTTGGAGCGATGCGATGTCGGCGCCCATCGTGGTGTTCGTTCGCGACGTGAAGAACGGGCTCGAGATGAAGAAGAAGAATGATCCGCCGCCGACTCCGCCTCCGCTCGAAGTGGCGAAGACCGATGTCCCGAAGAAGACCGAGCTCACGCCCCGCCCCCAGGAGGGCGGTCCCGCGGGCGGCCTGATCGAGAAGGACGGCGGCAAGCCTCCCCGCATCGCCGCCTGGGTCTTCGCTGGCGGTGCTGCCGCGACTGCCGGCGTGGCCGTCGCCTTCGGGGTGATGTCGGGTTCGGCCAAGTCTCAGTACGACAAGTCGCTCGTCGATCTGGGCGATGGAACGCGGGGCACCAACCTGCCTGAAGACCAGGCGCGGGCGCTCGCGAACACCGCGAACACCGACGCCACCATCGCGCTCACTTCCGCGATCGTGAGTGCCGGCCTCACCGCGGCCGCCACCCTCTTCTTCCTCAAGGACTGACGAGCGACTGCAGTTCCTGCCAGCGCGCGTAGAGGCGCTCGACTTCTTTGGTCACCACGTCGAGCTCTGCCGAGAGCGAGGCCACTTCGCCCGACTTGGTGAACACGGAAGGGTCAGCGAGCTTCGCCTCCAGCGCGCTCTTCTTGTTCTCGGCCGCCTCGATCGCCGCCTCGATGCCGTCGAACTCGCGTTGATCTTTGTACGAGAGACGGCCGCCCTTCTTCGGCTCGGCTGAGGGCACCGGGGCCGCCTTCGGAGGCGCCGGCGGCTTGGCCGCTTCCATCCACGCGCGGGGCGGGCGGAGGCGCTGGTACATCGACCAGTTTCCTTCGTAGCGCGTCACCTTGCCGTCGCCCTCGACCGCGAGCACCGAGGTGGCGACCTTGTCGAGGAAGTAGCGATCGTGCGTCACCAGCAACACCGCGCCGGTGAATTGCACCAGCTGCCGCTCGAGCACGTTCAGGGTGACGAGATCGAGATCGTTGGTGGGCTCGTCGAGCACCAGCACGTTCGCGCCTTCGAGGAAGAGCTTCGCGAGCAGCAGGCGGTTGCGCTCACCGCCCGAGAGCGCCTTCACCTTCTGCCGCTGCATCAGCACCGGGAAGAGCAGGTCTTCGAGGTAGTCGGCCAGCCGGATCTTCTGCCCACCGAGCTGCACCCACTCGTCGTGCCAGGCGTTCTCAGCGACGGTCGCCTCTTCGTCGAGCTTGATGCGCTGCTGATCGAAGTACGCCACCTTGGTGCGCGGCCCCATCACCACGCTGCCCGCCGCCGGAGGAAGCTCGCCCAGCAAGGTGCGCAGCAATGTCGTCTTGCCCGCGCCGTTGGGACCCACGATGCCCACCCGCTCGCCGGGCTGCACGATGATGTTGACGCCGGTGAACAGCATGCGGCCATCGAAGCCCTGGGAGACCGACTTCGCTTCGATCACCGTCTGCGACAACCGGGGCGCGGTGGCCATCTGCAGCTGCGGCACCTTGGGCCTCGAGAAGCCGCGCTCGGCGAGCAGCTTGTGGGCGCGATCGATGCGGGCCTTCGACTTGGTGCGCCGCGCCTGCGGGCCTCGCCGCAGCCACGCGACTTCCTGGGCGATCCACATCTCGCGTTTGTGCTCGGCGACGCTGGCCTGCTCGATGCTCGCGTACTTCTGCTCGAGATAGGTCTCGTAGTTGCCGGGATAGCTGATCAGGCCGCCGCCATTCGCGCTCCCCGGCGGCTCGACCTCGACCATTCGTTCGACCAGGCCGTCGAGGAAGTAGCGATCGTGGGTCACCAGCAGCAACGCGCCTTCGTACCCGTCGAGCTCGTCTTCGAGCCACGACACCGTCTCGGCGTCGAGGTGGTTGGTGGGCTCGTCGAGCATCAACAGATCGGGCCGCGAGAGCAGCGCCCGGGCGATGGCGACGCGCTTGCGCAGGCCGCCCGACAACTCGGCGACGGGGCGCTCCCAGTCTTTGACCCCGAGGCGATCGAGCAGCTTCCTGGCCTCGTGCCCGGTGTCCCAGCCGCCGTGGCGTTCAATCTGTTCAGAGAGCGACGAGAGCCTCGCGAGCGTCTTCTCGTCGTGCGAGGTCTCGAGTTCCTTGCTCAGGCGCCCGTGCTCTTCGAGGGCGGCCCTCAGGGGCGCCTGCGCGACCTCGAGCTCGGACTTCACCGTGGCGCCTTCGACGAAGGTCGGTTCCTGGGGCAGGAAGGTGACCCGCGCGCCGCGTTGCAGCTGCAGCACTCCGGAGTCGGCCTTCACCTGACCGGCGAGGATCTTCATCAGCGTCGACTTGCCGCTGCCGTTGACCCCGACGAGGCCCACGTGTTCGCCCTCTTCGATCACGAACTCGATGTTCTCGAAGAGTGTGCGGCTCCCGAAGGAGAGAGACACATCGGCGGCGCGCAGCAACGTCATGACCGAGGCCTGTAGCACCGCTGGGGAGGTGGGCAATGGCTGAGGGCTGGTTACGTCAACTGCACCATGAACAGCTATCGCCCTGCCGTCGCGTGGACGCACATCGTGATGGGCGCCCTCACCTTGTTGCCGGCTTTCATTCTTCCGCTCGTGTTCGGGGGCGTGTGGAGCATCGTCGCGGTAGGCGCGCACGATCCGCAGGCGAGCACCATCGTGGGCGTCACCTTCGGCGTCATTCTGGCCATCGTGGTGTCCGTGCTGGCGATCTCGGGAGGTTTTTCGATCGCCGCCGGTATCGGCCTGCTCCGGCGCAAGCCCTGGGGCGAGGTGCTGACGATCATCGCCTCGGTCCTGCACCTGGCGAACTTCCCCTTCGGGACCCTGGTGGGCGGCGCAAGCCTCTGGGTGTTGCTGGTCCGTGAGTCCCGCCCCCGCTCGCTGCCCCGCAGTGACTTGCTGGCCTGACTTCACGGAACCCTCAATTCGGCCCGGTGTCCGTGAGGCATGGCCAACGGATCTTCGGAAGCGCTGTGTGTGCGAGTGCTCTGGGGTGAACGCCGCATGGCGACGCACCTCCTTCACCCGGGCGGGAAGCTGGCGCTGGGCTCGAGTGGCGAGGTGGCCACCACCGGAGCGCCGCTGCAGTTTGAAGTCGGTTCGCGGCACTTCGCGCTGACCTTCCAGAACGGGGTGGTGGGCGAGCTGCTCCGAAATGGAGAGGTTCCGTTGTCGCTCGGTGACGCCGTGCATCGCGGCCTGGCGGTGGAAGAGAAGCAGGGCTGGAGCTTCGACATCGGCCGCGCCGACGTGCTGCGACTCGGCAGCGGCCCGGTGACGCTCGAGGCCTTCCGCGTGCGCGCGCCGCCCAAAGCGCTCGGCTCCTTCGAGGTCGACTATCGGTTTCTCAACTCGCTGCTCGTGTGCTTCGCGCTGTTCTTCGCGCTCGCGGTCAACGCTCAGCTCAGTCGCGACGAGGAGTACGACGAGGTCGGCTCGACTGAAGTGACGCACATGCGGAACATCTTGGTGAAGGCGGAGAAGCCGCAACCGAAGCTGCACAACACCAGCGAGCCCTCCACCGAGCCTTCGAAGCAGCCGAAGAAGAAGTTGGCTGCGGGCAGTCCTCGCCCCCTGAACAAGCCCGTGAAGGACCCCGGCGGCAAGGCGCCCAATGCGCTGCAGATCGCCAATGCGCTGTTC
>JAYVNA010000266.1:0-5819 GCA_043758715.1 Archangium sp.
GGAGGTCAGCTGCAGCCGCACCACGAAGCCGCACCGCCAGAGCGCGGAGAAGTCGTTGCGACTTTCGAGGGGGAGCTTGGGCCGCTCAGCCCGCGCCGCCGAGAGCGCCTCCAACAACTGGGGATTCGAGATGCCGCGAAACAGCTCGAGGTCGCAGCGCGCAAGTGTGGCGCCGGGCGCTTCGTGCTCGAGCAGATAATCGGTGAGCACCTCCCACACGCCGGGCTCATCGGGGCGGGCCGCGATGTCGTCGAGCATGGCCTCGGGCACTTCGTACATGCAGTCATTCTGACCAATGCACGTGCCGTGCTCACCAGCACTCGCTCACCGGACCGATTCGACCCCTTTGTTCGCCAGCATGTCGGCGCGTTCGTTGCCTTCGTGCCCCGCGTGGCCCTTCACCCAGTGCCACTTCACCTCGTGCCGGTTCACGGCGGTCTCGAGCAACTGCCAGAGGTCGGCGTTCTTCACCGGTTCCTTGGCAGAGGTGCGCCAGCCGTTCTTCTTCCACCCGTGGATCCACTTGGTGATGCCTTGCATCACGTAGGTGCTGTCGGTGTGCAGGTTCACCTTCATCGGGCGCGTCAGGGTGTCGAGCGCGCGAATGACGGCGGTGAGCTCCATGCGATTGTTGGTGCTGGCGGGTTCACCGCCGAAGAGCTCACGCTCCTTGCTGCCGTAGCGCAACAGGGCGCCCCAGCCTCCGGGCCCGGGGTTTCCGCTGCAGGCGCCGTCGGTGAAGATCTCCACCACGAGCGTGGACTCGGTGTTCATCGGCACGCCTCAAAGCATGGTTCGCCGCGCACCCCAACTCACCAGGTTGTAGCGTTCGCCGCTTGGAGCCTGTGAAGCCGCCCCGGGTCTGGCCTTCCTTCGTGACCCTGGTGCTCGCGTTGTTGGCCATTCTCATCAGCGGCGCGGGGCTCGGGGTGGTGGTGCTGGTTGCGCCGGGCTCGCGCGACGCCACCCCCGCCGAGCTGCTGGCGACGCCGGGCTTTCTCATCAGCGCGGCGGCCCTCAGCCAGGTGTGCCTGCTGGCCGCGGTGTTTTTTCTGCCCAGACTCTTTCGCGACGTCGGCGAGCGGGGTTGGGCCGACCGCGTGGGGTGGCGGTGGGAGCGGTTCAGCGCCATCGACCTGCTGGCGTGCGCGGTCGGAACCCAGGCCATCGGCGCGGTGGCGCTCTCGGTGTTGACGCTCATCGGCGTGAAGGGCGGCCTGCTCGACAGCATGGGTGGCGCTGCGCACGCGACCTCGCCGTTCGAGTTCGCGTGGCTGCTGGTGTTCGGCGCGATCGCTCCGGGGTTCGCAGAGGAACTCACATTTCGGGGGTTGCTGCAGACGCGGCTGGTCGAGCGCTGGGGCGTGAGCACAGGCGTGATGGTGACCGCGCTGATGTTCGGAATGTGGCACCTCGATTTTCGGCAGGGCCTGATGGCGATGACCATGGGCGTGTGGCTCGGCTGGTGCGCGCAACTGCATCAGAGCACCGTCAACGTGGCGCTCGCGCACGTGCTGAACAACGCGTTCGCGTTCACGATGAGCCGCCTGGCGGATCCGCAGCCCGAAACGGAGCGGCCGTTCATCACCATCGCGGTGGCGTCCGGTGTGGTCGCTCTCTGCGGTGTGGTGATCGCAATGCGTTCTTCGAGGCCGCCTCGAAAATCTGACTCACTCAGTGGCGCAGACCCCTGATCTGGCTCGCCTGAACAGTGGCCCGGGGCGTGCTGTGGGGCACCCGCATGCAGCGCGTCGTGTGCATCCTCTCGGTGGGCTTTCTGGCGTGCGGCGCTCCGGGCGAACTCGAGCTCGTCACCGAGCCCGTGAGGATCGCGGTCGACGCCGGCACGGGCTGCGGCACCCTGCCCTTCGGCCCCGACTGCTGCGAAGGCGGCCGGCGCACCACCTCGGCGACGTGCGTGAGCGACGCGTGGGTCTGCACCCTCGGCACCCTCTGCACCTGCGCGGGAAAGGCTCAGCCGTTTCAGTGCGCCGAGTACTGCGGGTCTGATGCCTTCGTCGCGCCGGACTGCGTGAACGGCGAGTGGCTCTGCTCCGCCCCGACAGCGCCTACCGCGAACTGCCGCGCCGACACCTGCTGGGGCGAGCCGGGAGAATGTTGTGGGGGCGCGGCGTGCGTCGACGGCGGGTGGACCTGCGCGTTCACACCCTCTGACTGCGGCTGAGCTGAGTCAGCGATCCCAGGGGTTCGCGCGCTGATCATCGATCGCGACCCAGAAGCGCGCGTCGCGGGGCAGCTCTCCTTCGGCACCGAAGCCCCACGCGCCCCCTTCGTGAAACTCAGCCAAACGCCAGCCGGGTCCAAACTTCGCGGCGCACATGCGATCGGGGGTTTCCCGGGTGCGGAGCTCGAGACCGAGAACGTCGGGGACCAGAGCGATCGCACCTCCGGTCCACCTGATCTGCGGGATGAGCGCAGGGAACGAGTAATTGTTCGGTTGGGGTCGTTTGCCGGGCTGAAAGCAGAGCAGCGGCCGCGTCTCGGAGCACGGCGTGTCACCCTTGTAGGCATCGGTGCTCTTGTCGATCGCGCCGACCCAGGTAGTGAGCCGATTCTGTCCTCGCACGCCCCAGGTCATTCCGCGGCACTCGCGCGGCTGAGCTGGCACCGGCACTGGCACCGCCACCGGTACTGGCGTGGACTGCGAAAGAAAGGGACGCGGAGAAGGCCGAGGTGCCGGCGCAGGTTCAGGCTTCTCAGCGACCCAGGCGGCGATCTCCGAAGGGTCTTCCATGATGAACCACATCGCGACGAGCACCGCGCCGAGGGCGAGCGCCATCACGAAGAGAATCAGCGGTCGTTTCATGAACCCGAGTCTGGCCCGGCGGAGCGCCGATGCAATCATTCGCGGCGCGCTTCGTACGCGGGTCATGGAAATCCAACCGGTGAACCTCAATGAAATCGTCGGCGTCACGCTGGGCATGCTGGTGGTGCTCATTCCGGTCCTTGGAGCGACCATTCGTTTCGCCGCGCGCCCCCTGGTGGAGGCGCTGATGCAGGCGGGCGTGATCGGCCCCCGCACCCTCGCGGCGAACGAGGCCGAGCTGGGCCGTCTTTCGCGCCGGGTGCTCGAGCTCGAGCAGGAGCTGTCCCGCCGCAAGCTCGAACCGATCGCCCCCATCTCGGGAGAACCGGCCCGCTCGATCGAGCTGCAGCGCCCGCACCTCGTCGATTGAGTTGTGACGCCCGCAGCCCTGGTTGCGGGGTATGAAGCGCCCGAATGAAGGAAAAGCACATTCGCGTTCGCATCGAGCAGTGCCTCTCGCTGGCCAAGGCCTCGAACTGCCCGCGCCGGAAGTTCGGGGCGCTGTTGTTGGACCCCGATAGGAACGTGGTGCTGATGGACGGCTACAACGGCGGCCCTCGCGGCGGTGGCGAGTTGTGCGGCGGCGAGACCTGCCTGCGAGACGACCTCAAGGTGCAATCAGGCACCCGCATGGAGATCGGCTGCCACCACGCCGAGATGAACGTCATCTGCAACTGCGCCGCCTCGGGCGTGGCGACCAAAGGCGCGTGGCTGGTGGTGACGGGCGAGCCTTGCATGATGTGCGCGAAGCTTTTGCACCACGCGGGGCTGACCCGCATCATCGTGGTCGGCGGCGGCTACGCGGGCGAGAACGGCCTCGAGTATCTGCGCCAGCACGGCATCACGGTGCAGACCGTCGAGGGCCCGCAGGACCCGCGGCTTGCGGCAGTCACAACCTGAAGTTCTGCTCTCCCCCGCGGGACGAGGCAATCACCGACCCACGGGTGTAAGCGGCTCTCATGGCTGACGAGCTGGCACCGTTTTTCCTGGGCGCTTACGGCGAGAACAACGACTACTTCGAGAAGACGGTGACCGAGTTGCTGCGCGACCACGTGTACTGGCGCCGCAACTTTCACCCGCAGGATCAGCCGCCGATCAGCACGCGCGAACAGTACGAGCCTGCGTTTCTCGATGGCCGCGCGAAGACGAGCCACGAGTTGCACCAGCTCACCGCGCAGCTCAAGCGCTCCGTGCCGTTCTTTCACCCGCGCTACCTCGGGCACATGGTGAGCGACCTGCTGATGCCTGGGCTGATCGCGCAGCTGATCACCACGCTCTACAACCCGAACAACATCGTCGACGAAGTGGCGCCGGTGACGGTCGACCTCGAGCTCAAGGTCGGCCGGCAGCTGTGCCGCATGGTCGGCTACGCAGTCGACTCGGCGCAGAAGCCCTGTGCGCTGGGGCACCTCACCAGCGGCGGCACCATCGCCAATGACGAGAGCCTGTGGCTGGCGCGCGCGGTGAAGCTGTACCCGCTGGCGGCGCGCGATGCGTGTCTCTCCCTGGGCGTGTGGCCTGACCCTTCCCTCGAGCAGGCCGACGACTTTGCCCTGCTCAACTGGAGCACCGCGCAAGTGCTCACGCTGGCGACCACCCTGGAAAAACACGGCCGCGCCAAGGAGCTGCTCGAGGCGGTGGCCGAGGCTCGCGTCGAGAGCGTGGGGCTCGCGCGCTTCTGCGTGATCCACCCGCTGGCGGCGGAGCTGGTGGTGTTGGCTCCGGCGACCGCGCACTACTCGTGGCTCAAGGCGATGAAGCTGCTGGGGCTGGGCAGCGCGCAGTTGCTCGAAGTGCCCACCGTGCAGGCGCGAATGGACTCGAAGGCGCTGGAGGCGATGCTCACCGAGCGCGCGGCGAAGCGGCTGCCGGTGCTGGCGGTGATTGGGGTGTACGGCACCACCGAGTTCGGCACCTTCGACCCGATTCACGAGCTGGCGGCGCTCAATGGCAAGGCGCTGCAGTACTGGCTGCACATCGACGCGGCCTGGGGCGGCTACATCCCCAGCTTGTTCCGCGACCCGAAGGGCGAGCTGCGCCCGCGCGAAGACATCAAGAGCGAGTTTCGCTACTTCCCCAGCGAGCGGGTGTACCGGGCGACCGCGGCGCTGTCGCAGGCCGACTCCATCACCGTCGATCCGCACAAGCTGGGCTTCGTGCCGTTCGGGGCGGGCGCCTTCCTCGCCAGAGACCGGCGGGTGTTCGACCTGGTGCTGCAAGACGCGTCGTACGTCTTTGTCTCGCAAGACCAGGACGACGAGTCGCACTATCGAAAGCTGGGCCGCTATTCGCTCGAGGGCAGCAAGCCCGGCGCGGCGGCGGCGGCCTGCTACGTCAATCACCAGGTGCTCCCGCTCGACTCGCAGAACTTCGGGCGGTTGATCGCGCGCTCGGTGCACACCTGCGAGCTGATGTTCGATCGTTTGCAGCTGCTGGCGAGCCAGGTCGAGTCACGCGCGCGGTTGTGCGTGCCGTTCGAGCCTGACTGCAACCTCGTGTGTCTGACCTTCAACCCGAAGGGCAATCGATCGCTGGCGGTGGCGAACGCGTACGGCCGCAAGCTCTACGACGCGATGTCGGTGCGGGCCGATGTGCCGATGCAGCTGCGGCGGTTCTTCGGTTCGTGCACGACGGTCGATCTCTCGCACCTCGGGGCGTCTGAGCTGGCGCGCATCGGGGCTGAGCTCGATCTCGATTTGGAAAAGCCGGATGACACGGGCCTGTTCCTGCTGCGGCACACGTTGATGAATCCGTGGTTGCTCAGTCCGCAGAAGACCGGCGCGCCGAGTCATGTCGAGGCGTACTGCGACTACCTGGTCGAGTTGGTCACCGCCTGACTCCCTCTCCCCGCGGGGGAGAGGGAGACAGGAAGTTCAGCGCTTCGACCACCAGTCCTTCACATCTTCAAACCGTTGCACCTTGGGCACCTTCGGCAGACTGTCGAGGAAGCGCGCGCCGTAGCGCTTCTTGAGCAGCCGCACGTCACCCAGCG
>JAYVNA010000267.1:0-5818 GCA_043758715.1 Archangium sp.
GAAACCCCGTGGCCATCGTCACCAAGGCTCCGCTGTTCGAACGCGACCTCGACGTGCTCTGGAAGCTGCATCGTGACGCCTCGGTGCACGTGGCCATCAGCATTCCCATCTGGGACCCGGAACTTTCCCGCGCCATCGAGCCGGGCGTGGCCACGCCGAAGCGGCGCATTCAGGCGATTGAGAAGCTCGCGAAGGCCGGCATTCCTGTCGGCGTGATGGTGGCGCCGATCATTCCCGGCGTTTCTGACGAAGGCATGGGCAAGGTGCTCGAGGCCGCGCGCGATGCGGGTGCGACGTCGGCGGGCTACGTGCTGCTTCGGCTTCCTGGCAGCGTGAAGGAAGTGTTCGAGACCCGCATCAGGGCGGCGCTCCCGTTGCGCGCCGAGAAGATCCTTCACCGGGTGCGCGAGACCCGCGGCGGCAAGCTCTACGATCCCCGCTTCGGCGTGCGCGGCCGCGGCGAAGGTCAGTACGCAGAAGCCATCGAGCAGGTGTTCGATTCGTGCGTGAAGCGGCTCGGGTTCAATCAGCGCGAACAGTGGGAACGACCGGCCACCTTCCGTCGTCCGCCCCGGGTGGAACCGCAGCTCGCGCTCTTCTGAAATGCCGCGCCCGCTCAGGCGTATGGTGGTTCACGGAGGACGTTCACCATGGGCTTTTGCGGCTGGATCATCCTGGGAGGCCTCGCCGGTTGGGTCGCGAGCATGATCGCGGGCAACAACTCGCGGCAGGGCCTCATCGGCAACATCATCGTGGGCATCGTCGGGTCGTTCATCGGCGGCGCCGTCTTCAGCTACTTCGGCGGCATGGGCGTCACCGGCCTCAACCTCTACAGCTTCGGGGTCGCCCTGGTTGGCGCGGTGATCGTGCTGTTCATCAAGAAGCTGCTGTTCGGCCGGGCCTAACCGCGCAGTGACTTGAGCGACTCGCGGAACAACAACTCGAACGGCGCGTCGGCACCCGCTCGCTCGGAGGCCAACTGCGCCGCCTGCTCAGCCTGCGCTTCCTTGTAGCCGAGGTTCACCAGCGCGCTGATGAGGTCGCTGGTGGCAGACGCGGGCTTGAGCGCCTTGTTCTTCGAGGAAGGCACGCCGTCGAGCACCAGGAGCTTCACCTTTTCCTTCAGCTCCAGCACCAGGCGCTCGGCGGTCTTCTTCCCCACTCCGTGGATCTTGGTGAGCCGCGCCACGTCGCCCTTCGCGATCGCCCCCGTCAGCTCTAGGACCTCGAGCCCCGAGAGCACGTTGATCGCCAGCTTGGGGCCCACGTGGCTGACCGAGGTGAGGAGCAGGAAGAGTTCTTCTTCGGCCTTGCTCAAGAAACCGTAGAGATCGAGCGCGTCTTCGCGAACCACCGTGCGGATGCGCAGGGCGATCGGTTGACCCAACTCGGGCAGCCGCGCGAGCGAGAGCAGCGAGAGCGCCACCCGGTAGCCGACGCCATTCACGTCGAGGATCAGCTCGGTGAGGTTCTTCTCGAGCACCAGGCCCTTGAGCGCACCGATCATGTCGCGGCCCTCACCATCGCGGGCTTGAGCCGCGAAAGGAAATCACCCCCGGCAAACTTGCCTGCCCGCGGCACGCGCAGCTGGTGCACGTGGCACAGCGCCACCGCGAGCGCGTCGTAGGCGTCTTCACGCTCGAGCTTCTCTTCGAGTTGGAGCAATCGCTCCACCATGCGCGCGACCGCGTCTTTCGAATCGTTGCCGCCCGCCCCCACCGACTTTTTCACCCGCGCCGGGGCGTACTCGTGCACCGCGAGGCCGGCTTGATCGGCGAGCAACAAGGCCACTCCCCGGGCGTGCCCGAGGATCAACGCGCTGCGGGCGTTCTTGTGGGTGAACACGCCTTCGACCGCGATCGCGTCGGGCTTGAAGACGTTCACCACCCGCTGCAGCTCGCTGAAGATCGTGCCGAGGCGCTGCGAGAGCGGCAACTTGCCGTCGGCTCGCACCACCCCGCTCGCCACGTGGGTCGCCTTGTTGCCGCGCCAGGCGACGAGCCCGTAACCGAGAAAACGACTGCCGGGGTCGATGCCGAGAACGAGCATGGGGTGAACAGATGTTTACCCCAGATTCCCGATTGCCGATTAGCGCTTGAGCAGCGCCTGCACTTCGTCGACCTCGGAGCCGTTGGGCTCGAGCTCGAGGTACTTCTGCAGCGCCGCCCGGGCGAGGTCCTTCTCGTTGGCGTCGAAGTGCAAGGTCGCCAGAAGGATCTGGACGCGCGCGTTCTTCGGGTCGAGGCCCAGGACCGTATCGGCTGCCGTGCGCGCACCGGCGGAGTCCAGCGAGTCGTAGCGCGCCAGCCCCAGCAGGTTCCACGCGGCCACCGACTGGGGGTCGTCCATCACGACCTGATCCAGCACACTGATGGCCTTCTTGTACTGGCCCGCGTTGTAGAGCTTGGTGGCCACGACGAGGTTCTCGCTCACGTCGATGGCCACCGGCGCGACTTCTTCGGGGGTCGCTTCTTCCACCAACACCGGGGGCGCCACGTCGGGCAGCGCGGGAGGCGACACCACCACGACCGGCGCCGGCTTGACCTCGACCGGCGTCACGTCACGCTGGCCTTCAATCAGCAGCATCAGCGCGACGATCGCCACGGCCCCGGCGAAGAACGGCCACACCTGGCGCGAACGCCGGGGCTCGGGCATCGCTTCGGGCTCGGGCGCAGGCTGGACTTCGGGCTGCTCGAAGAACGCGTCCTCGGCCGCGACCTCGACGGTGGGAGCGGAAGGCGTGGTTGAGACTACGACCGGCACTTCGACGATCGGCGTCATCCACGGCGTCTCGATGCGCGCCTGACGGCCGCGGGCCTGCGCCTTGTGCGTCGACAGGGCCTCGTCGAGCTCATGTTCGGCTTCGGGGGCCAGCGCGGAATTGAGCTCGGCTTCGACCGCATCGAGGGAGCGCTCGTCAGCCGCCTTCATCAACGCGGCTTCGATCGCGGTATCGGCGCCGAGCGAAGGCTGGGCCGAGGCGAACTTCTGCGCGGTGGACACTTCGGGTGCCACCGGGGCGGCCTCGACGCGCATCGGGGTGTGGAAGGCATCGAGCTGAGCCGCCAACTCGGGAGCAAGGCCCTCCGCGAGGCCGGCGGGAATCGGCGCCGTCGTCCAGCCACCGTTGGGGTCAGCCAGGTCGAGCTCGCCGCCCAGCACCGAGGGCGAGAACCAGTCCTGGTCGTCTCCCACGCTGCCTTCGGCGCCGCGGATCTCGGCGGTGCCCGCGAACAGCTGCTGCATCAGCTCTTCAGCCTCGGCGGCGCGGGGTTCGAACAGGCGCGGCATCGGCCGGGGCTCGAACAACTCTGCCTTCGAGTCGCGCGCAGGCTGGAGCACGCCCATCAGGTACAAGCGGGTCGCGACCTCGAGGGTGAGGGTCTCGGGGAAGGTGCTGTCGAGCAGCACCTGTTCCACCGGGCGGAAGCCGTCGAACAACTGAACGATGCCGTTCACTTCATCAGGCATCGCCTTGAGGCCGATCGCGAGGCGGCCGAAGTCGACCGTCAGGCGGGCATCGAGCGGCAGGCTGCGCTGAAGCACGCGCGACCACTTCTGCAGGCGGGGTAACACCAGTTCGACCAACTCGCGCAGGCCGCACTGCAGCTCGGCGAAGCCATCGACCGGCTCGGCGATCAGCTCGTAGCTGCCCGAGGTGAGCGCCAACGCTCGCACCAGCATGTCGAGGTTGCCGCCGCGCGAATCGAAGCGGGCGTCGATCACCTTGCCCGAGCGGAAGCGCACTTCGGCACGACCGTCGACCAGCAGCAGGCGGCCCGAGCGCGGGCACGACAGCAACGCGCGCAGCAATTGAACCGGAGGAAGCTGCTTCGCCTCGAAGCGCAGCGGGCCACCCTGGCGCTTCGCGAGCTCCACCCGAACCAGCGCGGCGACGTCACGCGCGTAGGCCGGCTTCTGAATGAAGTCGTCGACCCCCACCACGTCGGCGAGCGCCTCGGCGTTCTGATCGTCGGCCTTCGCCAGCAGGAGCACCGGTACGGAAGCGAGGCGATCATCACCACGCAGCAGCGCGACGAAGGTGAAACCGTCTTCGCCGTCGAGCTCCGAGTCGAGAATGATGACGTCAGGCAAGCGGCCCTGCAGCAGCGCCAGGCCCAACTTCGCAGTGGCCGAACTCCACACTTCGAAACCATCACGGCCCATCGCCACCTCGAGCACCGAGCGCGTCGACTCGTTCGGATCGATCACGAGCACGAGCGGCTTGCGGCCGGGGGTCTGCGGGACTGAGTTGCGAAGGTCGAACGACGTGTGTGCAACGGTGTGCGCCATACGTACGGCATAGCGCGAGACACCACACCGAAACAAATCACCAAGCGGCTGTAATTGCTTGAATTCTTGGCACGGCGCCTTTGATGGGCGCAGTGGGTCTGGGTGCGATGGGTGTCGCACCGCCGAACTGGCCTCTCACTCTCGAACGGGGTGAGCTGGATGACTTGGCGTTGTGATGGTGATTCTGACTGCCGGGCGGGTCGGTCCCCCCAGCGAGTCATGAACCATGACCGCGCGGTAATGAGTCATTACTCGAAAAAATGGGCAGCCCGGCCGCTCACTGCCGCGAAGCTGAGTTCACCGAGTCACAAGAAGCCGCGCGCTGAGGGCCTCTGTGGGCGAGTGCCGCCGTGAGCCCAGAAACGACCGCGTTCTTCAAGGCCGACTTAAACGCCGACTGCTCAGCTCGACGTGATGCTCCGCTCGACGCTCGAGGTTCGGCAACGCCGCGACGCCGAACTCGGTCAGCAGCGTGTGTCCGAGCAGCTGCAGATCCTCGGGTGAGATCTCCTCGAAGTGCAGCACCCAACCTCTCTCGCCATTCGCAGCGGAGCAGCGCGCCTTGAGCATCCGCGGCCGCAGCGGGAGCGAGAGATACAGCGTCACGTCGTGGGTGAACGGACTGGTGCAGGTCACCGGCAGCAACGCGCCGCGCACCGAGAGTTCGAGGCCCCGGCCCAGGGTCGAGCAGCCGTCGGACACCACGAACCAGTCGACGTCGAGATGGAACCGCGGGTACCGCCGACCCTGCACCGCGCTCTTCCGCATCGTCGAGCTCGCCATGCCACAAGGCTGTAGCGCGACTGGGGATCGGTCAAAAAAACAGCGGCGAAGCGCGAGGAACCCCACTCATTTCGCAGGGCTGGAAAATTGGGCCGACGCCGCGACACAGGTACGTTGCACCCGATGATCACCACTGCCCTGCTGACGTTGATGCTCGCCGCGGATCCGGCGATCCCTGTCGAGACCCGGGTGACCGGCGGCGTGATGGCGCCCGCTTCGCTCCCCGCGGGCACCAACGCGCTCTACGGCTTCGTGGGCGCTCCCGAGGTGGGCGTGGGGTACCGCCAGGGCTTCGGCCTGGTGGAGCTCGAGGCGCGCGGCCTCTTCAACATCTTCGAGGTCTCGGTGATTGCCGAGGTCGGCCTCAAGTTCGGCGTGTACCACCACGAAAAGCTGCGGCTGGCGCCCGGCGTCTCGCTCGGCCTCGAGCTCAACAGCGGCGCGCGCTACATCGACCTGTTCAACTTCGGCTTCGTCGGGCTGCGGCCGCGCCTCGCCTTGAACGCCTCGTACGATTTCACCGAGACGATCTCAGGCGTGGCGCAGTTCGAGCTGCCGGTGTCGATCGCGATGACGGTCGCGGGCTTCCAGGTGACGCCGCTGGTGGGCGCCGGAGCGGAGTTTCATCTGGGCGGCAGCCTCTCGCTGCTGGTGTCCGCGCACCTGGGCTTCGACGCCACCAAGGGCCCGGTGGACTTCGACCCGCACTACCGGGTGGCGTGGGCGGGCCGGCTCGGCATCG
>JAYVNA010000268.1:0-5810 GCA_043758715.1 Archangium sp.
GTGCGCCTGGTGATTCCCGAAGAGGTGCTCTCGACGGCCAACCCGCCCGCCGACGCCGCCGTCCGCCGCGCCCGCCGCTCGGCCGATGCCGAGGCCCACCTCACGCGCCTGCGCAACGTGAAGACCTGGGTGCGCGCCGAGATCGGCAACGTCGAGATCTCCGGGGCCGAGCTCTCGCAGCTGCGTGAGCGCGACGTGGTGTTGGTCGACCAGCTCAGCTGCCGGCCCGATCAAGGGCAGGGTGGCACGGCCAAGCTTCGGGTGGGCTACGGCCGCGCCGGCCACCTCGACGCGGAGATCATCGCCGAAGACGGCCGCTTTCAGGCGAAGGTCACTGGCATCAGCCTGGGGGCACCGCCCCCGCCGGGGTCCGGCGAAGAGGCTCCTGAAGCACCTGCACCTGAAGACGGCGCCGGGCCTGACGAAGACGCCGATGAATCGACCACACCTGGCTCAGTTCGAGGGAGAAACGACGTGGAAGACGCCCAGGGCGCCGGTGGCGCCGACTTGATGAACGACATCCCGCTGCAGATTTCAGTCGAGCTTGGCCGCGTATCGACCACCGCCGAAGAGGTAGTGGCGCTCAAGGTGGGCCACGTGTTCGACTTGAACCGCGTCGCGGGCGAGCCGCTCGATCTTTCCGTGATGGGCAAGGTGGTCGCCCGGGGCGAACTGGTCGAAATCGACGGCAACCTCGGCATCCGCATCCTCTCGCTCGCAGGGTGACCGGACGCCACGCGTCGGGTACCGTGCGCGCGTGCTTCGGTTGCCGGTCTTTCTCCTGCTCACCTCCCTGATGTCCGCTCCACTGGCGTGGGCGGATGACCTGCCGGCGGCCCCGGTGGTCGCCGCACCGGCGCAGCCTTCCGTGGTGCCTCCCTCCGTCTTGCCTCCTTCCGTCTTGCCTGCGGACGACGGGGCCCGGCTGGCCGAGCCTGAAATTCCGAAGTCCGAGCCCCCCGAGCTCGCCGCCGAAGACTTCAGCGTCGGGTGGACGCTCTTGCGCACCATGGTGGTGCTGGCGATGGTGGTGGCGCTCGCCTACCTGACCTTGAACATCGGGCTGCGGCGCTTGCTGGGCATTCGGGCGCCGGTGGGTACCTCGGTGGTGACCGTGCTCGAACGCGTGGCCCTCGATCAGAAGCGCAGCCTCTTCGTGGTCGAAGCCGGTGGCGAGGTGCTGCTCATCGGCGGCGGCGACGGCGCGTTGTCGTTGATCGCCAAGCTCGATCGGGTCGAGGTCGAGAAGCTCAGGGCCTCTTCCAGCTCGAGTGCGCCCATTCAGCTCAGCCCCTTTCTCCGCAAGCTGCTGGGGCGCAAGGAACCGCCCCCCGCTGCCCAGCCTGACCCTGGACCGAACCCGTGACCGAACAGCTCTCCCTTCCGATGCGCGCGCGGCTGTGGGTGTTCTCCGCCGCGCTCCTGTTGCAGCCCGCAATCGCTTTCGCCGCCGGCAAGGGAAAGGGCGGCGGCCCGGCCTCGGTCGACGTGGGCGACGCTCCGCTGTCGGGCGGCGACTCGTTCGCCAACAAGCCGCTGGTGCTGATGATGGCGCTGGCCGCGATGAGCCTCGCGCCCTTCGTGCTGTTGATGGTGACGAGCTTCGTGAAGATCTCCGTCGTGCTCTCGATCGTGCGTTCGGCGCTCGGCACGCAGCAGATTCCGCCCACCCAGGTGATCACCGGGCTGGCGACGATCCTCACCGTCTACATCATGTCTCCCGTGGGCCAGGCGATGTTCCGCGCCGCCGACGCCACTGGCGTGACGCAGGAAGGCGGCTTGATGAGCGCGAAGACCGTCGACACCCTCATTCAAGCGGCGAACCGCGCCAAGGAGCCGATGCGTGACTTCTTGCTCAAGAAGATCACGCTCAAAGATCGAACGCTCTTCTACTCGCTGGCGCTCAAGCTGCGAAAACCGGAAGACCGCGTGGGCATCAGCGAGAAAGACTTCCTGGTGCTGGTGCCGTCCTTCGTGGTGTCCGAATTGAAGGAGGCGTTCCAGATTGGCTTCCTGCTCTTCCTCCCGTTCCTGGTGATCGACATGGTGGTTGCCAACATCCTGCTCGCGCTCGGCATGCAGATGCTGTCACCGACGACGATCTCGATGCCCTTCAAACTCTTGCTCTTCGTGCTGGTCGACGGTTGGTACCTGATCGCGAAGGGCCTCGTCATCGGCTACCTCTAAGGCGGGCGCATGCATCAACTCTCGCAAGTCATTCAGCAGGCGCTCATGCTCGTGCTGGTCGTCAGCGGGCCGCCGATTCTGCTCTCGCTGGTGATCGGCTTCATCGTCTCGGTCTTCCAGGCGGCCACGCAGATCCAGGAGCAGACGCTCTCGTTTGCCCCCAAGCTGGTGGTGATCTTCGGGGTGCTCGCGCTCGCCGGCCCGTGGATGGGGTCGATGCTGCTGCGCTTCACCTTCAACATCTTCGATCGTTTCCCGGCGCTGATCGGGCACTGAACGCATGGGCGCCGCCGAAGCACAGGAGCTGGTCGCGGCGCTGAGGCACGAGCTGGGCATTCAGCTCGACTTCACCCAGATCCTCCTCGCGTTCGCGTTGTTGATGGCGCGCGTGCTGCCGGTGGTGATTCTCACGCCGTTCCTCGGCGGCGAGACGGTGCCGCAAGAAGTGAAGCTGGGCCTGGGAGTGATGATTGGCCTCGTGCTCTACCCGGTGCTGATCGCGCAGGTTCGCGAGATTCCCATCAACGCGGTCTTGTTCATCGCGCTGATGCTCAAGGAACTCTTCCTGGGGCTGACGCTCGCCTTCATCGTGGGCATGGTGTTCGACGCCGCGAACGCCGGAGGAAGCCTGATCGATTCGATGTCAGGCACCAACCAGGCGCAGCTGATGGTTCCGCAGATGGGCCAGAACGCGTCGCTGTTTTCGAACCTCCAGCTGCAGATGACCACGGTGCTCTTCCTCACGCTGGGCGGGCACCACATCGTCTTCCAGGTGCTCGGTGAGAGCCTCACCCAGATTCCGCTCGATCAGTACCCGCGCTTCAGCCACGGCAGCTGGGGCTTCTTCGAAACCATCATTCGCATCTTCGGCGACATGGTGCGCATCGCGCTTGCGCTCGCCTCGCCGGTGCTGCTGGCCACCTTCCTGGTCGACCTCGCGCTGGGCATGATCAACCGTGTGGCCCCGCAGGTTCAGGTCTTCTTCGTGGCGATGCAGATCAAGCCCGTGGTCTCGGTGCTGATCATGGTGACCGCCATTCACCTCATCATCGACCGCATCATCGGCGAGTACGGCGTGATGCTGCACTGGCTGCGGCGCGCGTTCGAGCTGTTGTCTTGAGGAGGCCACGTGTCTGAGGGTGGCGACAAGACAGAGGAACCGTCTCAAAAGAAGATCGACGATGCCCGCAAGCAGGGCAACGTCTGGAAGAGCAAGGACCTCTCGGGCGTCGCCGCGCTCGCGGTCTCGATGAGCGTGGTGGGCGCGACCTGGGAAAACTTCGAGACGCGCATCAAGGAGCTCTTCCTCTTCGCGGTCGATCACATCGCGCACCCCGACGATCTGGCCCTGGCCACCAGTCAGATGCTGGTGCTCTCGCTGCAGGCGGTGCTGCTGACGTGCATTCCGATCGCGTTCTCCGCGGCCATCACGGGCGGGCTGATGGAGTTCCTCCAGGTCGGCGCGCTGCTCGCCATCGACGCGGTGATGCCCAAGTTCGACAAGCTCAACCCCATCTCGGGCTTGAAGAACCTGATCGGCAAGAAGCAGCTGATCGAGCTGATCAAGTCGATGGCCAAGCTCTCGGTCACTGGCTACGTCGTGTACGGCGTGGTGCACGACTCGATGAAGCTGGTGGTCGCCACCATTCACGGCGACGCGGCGATCACGATGATGGTGATGGGCGAGCTGGTGCAGCGCATCGTCAAGCGCGTGGTGATGCTCTTCGTAGGCTTCGCCATCTTCGACGTCTGGTGGCAGCACAAGAGCTACATGAAGGACCAGATGATGTCGAAGGACGACGTGAAGAAGGAATACAAGGAATCGGAAGGCGACCCGCATCACAAGGCCAAGCGCAAGGAACTCGCACACGAGCTGCTCGAGAGCGCCCAGATGGACTCGGTGAAGGGCGCCGACGTCATCGTCACCAACCCCGATCACGTCGCCATCGCGCTCAAGTACGACAAGGCCAACGACGGGGCGCCGCGCATCATCGCCAAGGGCATCGAGCTGCGAGCCGAAGGCATTCGCGAGCTCGCCCGGAAATACGACGTGCCGATGCTGCGCAACGTGCCGCTCGCGCACGCGCTGCTGCGCATCGAGGTGAACCAGGAAGTGCCCGAAGAGCTCTATGACGCGGTCGCCGAGGTCTTGAACTTCGTCTACCAGCTGAAGAACCCCGCGCCGTCACCCGCGCGCGCCTGACGCAAGGCGCGTTGGTTGACAGGTTTGACGGGCATCGATTCTGATGAAGCGCATGGGCCCTCCGAAGGTGGATTCAGCTCACCTCGATCAGGTGTGCTCCCTTCTCCTCGAGGGTGGCATGTCGATGCTGAAGGCCCTCACCCTGCGCGGGCAGCTCCAAGCGGGCGGGCTTCGGGCCGTGCTGGCGCGCTCTGCCGACGGGGCAGCGACCGCGGTGGTGAACGAGCGGGGCGCCTGGCGTCAGGTGGTCGCGGCGCACGGGCCGGAGTCGGCGCTGCTGCTGGGGCTGCACGAGCTTCGCGCGGTGTCCGAAGGGCTCATCTGGGACGACGGGGCGATGGGCATCGCGCCGGAAAAGCTCGACCAGCTCGGCTTTCGACTGCTGCTGCGGCAGGTCTTCACCCAGGAACTGGCGCGGGTGCCGGCCCCCGATGCCCTCGCTGACGATCTCGAGATCGTTCCGCTCGAGGCCGCGGTGTTGCCCGAAGCCCGGAACCTCTTTGCCCGCACCCACGCGATGAGCGTCGAGGGGCTGTACGCGACCCTGCCCGATGCGCCCAGCCTGGGCCGCTGCGAGAAAGCCTTCGACGAATACCTCTCGGGCGAGGGGGGGGCTCCGGTGCCCGCGGCGTGCGTGGCCCTGCGCTGCGGTAGCAAGGTCGTGGGCGTCATCTGCTGTGCGGCGACCGAGACCGAAGGTACCGCTGCGCTGCTGGGGCTCGCCGTCGACCCTTCGGTGCGGGGCCGTGGGTTGTCGCGGGTGCTGGTGCGCCGCGCACAGCAGGGGCTCAAGGCGAGCGGGTTTTCGCGAATGTTGTTCCTGACCACCGACCGAAATGCACCCGTGCACCGGTTGTTCACGTTGGACGAGATCATCGAGACCGAGACCTTCCCCACGCGCATCTGGTTTCGAGAGACGAAGTAGAGAGGACATCGATGGCTGAAGACGCCGACATCGCGATCGCGCTCAAGTACGATCGGGAAAAGGACAACGCTCCCCGGGTGATCGCCAAGGGCATGCGCCTGAAGGCGGAAAAAATTCGCGAGATCGCCCGCCAGTACAACGTGCCCTTCATGAAGAACACCACGCTCGCTGGCGCGCTCTACCGGGTCGATGTGGGGCAGGAAGTGCCGGAAGAGTTGTATGACGCGGTCGCCGAAGTGCTGAACTTCGTCGCTGCCCTTCAGCAGCAAGAGCAAGCCTCGAAAAAGCGTTAAGGAGTGAGCCGCGATGGCCAAGATTGGACAACCGCCGAACCGAGCACCTGCGTGGCCCTGGGGTGGGCCCGTGGGCGTGCGCGAGAAGCTCGTCAACAAGGCCCAGCTTGACCGCAAGAACGTCCGCAAGAAGGGCGACCCCAAGAACCCCGCGCTGGCCTCCACCGCGCTGCTCGACTCGATTGGCCCCGCCAGCTCTGCC
>JAYVNA010000269.1:0-5808 GCA_043758715.1 Archangium sp.
GCGAGCCGGTTGAGCAGCTTCTCGATCTTCGTGCGCGAGCTCGCGTCAGGTTCGAACTCGACGCCCATGCCGGGGTGATCTCCGGCGAGCTTCACCCACGCCACGTGCCCCTTGAGCTCGAGCGCCAACAGGCTCAACGGCAGGCGCATCGACAGCTCGACCTTCGAGCCCACCGGCAGCGGGTTCCAGGTGCGCACGAAGGCGCCGCCCGGCGAGAGATCAGCCAGCGTCTCTTTGCGCTGCCTGCCCTCGTGAAGGAGCTTCACGTTGAGCTCGACCTGCTGCCGGCGCTCGACCCGAATCGCGTCTGACGAGACTTCCTGCCGCGCGAAGGCGAGCAACCGCACCCGGGTGGCATCGTCTTCAGGAATGAAGTCGACCCCGAAGCCCATGGGCTGATTGGGCGCCGACTTGTGCCGCACCCAGGCCAGCTGTCCGCGCACCACGAACTGGCGCGCGGGCCTCTGCACCTCGACCTTCATCACCACCAGCTGGCCGAGCGCGCCGGGCGCCTTGCCCTCGATGGAAAGGCCTCCGAGGCGACCGTTGGGGTAGTAGCGATCGGCCAGCTCGGCCGGTGACGCTACCTTGAGCTCGGTCTCGATCAACGCCACTGACTCCCCCCACCCCGCATCAGTTGCCCGGCAGTGTTTCCAGAATCAGCGAGTTGTCGACCTGCGGCTCGCTCTCCACCAGCTTGGCGTGAATGCGGGCGTGGCTCGCGTAGAGCTTGCCGTCGGTGAACAGCCCGTCGGCGAAGAAGCCGACCGCGCCCTCGGTGTGGGGGCTGGGCTGCACGGCCCAACTCGCGGTGCGCTTGCTGAGCTTGAGGTCGCCCTTGGTGGCGTCCTGGTAGAGCGCCCAGACCACGCCGGCCGGCCCGAAGACGATGGCGCTGTCGGTGCCCACCCAGCTCTGGTTGCCGGGCGCCGCGGGATCTGAGCCCTTGTCGATCACCTCGGGCGTGATGCCCGCCTGCAGCTGCGGCGCGAAGTAGAACTTGAACGCCTTGCTGGAGAAGTCGTGGTACCCGATGCCGACGCTCTTGGTCTGCGCTTCGACCTTCACGTCGGGGAAGAAGCCGGTGTCGCCGCTCGCGTCGATCAACACCGGAGCGCCGACCGTGCCGCTCGCGTTGACTGAGACCGCGAAGAGATCGCCGTCGACCGGGCCCATCGTGGGCACCGTGCGCTTCATGTAGGCGATGATCGCGTCGTTGTCCTTGAAGGCCAGTGAGGTGAACAGGCCGACGCCCGGGGAGACCTGCTGCAGATCGGGAGGCCTGAAGTTCTTGGCGCAGACCGGCGCGCCGTTGACCGTCACACACGATTCCGTGCTCGCCATGCAGGTGGTGCAGCCCGTCGCGGCGGTGAGGCAGGCAGGGCCGCTGCCGGGATCGGCGCAGATGCCGTTGCAGGCGTCGCAAATGGGGGGCGGGCGGGAGGCGCAGGCGATGGTCTTGAGGGTCCAGTCGGCCGCGCTGGAAGGCGTCGCGGTGGTGGCGCGCGCGAACTTGAGCGCGGTCACGTACTTCACCGCGCCGGTGGGGCGGGGGGCCGGGCAATCCATTACGTTGAACGAAGCGTCGCCGCCGCGCTGGAAGTACGAGACGCCCGGCTTGCCGTCGGCGCCGATGGCGATCGAGCTGTAGAGCCCGAGATCGGCCTGCGCCCCGTCGACCTGGTGGTTGGTCCACCCGCCGCTGGCGCCGCGAATCGCGACCTTCAGGTTGCCGCCGGTGGCGTCGTAGTAGCTCACGTAGACGCGGCCCTGGCTGACGGCCACGTCGGTGTAACGGCCCACGTCGGGCCCGGGCTCGACCACGCCACCGCGCGCGCCTGAGGGGCCGTACTTCACCGCCGCCGAGGGAACGCCGTCGACGTATTCGGTCGCGAGCTTCTTGCCGGCGAGGTCGTACTTCACCACCACCAGGTCGCCGTACTGGCCGTCGTAGGCCGAGACGTAGACCGCGTTCGCCGGGTCAGCCGCGATCGCGGAGAAACGGCCCAGGTCGTTCGAGCGCAACGCGGGAAGTTCGGCGCACACGCAGGCGACGTCGGGCAGCACGCAGCTGTCCCAGATGTTGCGCGGGTCCTTGAAGGTGGCGATGAAGCCGGGCGCGCAGGTCATCGGGCACGCCGCCGCCGGACGATCCGTCGGGGTCGAGTAGTCCTGGCAACGATCGATCGTCGCCACGCAGCCCTTGCCCGGAGCGCAGGTGCCCAGGCACGGCAGATCGGCCATGCACTCACCCTGGAAACACGAGAGGCCGTCGGCGCACTCACCGAGCGGGCCACACGCCTTGAAGCGGCACCGCGACGAGCTGCCGTAGGTATCGGTGTAGACCTCGCAGAACCGATCGCCGCGATCGCCGCAGTCGCTGTCCTGCTGGCAGCCGATGAACTTGTCGAAGCACTTCTTGCGATCGGCCGGGCACGTCTGGCCGGGGCAACAATCGCTCTCGGTGGTGCACGGGCGATCGTTGAACACGCAGCACGACACGTCGGTGTCCTTCACCGGCTTGCAGCCGAAGTGCTCGCCGCAGTCGGTGTTGGACGCGCACGCGTTGGGGCGGTCAGCCTGCGCGCCGGGAACCTGGGCGCACTGGTTCTTGTTGACGATGGGCGGCTTGGTGCAATCGCAGCCTGCGAGGACGGCGGAGAGCACCGCAAAGGCCATCAAGCCCTTCGAGGACGATCGAGACATGCGCGTCACCCTACACCGGACACAGCCGTCGGGGTGACCTCCCACAGCAAATGGATTTTTCAGCCCGCGTCGGGCCGCAGCAACTGGTGCTGTTGCGTCAACACCCCCAGAGGCCTCGCGGGGGCCTGGCAGGCGTCGCCCAGGGCCGTCGCGCTCTGGGTCTCGAGCAGCAGACCGCCGTCGGCACAGCTGAGGACCCTGGTGGGAAACCGCCCTTCGCAGACGCGGCCCGTGGGGTGAGTGAGAGGAGCGAGGGTGGCTCCGACGAACCCGGTGGGCGTGCGCTGCAGCTCGATCCGCACCGCTGAGGGGGCCGGTGTGCCGGCGTCCTGCTCGGCCCCGGCATCGACGAGCCCTCCATCAACCCCGGCGTCGCTCACCCGAAACCGCCGGGGGGAGAAACCCGCATCGACGCCCAGCACGTGGGTGACGACGAGCGTCAGCGTGCCTCCGTCGTCTTCGCCTTCGTAGCGGTAGGCCGGATCAGTCGCATGCACCCAACTGCCGCCGAACGAATCGAGGCAACCGGGCGGCACCACCACCGCGGGGCGGAGCGGGGCCGGTGGCTCGGGAGGCGGCTGCGGCGTGGTGCGAACACACGCGCTGATCAACAAGAGTGAAATGAAACGCAGCCGGGCCATGCAGCCCCACCCTACACGGCGCGACTGCGGGCGCCAGTTGGGAACCTCGACGCTGGGGGAGGCGTGATACCCTCCGTGCCCATGACGCTCCGCTTCTCCGTGGTGCTGCTGCTGGCTCTGGCGCTGTCGAGCACGGCCTTCGCTCAGGACGACGAAGACCTGGCGCCGCTCTCTCCCCTGGGCAAGCCGAAGCCCAAGCCGAAGCCGAAACCCAAGCCTGCGCCCGCCAAGCCCAAGCCGGTCAAACCCGCGCCGGTCGCCGATGACGACCTCGCCCCCATCGGCCTGATCGCCGCCAAGGGCGATCTGCTGGTGAAGGTGGCCTCGGGCCTCGCAGGCTCCATCCTTTCCATCGACGGCAAGGAAGTGGGCGCGTTGCCGTTGCCGGCCCAGAACATTCCTTCCGGTGAACACACCATCTCCGTGAAGCGGCCGGGCTACGCGGCGTTCGTGAAGAAGGTGCAGATCCCCGGCGGCAAGAGCGTCGAGGTCGAGGCCAAGCTGACCGCTGTCTCCGCGGTGCTCTCGGTCACCAGCGACGTGGCCGGCGCGCAGGTGCTGCTCAACGGCCGCTCGATCGGCATCGCGCCGCTCAACGAGGTCGAAGTGCCTCCCGGCCCCGCGGAGATCGCGGTGATCAAGGAAGGCTTCAAGGAAGAGAGCCAGAAGATCAACTTCGTCGCGGGCAAGGAGTACCCGATCTCCGTGAAGTTCAACGCGCCGGTGGTGGCGGTCAGCGATCGCCCGGTGGAGACGAAGCTCACGCCCAACGTCGGCAACAACCCCTCGGTCACCGGTGTCGCGCTCGGGCCCACCGCTGAGCCCATCACCAGCAAGTGGTACTTCTGGGCGGGCATCGTGGCGGGTGCGGCCCTGGTGGCCGGCGGCGTCGCGCTGGGCGTCAACGCAGCGCAGCCCGCGTACAACCCCGAGAAATCGATCTGCGGCCCTGGCGGCTGTGACGCGTGCCTCGGCTTCACCTGCGCCGCCGGGTTTCGCCCGATGGGCAGCTTCTAAAGACGGGTTCACCCTGAGGCGTGAATCTCCCGCCTCACTTCTCGCGCAGATCGTCGCCCGCCGCGGCCGCGCGCGGCGTGACGATCACGAACACGTCACTGACGTGCCCCACGCCGCCGATGTCGAGCACGGTGGCGCGCAGCCGAAAGCGCCCGTGCTCCGGGAGCAGTGAGACCAGGTTCACCTCGTTCGCTTCGAACGCGAAGGCGCGGCGCCCGAGCAGATCGATCGGGTCTTTCCCCTCGGACAAGCCGTTGAGGTACCCGATGGCCGCGCGGCCGAGCTTCTTGCCGTCTTCCGACACCACCTCGATGAGAATGCAGTTGTCGACGGTGAACCCCACGGTGCCCTTGTCGTCGCCCGCGAGGAAGAGATCAGCCCCCTCAGCCGAGAGGAGCGGAGACTCGCCCACCGCCACGATGTGCGGCGTGCGTTCTTGATCGGTGTCGGCTTCGAGCTGGGGGGCGACCTCGGAGATCTTCATCGTCTCGCGCTCGGGCGTGTTCGCGAGCAGGCGCACCGCTTTCCGTTCGGCGGCAGGCTTCGCCTCGATGTTCTTCGGGCACGCGCTCGAAAAAACGAAGGCGGCCAGCAGCACGGCGTTCAGACGGGCCATTTCAGGCCTCCAGATCGATGCGGGTGAGGGCCTCGTCGTGCCGGGCGCCTTCGAAGACGTGCCAGGCAGCGACCAGATCGAGCGCGGCCGGGCTGACGCTCGCGAAGAAGGTGAGCTCGTGGCTCCCTCGCCGCCCCTGCTTCTCGTTCGACAACACCTCGCCCAGCTCGGCGTCGAAGGGCAGGCCCCACTCGAGGGCGGGTTCGCTGGCATCACAGAAGCGCCGCGCCTTCTGGAGGGCGGGAGCCGAGATCGGCGCCGCGAGGAGCTTCTCGGCCGAGAGCACCGTCACGTGCGCGCCGGGTTTCAAGCTGACACCCTCGAGCGAGACCTCGCCGGTGACCACCACGATGTCCGCGTCGATCACCGCTTCCTGCGGGGTGTCGACCGCACGAATCGCCATCGAGAGCGTGGTCTGCAGCCGGTGCACCAGCTCGAAATTATCGACCAGGTTGGGCTCGTGAAACCAGACCTCTTCGATGCTTCGCACCAATCGCAACGCCTTGAGTGCGCTGCTCGCGGCCGCCCCGGCGCCCAGCACCGCCACGTTCTTCGCGTCGGGCCGGGCCAGCACGTCGGCGGCCAGCGCGCTCATCAACGACGCGCGCAGCATCGTGAGGTGTCCCGCATCCATCATCGCCAGCAGCTGGCCGGTGCCGGAATCGTGCAGCTGGAGCACCGAGCGGGTACCCCTGGTGGTCTCGGAGCGCACGGTCACCATCCACGCGGGCACGCCGGCCACCGCGGCCTGTCGCAGCAGGGTCGACCCGGGTTCACTCGACGACGGCTCGAAGCGCAGCGTCTGCACCGAGGCCGCCTTGCGCCGCG
>JAYVNA010000270.1:0-17005 GCA_043758715.1 Archangium sp.
CGGCCGGTGTCTTCGATGGTGACCGTGCGCACTCCCACCGGGTACGGGCCGAACTTCGCGGGGTCCGGAACCGCGGTGGGCGAGGCCTCAGCGAACGGAAGCTCGTCGACGGGCGCCGGTACGGGCGGAGTACAGGCACTCGCGAGCACCAGGGTCATCGCTGCGATTCGGAACATGGGCAGCCCTTTACCAACGATCTTCAAGGCAGGTCGATCAGCCCAAAGCCCTGCGAACAATCGACGCGCGCCTGGTTGAGAATCGGCACGGCGTTGGGGTCGAAAACAAACCGTCGCAGCGGGAGGTCAACGCTGAGCCCACGGCCCATGGTGCCGATGTCGATCACCTTCTGGCCCGGGAGCGTCATCCGGCAGCGCGTCCAGTTGGCGCGGGCGGGGTTGGTGACGATCCACGCCTTGGCGGTGAGGCGGCCTTTCACGGTCAACGTGGGCGCCACGACGGCGGGCAGCGGGGCGACGTCAGGCCCCTGAGCGAGGCCCGCGTCGATTTCCGCGGGCGGGTTGACCACCACCTGCGGAGGCGCGGCCACCAGCTGAGGTGCGCCCGCGTCGACGACAGCCGGAGTGACTGTCTTTCGCGGGTCCGGCTCGGGGCGGAGCGCGAAGATCAGCGCGGCGATGAGGCCGAGCAAAGCGACGATGCCGGCGATGAGACTGATGGGGCTTCGGCGCGGGGCCGCGGCGGCCAGTTCGTTCGCGGTGAGCGGCGGCTCGGAAGGAGCGGCCACCGCGGCGACATCGAGCCTGACGCTCGGGTGATCGAGGGAGATCGGCGTGGCCGCAGCGATCACCGAAGGACGCGAGGGTGCGGTGAGGGCGGCCGTTGCAACAGGTGGCGGGAGCGGTTCCACCGGCGGAACCTGCGTCGCCGCGCTCTGCCCCCGGTGCACCGCGGTCGCCACTCCCGAAGTGCTCGGCGTGCGCACCACCGTCTCGGCAAACAGGTCCGTCTTCGGCGCCTCTCCGCCCGGCGGCGGGCTGCGCTGCGTCGAGACGCGCGTGAGCAACTGCCGCTGCGTGGTGAAATCGGTCACGCAGCGCGAGCGAACGTATTCCCCCAGCTGCGGCTTGGTGGGCGGGGTGCCGAGCTTGAGCAGCTCGCCCATCAACATCTGCGCGAACTCGTCGGTGGTGGCGTAGCGATCTGCGGGCAGCGGCGACAACGCCTTGAGCACCACCGCCTCGAGCGAAAGCGGCACGTCAGGGCGCAACGGCCCCAGCGGCCGGGCGGCGGGCGGGTTCGCCATCGCCACCACCATCTCGGTAAGCGTGCCGCGCTTGACCCAGGTGAGGTTCGAGAGCAGCTCCCAGGCGACGATCGCGAGCGCGAATTGGTCAGCGCGGTGATCGAGCGGCTCGCCGCGGGCCTGCTCCGGGGCCATGTAGCCGAGCTTGCCCATCACCGAGGCCTGCGCGGTGTGACGCGAGCGGGCTTCCGACTTGGCGATGCCGAAGTCGATCACCTTCACCTCGCCCTCGTACGACACCATGATGTTGTGCGGGCTCACGTCGCGGTGAACGATGTTCATGGGCGAGCCATCGAGCGCGAGCTTGCGGTGCGCCGCGCCCAGGCCTTCCGCGGCCTGCACCACCAACGCCACCACCAGCTGCAGCGGCATGTATTCCTGCGCGGCGCGCACCTGCTCGTGCAGCCGCGAGAGATCGACCCCGGCGACGTACTCGAGCGCGAGGAACAGCTGCCCATCGGCCTCGTTCATGTCGAGGACCTGGGCGATGTTCCCGTGCGAGAGCTGCGTGAGCACCCTGCCCTCGTGAAGGAAACGCGAGACGAACTCCGCGTCTTTGGCGATCGACGGCAACACCGTCTTCACGATGCACAGCTTCTCGAACCCCGCCGCCCCCGACAGCCGCGCCAGCCACACCGAGCCCATGCCGCCCTCGCCCAGCTGCTCGAGGAGCTCATAGCGCCCGAGTTGCCGGCCGGCGTTCATGCAGGCCTCTGCTGCGTGCGTTTGGTCATCATGTAGGCGGCGAGGCCGACGAGCCCGACCAGCCCGACCCAGCCCAGCAGCGTGGGGCTGCGCTTGAAGCCTTCGAAGAACATCCACACGGCCGAGAGCACGTAGATGCCCGCGCACACCAGGCTGACCATCGAAGGGTCCTTGCCTCGTGCTTTCGCCACGAAAAGACCCGAGACGGTGAGCGCCGCGAAGAGCACCAGGATAGCGCCCACGTTGGCGAGCACCGAGCGCACGTCGTGCGTGAAGAGCAGCAGCAACGCCAGCGCGCCTTGCAGCACCACCGCGCCGGTGGGCGGCTGCCCCGCCCTGGGCCCGAGGAACGCCGGCAGAAAGCCGTCTTTCGCCATCGCGGCGTACACGCGCGGGCCGACCAACAACATCGCGCTCATCGCCGAGATGAAGAGCAGCAACATCACCGCGCTCATCACCTTCGCCGCCACGGGGCCCAGGAGCGCCGCCATCACCGCCTGCCCCAGGGTCACCTGCTCGAACTGGCCCTTGAGCGAGCTGAAGTCGTCGTACTGGAAGACCACGGTGCCCTGCGCGGGCGTGAGGTTCGCCACGAAGATGAAGTTGACCACCAGGTAGAGCGCGCCCACCGCCAGGCAGCCGATCAACATCGCCCGCGGTACGTTGCGCTCGGGTTTTTCGAATTCATCGGCCGCGTAGATGACCGCGTTCCAACCCGAGAAAGCGAAGGCGATGAAGAAGAGGCTGCCCAGCACTTCGGCGACCGGGTTCTCCGTCGGCGTCGCGGCCACCCAGGTCGGCCAGGACAGCGAGCCGAAGAACACGCCCACCAGCACGAAGCCGGTCAGCAGCAGCACCTTCATGCCCACGAGCACGTTCTGCACCCGCGAGGAGAAGTGCAGGCCGAGCGCGTGCACGAAGGTGAGGATGATGATCAACAGCGCGCCCACCATGCGCGGATTGAGCCCGGGGACCACGGCTTGCGCGAAGGCGCCCGCGGCCATCGCGTCGAGCGCGGTCGGGGCGGAGAAGCCCACCAGCAACGAAGCCCACCCAGCGAGGTAGCCGAGCGCGGGGTGCATCAGGGTGGAGAGGTAGCGGTATTCGCCGCCACCTTCAGGCACCAGGCGGGCGACCTCGGCGTAGGCCTTCGCGCCGCACAGCGCGAGTACGCCGCCGATCAACCAGGCGATGAGAATGAGCCCGGGCGACAGGCTCTGCGCCATGAACCCCGTGGAGAGGAAGACACCGGCGCCCACCATATTGGCGATGACGAGACCGATGCCGGACTTGAGGCCGAGGGTACGGGGGGAAGACACGCAGGTTGGACTTATTCGAACCGGGAAGATTCGGTGCCGAATACGCAAAGAGCTGGCCCCTCAGGCTGGCCCTCTCCCCGACCCTCTCCCCCGCGGGGAGACGGAGACAGGTATTCGATCAGGTCTTCGGGAGCGCGGCGACCTGCTCGAGGAAAGCCGCGCCTCTTTTTTTATCGCTCATCGCCACCCACGCGGCCATGCCCTGCAGGCTCGAGTGCGACTCGCCTTCGCGGTACGGCTTGCCCTGCTTGCGGTTGTGAATCGCCGCGCGGAGCCGCCGCACCACGTCACGTGAAACCCGCGCCGCCGGAACGTCGGGCCCCGCGCCATTCACGGTCAGGCCCGTCACCCGCTGCGCCGCCCCACGCCGGAGCACCTGCGTCTTCTTCGCGTGCAGGGTGAAGCCTTCGCTCTTCAAGATGTCCCTGGTCTTCTCCACCAGGATCCCGAGCGCGGGCCGCTTCTTCGCCTCGGTCTTCCTGAACGAGAACGTCAAGTCATCGGCGTAGCGCGTGTATTTGAACCCCAGCTCGGTCGCGAGCGCGGAGAGCCGCACGTCCATGCGCAGGCACAAGGCGTTGGTGATGGCCGGGGAGGTCGGTGCGCCCTGCGGCAACGCGCGCGGGCCGGTGGCCACGTGCATCGTCTTGCCCCGAAACTCCACCAACTGCCGTGGCGCTTCGGTCGAGAGCAACGCGAGCAACGTCGCCACCTGCTCGGCCACCCCCGCCTTGCGCAACAGCCCCTTGACCCGCTTCCAGTGAATGGTGGGGAAGAAGTCCTTCACGTCGAGCTTCACCAGCACGTCGGCGTTCGCGTGCACCAGCGCGTTGGTGAGCACACTGCGCCCGGGCAAAAAGCCATGCGCGGCGCCGTGCACCGAGAGCCTCTCGAAGTAATTTCGCAGCGCCCACCGCTGCAGCTCCTTCAACTGGGGCAGCGGCGCGGTGATGGTGCGCTGACCGCCGCTGCGCTTGGGCACCTGCCACGAGTGATAGTGCGTGCCGCTGTCGACCTCGCGGTGAAACGTCATCCACCGCAGGGTGCTGATGGGAATGTCCATCGCGGCCGCCAGCTCAGCGGCGGTCTCCCACGCCGGGAGCCCGTTCTTCTCGGCCAGGGCCTCGCGATCCTTGACGTCGAACTCGTCGGCGTCGGTGCGCTCATCCCAGTGCACGGTGTTGCCCAGAAAGCCGATGGTGCCGAAGCGGCGGGCCTGGTTCGCGAGCGTCTTGAGCTTCTTTCGCTCGGCGCGCTCGGCGACCTTCTTTTCCTTGAAGGCCTTCTTCTCGTCGTCGGACATCGACTCCGGCGCGGCGGCCTCGGAGTGACCGGCCTCGAGCATCTTCGCGCGGATCCAGTTGTCGACCCCGCCCTTCTCTTCGATCTCCAGCCAGCGCGCCTCGGCGATGGTGCGCGCTTTGGCCTGCTCGTCCTTCTGCGCTTCGGTCAGCTGGGGGCGCGGGAGCTCGCGCGTGGTGAGCACCGGCGGCCCCGCGGGTACGTTCAGATCGATTCGATGGGTCATCGAACTTCCCTCCGCGTCGCCTCTCGAATCGAACTGAAATTCCCGCCATCGAGTGAGGTGCCGAAAAGCGCCACCTTCTCTCCTGGGGCTCGGTAGCCTCACCGGCTCTCCCGCCTGATCACCAACGTGACGGCCGGAGAAACTGCGTTCGCGCAGTTGTCTCAGCTCTCCCACGCGGCCGACGTCGATCGCGCGAGGAGAGCCAAGAACAGGCTACCTAGCGGTGTGTGTTGGACCATTCTCCAGAGCGGCGCAACGCCGCTCCTGCGCACTGAAGCGCGAAGGCTGATGTTCCTCGACACCTCGCTCTCTGACGGGAAGTTCGTTCGTTCGTCGTTCGGTCCTTTCAGCCGGCGTCGATGAAGCCGTCTTGCGTGAGTGAATCGAGGCGCGCGAAGTACGCGTCGCGGGCCTGGGCATCGTCGTCGAACCACGTGCGCTGCTGGCGCGGCTCTTCGTTGCGCGGGCCCCACATCACCCGCACCAGCTTGTCGTCGAGCGAGACGCGGTAGACCAGTTCCTGGCCCGTCTGGCGGCGCACGAAGGTGCGGGTCTCCGCGCGAATGAGGGCCCTGCCCTCGGCGGTCTGGCGCAGCTCTTCGTCGTGCAGCTGACGGCGCTGATGGAAGATGCGCAAGGCGAGCAGGTGTTCGCAGGGGCCTTCGCGCAGCCCGGCCCGCTTGAAGTGCAGGCAGGTGCAGCTGGCGCCGCGCACCCGGCCTTCAGGGTCGAGGGTGAAGCTGGGCGCGAAGGTGCGGCGGGCTTCGAGATCTTCCACCTCGCCCGACAGCTCGGTGCCTTCGCTGCCGAGGTCGTGCACCTTGGTGAGTTTGACGCCGCCGTTCTGGCCCAGCAGGCGATGCGCGAGCTTCTCGCGTTCGCCTCCGAAGCGGATCTGCGCGACGTCGATTGGGGTGTCGAGCAGCTGGCGGGGGCGGAACTCGCCCTTGACCAGGTCGAACAGGGTGCGGCCCTTGAGGCACTCGAGCTGCAATGCCGCGCGCACGTCCTGGACAGGGGCGCCGAGCTCTCGCACCATGCCTTCAAAAGGCGTGGGGCCGTGCGTCTGCAGGTACGCGTGCGCCTTCTCTGCCAACGCTTCGGCGCTCACCGGCGGCATCAAGGCGTCGAACGCCGACGCGCTCGACCAGCCGCTGTCGGTCCACCCGGTGAAGCCGACGGTGAGGCTGCCGCGGTCGGGCCCGAAGTCGAGCGCCCAGAACACCGGCAGGCCGGCGCCCATCAGGTGCACCTTCGCGCTCTTCACGTGGGGCAGCGCGCGGGTCAGCGACATCAGGCGTTGGCGCCCGAAGATGCGCACCACCCGCGGCGTCTTCCCCGCGTACGGCGCGCCGTGGCACTCGAGCACGATGTCGAAGGGCTCGATCACGATGCGCGGCTGCGCGCCGGGCACCAGCTCGAAGCGGATGCCGCGCGGGGGCTTTCTGGCGGCGCGGGTGCGGAGCACGAAGAGCAGGTTGTAGAGATCGATGGGTGCGAGCTCGGCCACCGAGGAGGGCAGCGTGGCGGCCGACTGCACCTGCACGAAGTTTCGCAGCCAGCCCCAGGGTACCTGGCGGGTCTGGGCGGCGGGTGCTTCACCGCGGCTGGTGGCCTCGAGGGAGACCGGCTGCCAGCTGCGCAGGCGCTCGAAGCGGGCGATGAAGGCTTCGTCGACGGACAGCGTGGTGCTGCCGTGCGCGACCTCGCGGCCTTCGAAGAGTGAGGAGGGCAGCGAGAGGCGCGCGTAGCTCGACTCGTCACGCGAGAAGACCTCGAGGGACAGTTCGTCTGGGCTGACGGTGAGCACCGGCTCGAGCACCTGCTGCGGCTTCTCTTCGTTGCCGAGCTGCTGCTCGAGGAAGGCCTTCTGCGCTTCCCAGATTTCCTTGTTGGCCTTCTTGCCCTGCTTGGTGAGGTACGCGAGGTAGACGGCGAGGTCCTTGCGCTTGTACCGAAGGTCGCTGCCGAGCACGTCGAAGGCGGCCATCAACGCGTCGCGGAAGAGCGCGGGCGCTTTGACCGTGCCGCGGAGGCCGACGTGGCCGCGCGAGGCGTCGAGGGCGAGGGTCACCTGGGCGCGGCCGTCGCCGGAGCTGAGCGCACTGGGGCCGGCGTATTGGATCTTCACGTCACGAACGGCGCTCATGGCTTGCCCTCTCCCCGACCCTCTCCCCCGCGGGGGAGGGGGAGACAGATGTTTTGGTCACTCATCGTCGTCCTCGTCCTCATCCGCGCGCTCAGGCTTCACCGGCGCGACCGGCATCATCGCTTCAGCCAACTCAGGGTTCGCCGCGAGCTGACCGAGCTGATCCGCGGTGAACCACTTCGGCGCATTCTTCCGCCGGGTGGTGGTGCGTTGCGCCCGCCGCAACGCGCGGAAGGCCGCCTCGCGCAACGCCGGAGTGCCCCACTCGACCTTCTTCGCGGGCTCTTCCTTCTTCTTCACTTCCTTCGGGGGCGCGACGGCCTTCGGTGCAGCGACGCCCCGCGGCTTCACCTCGGAGTAACCCTTGCCGGTCTTCTCCTTGATGAGCTTCTCCATCTCCTTCTGCGCGGCTTCGGGGCTGGCGAGCTTCTTGGGCTTCTTCTGCCCGGCCGAGCCGATCTTCCCGAAGCGCACAGTGCACATCGTGTCTTGAACGAGGACCTCCCAGAACTTCGAGCTGTCGTCCTCTTCGAACTCGAAGCGCCGCGAGCCGGGCATCGACACGTCAGGGCTGGGACCGGCGTCTTCATCCTCGTCGCCGTCTTCGTCTTCGTCGCCACCTTCGTCGCCCTCTTCCGGCTCTTCCTCGTCTTCGTCGTCGCCGCCTTCGCCACCACCCGCGCTGAAAGCGAGCTTCGCGAGGAACTCAGCGACCGCGTCGCCACCCATGCGACCCAGCGCCAAGAGAGCGGCGCGCTGCACCACTTCACTGGCACCCTTCTCTGCCTGCGCCATCAGCACCGAAGGGTCGCCCGCGCCGATGAGCTTGGGCAACATCACCGCGCGCGCGGCCTCGGTGGCGATCATCATCGCGTCGCCCTTCACGGCGTCGAACGAGAGCGGATCGAGCGGTTTGCTGCTCTCGATGAGCGCGGTGGCCTGGGCGGGGTTCGTCTGCACCAACGCCGAGACCGAAGCGCGGCGAACGCCGCCATCGATGTCACCCGCACCGCGCATGAGCACCGGCACGCCACCGGCACCGGCCTTCTGCAACACGCGCGCTGATTCGGCACGAACGCTCGCCGGCGCCGGTGAACCACCCGACAACGACTTCGCGGCCAATTCTTCGACCTCGCGGGAGCCGTGCAGCGTCGCGGCCCACAACAGCCGCAGGAACGCGCTCTCTTCTGCGGCCTTGTCCGTGCCGACGCTCTTCGCCCAGCGCGTCGC
This sequence comes from Archangium sp., assembly GCA_043758715.1. GTDB lineage: Bacteria > Myxococcota > Myxococcia > Myxococcales > Myxococcaceae > Archangium_A. The sequence goes on from JAYVNA010000270.1 coordinate 8,196, forward strand.
CGTGCTGGTCGCGGACGCCACCAGGCTCTTGGCGCGCTGCTGCTGTTCCGCCGCCGGGAGCGCGATGCCCGACAACGCCTGGCGCGCCATCAACCAGGCGATGTCATCGCGCACGCTGGCGAACTCCGAGCCCGCGTATTTCACCAAGGCGTCGGTCGGCAACGAAGCGCGGCGGCCCAGCCCGAACTTCACCTTCGCGCGCAGATCGGCGCGCAGCCGGGGGTTGGCGAGGCGCTCGAGCAGCGGCCCGGGCTCGGCTTCGGCGAGCAGGTACGCGAGCGCAGGCCCGGAGATGTTCGGCAGCTCACTCGAAGCCGCGTTCATCGCGACCCGGAGCGGATCCGCGGGGAAGCACGCCTCCATCGCCTGGAGCGCGGTGTCGGCGAGCTGCCAGTTGTTGAGCGCGCGCGTGAGCACCTTCTCGCTCGAGGGGTCTGCGAGCACGGCGAGCGCGCGAATGGCTTCCTTGCGCACCTCGAGGTCGCGATCTTCTTCAACCGCCGCGATCTGCTGCAGCCGGCCCAGCGCGCGATCATCACCGACCCAACGCAGGCCGCGGGTGCCCGCGAGGCGGAAGTTGCCTTCGAGGGCGTTCGCCTCCACCAAGTCCAGCACGCGCTTCTTCACCTCGACGTCGGTGAGCGAGCGGAAGATTCGCCCCAGGGCTTCGATGGCCGCCGCGCGTACCAGCGGGTCGACCGGAGCCTCTTCAGTGCCCCCGGCGGCGAGCAGTTCCATTTCCTCGAGCGCTCGAATCTGACCCGAGGCACCGAGCGCCAGCACCGCGCGAACCTGTTCCTCGACTTCACCCGCGCGGGTGAAGAGCAACAACGGCCGCAGCGCGGCGGCGTGTTGTTTGGCGGCGAGCCCTTCGGCGGCGTTGAGCATCAGCTCGCGCGAGCCCTGGGCGATCACCTGCTCGAGGGCTCCGAGCGGCGCCTGGTGCTTCTCGACGCGTTGCGAATAGCTGGCGACAGCCTGCACCCGGGTGGCGACGTCGCGGTCGGCGAAAATGGACACCAGGAGGGTGTCGTTCTCGGCCTCGATGCCGACGTCCAACTCGCGCGCGGCCGCGCACCGCAGCGCGGGATCCTTCGCCTTCACCGCGGCGCGCAGGGTCTGCAACACGCCCAGGCCGTTGCGAGGGTGACGCTTCTCTTCCTTGAGGTACTCGCGTGAGGGGGCGCCCTTCGCGGGCGGCCGGCGGTGATTGCACAGCAGCAACGCTCCCGAGAAGGCGGCCATGCGTACTTCGGCGGCGGGATCTTCGAAGCAGCCCAGCAGCACCTCGAGGGCGATGATCCTGCGGGTGCTGGCGATCGCCGCGATGGCATCACGCTTGAGCGCCGCCGGGTTCACGCCGCCCGAGACGGTGGCGGACGCGCTGCTCGGAGCGGCGGACCTCCACGCGTCGATGGCGTCCTTGGCTTCCTTGAGGCCCAGCCCCGAACGCTCCCGGTACAGCTTGATGGCCTCGATGGGGTTCGCGCGCGCGAGGGCCTCGATGTCGGGATCGAGCCGGGGCCCGGTGGGCGACTTCGCGGCCTTCACCGTCTCGACCACCGCCGGCAAGGTGGCCAGTTCCTGCAGGTGCGTCGCGAGGGCGAGCGCCGCGGCGTCGGTCGCGCAGGTGCCGAGCGCCGTGCGGGCCGCGGCGAGCGAAGGCCCTTCGGGCACCAGGAAGGCGGCGAGCGCGGCAACGGCTGAGTCGTCTTTGCGCTCGGCGAGCAACTGAGCCGCGAGCAAGCGCACGTCGTCACGATCGCTCTCGAGCGCTTTGCGCAAGGCGGGCAGCACGCGCGCGTCCTGGCTGGCGGCGAGCTTCTGCAGCACGCCCAGGCGCAGATCGGAATGCGGGCTCGCCAGCGCGGCCATCAGCGCGTCGAGGCTGCCGGGGCCGACGCTGCGCTCGAGCAGCACGAACGCCTGCTGCCGCACCTCGGTCACGTTCGAAGCCAACGCATCGACGAACCACGGCCTCGCCGCTTCACCCCGGGCGTTGAGTTGCTCGAGCGCGAGCAGGCCCACGTCCGCAGACGAAGAAGACAGGGCGTGGCGCAGCGCGATGTCGGGCGTGGCTTCGAGCAGCTTCGAGAGCCCAGCCATCGTCCTCTTGCGCACCAGCGCGTCTTCATCGTCGAGCGCGCGCACCAGCGCAGGAATGACGGAGGCGGGCTTCGGGCTGCCCGCGCTCGCCATCTCGATCATGCGATCGACGACGTCACGGCGAACCCGGCGCACGGTCTCATCGGGGCTCGAGAGCCGCAGCAGGCCGACGTAGGCGCCGAAGGAAATCCACCGGTGGACTTCGAGTTCCTTCGAGTCGGGCGCGGGCACCTTCGACGACGCGCCCGCGAACAGCTTTCGCAGCCAGTCCTTGCGGGCGACCGCGTCGGTGCTGGCCCGGCCGCGCTGGTTGGTGTCGGGCACCGCGGTCTCGGATGCGGGGCGAATCGTCGCCACCCGCTTCACTTCCTCGAAAAACTCGAGGGGCTTGCGGCGCAGCAGCAGCGCCTGGCCCGCGGAATACCGGGCCTGGGGCGTGTCAGCGCCGAGCAACTGCACCAGCCGCATGGCCGCGCGCTCGCGCTCGCCCTCTTCGGGCCAGTCCTTCATGTCGGAGACCTTCTCCGGCTTCGGAGGACTGACGGCGGCGATGAGCAACTCCGTGTACGCGCTCACGTCGGCACGCAACTCGAGCGCGCGGGCCGAGGCGTACCGAACGTCGGGACGCTGGGCCGAGAGGGCGGCGGTGAGCAGCTCGGGCTCATTGCCCTCGCGCGCGGCGCGCAAGTCACGCGCGAGCAGCGTGGCGAAGAAGGTGTCTGACAAATAGTCGTCGGCGTCGTCGAGGCCGAGGAAGAGCGCGTTGTCTCCGGCCGAGCCCAGCGCCACCAACGCCCGGAGCGCGCCTTCACGAATGGGCAGGTGTGGATCTTTCAACGTGCCGGTGAGCACGGCCAGGCCGCGATCGTCACCGAGACGCGCGAGACCTTCAGCGGCCCAGCTGCGCACCGCGACGTCGGCGTGGCTGAGGGCGTCGAGCAGGAACGCCTCGTGACCTGCATTGCAAAGGCCGCGAGCGGCTTGTTCCCGCACGGCCGGGTTCTCGTCCTTGAGCAGCGGGTCGGCGAAGACGGCAGCCGTGCGCGGACTGCCGAGGGTGGCCAACGCGCCCACGGCGCGGGCGCGCAAGGGCTCGAGGTACGCGGGCGGGTGACGCAGCTTGAGCTCTGCGTCGAGCACGAGGCCGCGCATCGAGTCGATGATCACTTCGTCGCCACGCTTGGCGAGCAGTTCCGCCGCACGCACGCGCAGGTCGAGCGAGTCACCCATCAACCCGGCGGTCAGGGGGCCGGCCTCGTGCTTCACCAGCGCGTCGACACTCTCGATCGCGGCGAGCTTCACCAGCACCGAGAGATCAGTGAGCGCCTTCACCAGGGGAGAACGCAGCGACTCCGCTTCGGGCTTTCCAGCGAGTGCCGAGGCCCGCCGCGCCGCGAGAATGCGGGTCGCGACGGCTTCCGACTCGAGCCCCCTGAGCCAGGGCTTCGCAGCGTCTTTGCCCAGCAGGCGTGCGAGCGAAGTGGCTGCTGATTCGCCCACGCTGGCGTCGCGATCGACCACGGCCTTCTCGAGCCGCTCGAGGATCCAGCCCGGAGTGCCCTTCGGCGCAGGCTGTTCATCGTCGTTGGGCACCTTGGCGATCAGCGCGAGCTGACGCACGGCCGCGAGGCGGAGATCGGCGAAGCGGCACGACAGCGCGCGATCGATCGCTCCGGTGGCGTCCTTCTCGTGCCACGCCCAGAGCGTCTTGAACGCCTCGCTGCGCACGCCGCTCGCTTCGTCTTCGAGGGCATGTCCCAGCAGCGTCTCGGCCTCTTCGCTGCGATCCTTCTGCGGGACTGCGACGAGCCGGGTCAGCCCGCGCTTGCGCATGTCTTCGTACGCCGAGCGCAACAGAATGCCCGCGAACTCGAGGGGCGACGCCTCGTCCTTCCGCCTGGTCAGGCCATCGGCCGCCGCGGCACGCACCGAAGCGTCCTTGTCGTCGATCATCGACGACACGCGCTGACGGGCCCGCGGATCTGAGAGCGACGAGAGCGTCTGCGCGACCCACACCCGGTGCGCGGCAGGCTCCTCGCGCGAGAGCTGCAGCAAGGCGCTCACCGCACGCACGTCGTTCGACGCCACCAGCAGGCCCACCGCACCGCGGCTGGCGATGTCCGTGGCGCGCGCCGACATCGCGACCAGTAAGGGCGTCAGATCATCTTGCGTGAGCTCGGCAGCCCGTTCGGCTCCGCTCAGGGCGGTGAGCTGCAGCTTTCCGCGCAGCGACGCGAGCTGCTCGGCGTTCGGTTCCTTGCCCCCGTTCGCGCGGCGCAGCACCTCAGGAAGCTCGAGCATCTTCTCGAGCAGCAGCCCGAGGGAGGGCCGCTCGAGCACGCGCACCACGAAGGCGACCTGGCGCACCACGACGTTCTCATCATCGAGGGCGCGCCCGGAGATCGACTGCAGCGCCGGCAACTTTCCCTGAAACAGCGCGCGCACCAGCACTTCAGCGCGGACGTCGGCGGTGCCTTTCTCGAAGCCGGTGACGAGCGCTTCCACGCCTTGCGGAAAGACGGCCTGCAGTGAATCGAGCGCGGCGAGGCGCACGGCGGGATCGGAATCTTTGAGCAGCCCTGCGACCAGCGCGGGCACCAGCGGCACCGCGGGATAGAGGGGTGCGATCGACTTGAGCGCGGAGATGCGGACCGCGGGCACGGAGGCGCGCAAGCCCTCGCGGAAGGCGAGGAACGGCTGTTCCTCGGTGACGGCGAGCGAGTCGAGACCGGCCTGGGCGACGGCCGCGTCCTTGTCCTTCACCAGGGTGCGGAGAATCGGGCGCGCGTCTTTGCGGCGTTGTTCCTTGAGCGCCTTCGCCAACGCGAGCCGCACTGAATTCTCGCGATCACCGGCGAGCGCCTCGAGGAGCGGCAGCGCCTCGACTTCGGGCACCCTCGGGAGATCCTTCGCGAAAACTTCTTTCGCGGCCTTCTGCGCCGACTTGAGCTGCACAGCCCAGGTGCTGAAGCCATCGAGGCCCTGGTTCGTGAGGTCCGGCAGCGCGCCGTCGACGGTCAACTCGATGAAGGTGAGCTTGCGGCTGTCGCCACCCGTGACGATCTCAATCAGCGACTTGCGCGGATCACTCTCGACCAGCGCGATCGCGCGCTGCGGCCCATCGGCGTCGAACGTCTTGCTTCGCTTCTTGTCGTCGAGGCGAACGGTACGAACCTTCGCGTCGAGGCCGGTGGAGACGAGCCGATCGCTCGTGTCCTTCGCGTCGTCTTTCGGAGAAGGAAGAAAGGCGAACGCAGTCGCCCCACCCGCGTGGCCGGTGTCACCCTCGCCGCGCACTTCCGATTCGACCGCGCCTTCGAGGTACCAGAACCGCACCGTGCCATCGTCGCCGGTCGACGCGAGCCGGCCGTCACGCGGCGTGAACGCGAGCGCCGTGACCGCACCGCGATGACCTTCCATCTCGCGCGGCTGCTTCTGGCCGAACGTGAACACCCGCACCACGCCGTCATCACCCGCGGCGGCCACGCGATTGTTCGCGGGGTCGATCGCTACCGATCGCTGCGCGCCGGGAGAAAGGAACTCGTACTTCTTCGCGCCGTCCGCCCAGACCGTCACCTTGCCGTCGACTCCGGTGCTGGCGAGCAGCGTGCCTGAGGCCGCGAGCGCGGTAACGCCTCCCTGGTGCGCATGTGAGGTGCCCGCCGCTTCACCGGTCATGAAGTCGAAGCGGAACAACTGGCCGTCACTACCGCCCACGATCAACTGCTGACCGAGGAACGCGAGGGCCGCGGTGTGCGTGGGCAACGGCAACGTGCGCGTCACCTTGCGGGTGCTGGCGTCGAACAGCGTCACCGCCGAGGTGCCGTCCGTGCGCGTGCCTCCGATGGCGAGAATGCGGCCGCTCGCAGCGAGCGCGCGGACTTGCTCGAGATGTCCGATTGCGTAGGTGGCCATGGATCAGCCCTTCAGGTGAAGACCGACATCGAGATGAGGATGAGCGACCTTGAGGCTGGTCAGCGCAGCGAGGCAGGCCTGCCACTCACCGCGCGCGATGCTTCCGGAGAACTCGAGGAACAGAGGCGAGATGGCCCGCGCGAACCCTTCGTCTTCGATCGCGAGCGCACGAGCGGCCTCGATGGCGCGGCGCTTGGCGGCCTGGGCACCTGACGAGCGGCGCGGGAGTTCGTCTTCACGCGCTTCCGGACTGCGCCCCGGAGGAAGCCCGAAGAGCAACGTTCGCAAGAACTCCTGGAGCACCTGCACGTTCGCGAAGCGGCCGGCATGCTCGGGAAGCTTCGCGGGCCCCTTCGGCTTCCAACCTTCCGGCAACGACGCGGGACGGTGGCGTTCCCACAACATCCGCACGGCCATGGTGCGAACGCTGCGGTCCGCGCTCTCCATCAACCAGGCGAGCCGCTCAGGACCGCCGAGGAGGGCGTAGTGACGCGCGATCATCTCCATCGCGACTTCGCGGCTCTGACGAATTCGGCTCTCAGTGAGGCGGAACACCTGAGCGGGATCGAGCTCTTCGACCTTGAGCGTGCAGGCCAGATCCGCTGACGGCGATCCCGCGTTCTCGAGGGCGTTGGTGCAGATGATGCGCACCTCGCGGTGCTCGCTGTCGGCCAGCTCGTAGACGCGCAGGTGGTAGCCCCAGCGCCGCAGATCAGCCCTCATGATGATGCTGGCGAAGCGGCGCGCGTCGGCGCGCGAATCCCACAGCGCCTTCCAGTACGGCTCCGGGGCGTACTGCGCGAGCGTCAGCCTGGGCGTGATGGCATTGGCCACGGCTTCGGGCTGCAGCGGTCCGACCACCGGGTGATGGCAGCGCAAGTACGTCTGCGCAAAGAGGCGAACGGGGTCCGGCTCTTTCGCACCGGTGGCGAGCTCGAGCAGCCGCTTCACGCCGCGATCGACGTCACCCTCACCGAAGTCGCGGGGGTCGACCTGGCCCAGCAGCATGCGGGTGGCGAAACCGGAGAGCGCCGGATCCGTGCGGCGGGCGAGCGCGAGCAACCACGGCAGGCCGATCAACTTGAAGCCCGCGTGCGTGGAGAGCAGGTGCAGCGCCAGCTCACGCACCGAACGATCGAACACGAGCCCCTTCACCGCCTCGATGTCGAGCCCCGGCAAGGTCTTCGCGCGGCGCAGCGCCGCGTCGGCCACTTCGCGGAACGGACGATCGAGCAAGAGCGCCATCAGCCACGGGGCCCCCAGATGTTCCGGAGCGATCAGCGGCATCAGCTGCTGGGTGAAGCGCACCAGGTTCGGCGTGATCGCGGTGTCTGCACGGCGGGGATCCGCGAAGAGCGCCTTGATGAAGTTCGCGAGTTGGTCGCTCTGCTTCACCCGCTCGGCGAGGTACTTGCGCGCCCAGTCACGCTGCGGCCCCGCGCCGTAGACGAGCTCGACGAAGAACGAGTCGGTGAGCTCAGCGCGATCGAACTGCGACTCGAGCCGGGTGCTCGCCCAGGCCGACGTCGCCTGGTTCGCCAGCAGCTTCGAGAGCAACGGCAGCCCGAGGGTCTTCGCGTTGACGGACTCGAGCACCGACATCGCCCAGGCGCGCGTCTCGGCTTCACCGGTCAGCGCGTAGTCGACGACGACCGCGTGAGGCAGGTCAGTCGCGTGAGCGCGCGCATACTCGACCGCGTACTTCCGCACCGCGGCCGAGGGAGAGAGCAACAACGAGAGCACCGCGGGCTTGAGGCCGAGCCCTTCGAGCCTGGCGGGGTGCAGCTCCGGCGTGTTCTGCAGAATGTCCACGAGCAGCTCGTGCACCGCGGCGATGGGCCGTTGCGCGAGGCGGGAGAGCCAGGCTCCGTTCGTCTGGCGCAGCTGCTGGGGAAAGTATTTCTTCAGCTTCTCGATCGCGAACTTCGCGACGTCGTTCTGCTGCGCGGTCTCGAGCAGCACCATCAACGGATCAGGCGAGAGCTTCCACGCGTTCTCGAACAGCTCTTCGCGCGCGGAGATGATCCGGCTGCAGGCGACGCCATTCCACAGCGTGGCATCTTTGCTGAGCTGGCTGAGCGTCGCGCTGGCGAAGACCGGGTACAACTCGGGGATCGCGCGGGCGAGGTTGCGGAGGTATCGCCAGCCCCGGCGCTGCAGGTACACGATGGTGCCACGGCTCGCCGCCCCCCCCGAACCGCTCGACGATTCGAGGCGGCCGAGAATGGCGCCGAAGAAGAGCGCGTCTTGCCGGTCTTCAGCGAGCTTGTAGACGCGCTTGAGACCACCCCACAGACCGCGGGTCAGCGGAGCCGAACGGGCGACCTCGAGCAAGGCCGCGCGCAGGGGCTCTTTCCCGTCGAGATAAAGCTCGAGCAGAAAGTCAGCGAGCAGATAGCGGCCGGCCGGCGGCGGATCAGGCTGCGTGAGGTAGCGGCGCCAGAGCAGCGCGACCTTCATGCGCCGCACCGACTCCTTGTATTCCTTCTGCGCTTCCTTCAGCTGCTGCTCGAAGCGCTCAGGCGTGAGCGCGCCTTCAGGCAAGGTCTCGGGCTCGGGGACCGGCTGGGCCGCGAAATGAATGATGGCCTGCGCGAGATCGGGCGCTTCCCCGCGAGCCAGCGTCTTCAAGTCGTCGAGCGTGATGTCCGGACGTTCCGCCATGAACCCCTCCGTTCAAAAGCGAGCGGACGCTAGCGGGACCTTCGCAGTTGAGACGGTGGATTTCTCATGCGGCCCTCGTAGTTTCGCGCTTGGGGCGCACCAAACTCATAGCTGATGAAAGTGCC
>JAYVNA010000271.1:0-5795 GCA_043758715.1 Archangium sp.
GAGAACCGGTTGTTGCGAAAGCCGGTGACGACGCCGGGCAGGAACGGATCGGCCGCGAGCCGGGTCAGGTGCCGCGCCAGCGTCGCTGCGATCGCACACAGCATCGAGCGTTCGGCGTCGACCGGCTCGGCCAGGGCGTCCTTCATCTTCTCGTCGATGAAGCCGGTGTGCAGCTTGCCCGCGACGTAATCGGGGTGACGGAGCAGCCGGGTGAGGAAGCCGCGATTGGTGGTGACGCCCTGCACCGAGAGTCCCTGCAGCGCGCGCACCATGCGCGAGGTCGAGTCGTGGCGATCTTCGCCCCAGACGATCAACTTCGCCGCCATCGGGTCGTAGTGCATCGACACTTCGCCCCCCGACGCGACGCCCGAATCGACCAGGAGCCCGCCGATGGGGTGCACGTGGAAGTCATGCACGGGACCCACGCTGGGCAGGAAGCCGTTCGCGGGATCCTCCGCATAGAGCCGCACCTGCACCGCGTGGCCCTTCTGCTTCAGCTCTTCCTGCTTGAAGGGGAGGTGCTCGCCCCGCGCGATGCGAATCTGCAGCTCGACCAGATCGACGCCCACGACCAACTCCGTCACCCGGTGTTCGACCTGCAGCCGGGTGTTCATCTCGGAGAAGTAGAAGCGCCCGTCGGAGTCCATGATGAACTCGACGGTGCCCGCGTTGGTGTAGCCAATCGCCTTCGCCACCTCGACCGCCGCCGCGCCCATCTTCGCGCGCGTCTCGGCGGTGAGCGCCATCGACGGCGTCTCTTCGATCACCTTCTGGTGCCGCCGCTGAATGCTGCACTCGCGTTCGAACAGGTGCACCACCGCCCCGTGCTCGTCGCCGAGCAGCTGGATCTCGATGTGCCGCGGACGCTCGAGGTACTTCTCGATGATCAGCGTCGGATCTCCGAAAGCGTTCTGGGCTTCTCGCCGCCCTGACTCGATCGCGTCTGTGAGCTCGCCGGGAACGCGGGCGATCTTCATGCCCTTGCCGCCGCCACCCGCCGAGGGCTTGAAGATGACGGGGAGGCCGAGCTCGAGCGCCTTCTTCTCCAACGTCGTCGTCGACTGATCGCCGCCATCGAAGCCGGGCACCAGCGGAACACCGCGCGCGCCCACCAACGCCTTCGCTTCACGCTTGAGGCCCATCGCTCGAATGGCCGCGGGCTTCGGGCCGATGAACGTGAGCCCCGCGTCCTGCACGGCCTGCGCGAAGTCGGGGTTCTCCGAGAGAAAACCGTAACCGGGGTGCAGGCAGTCGGCGCCCGTCAGCTTCGCCGCGCGCAGAATCGCCGCCACGTTGAGGTACGAGTCCGACGAGGCCGCCGCGCCCAGACGCACCGCCTCGTCTGCGAACTGAACGTGCGGCGCATTCGCGTCAGCGTCCGAATACACGGCCACCGTCGAGAGGCCCAGCTTCCGTGCGGTGCGCATCACGCGCAGGGCGATCTCTCCACGATTGGCGACCAGCAGTTTCGAGAGGGTCTTCATGGGAGTGCTCAATGGCGGAAGACGCCCCAGCTGGTGGTGCCTTCGACGGTGCGCGAATACGCAGCCGAGAGCGAGAGCGCGAGCACCGTTCGGGTGTCACGTGGATCGATGATGCCGTCGTCCCACAACCGCGCGGTGGCGTAGAGCGCGGTCGACTGCTGATCGATCGCGTACTCGACCATCTGCTTCATGCCGCTGAGTGTCTCTTCGTCGATCGGCTCGCCGCGTTTCTGCGAGGCGTTGCGCTGAATGATCTCGAGCACGCCGGCGGCCTGCTTGCCGCCCATCACGGCGATCTTGTGACAGGGCCAGGTGAAGAGGAACCGCGGCTCGTACGCCCGGCCCGCCATCGCGTAGTTCCCCGCGCCGTAGCTGGCGCCCATCATGAGGGTGATCGCAGGCACCGTGCTGTTCGACACCGCGTTGATCAACTTCGCCCCGTTCTTGATGATGCCGCCCTCTTCGTAGCTGCGGCCCACCATGAAGCCCGTGATGTTCTGCAGGAAGAGGATGGGTACGTTCGACTGGTTGCACAGCTGAATGAACTGCGCGCCCTTGTTGGCCGACTCCGAGAACAAGATGCCGTGGTTCGCGAGAATGCCCACCGGGAAGCCGTGAAGGTGGGCCCAGCCGGTGACCAGGGTGTTGCCGTAGAGCGGCTTGAACTCGGAGAACCGGCTGCCATCGACCAGCCGCGCGATCACCTCGCGGGGGTCGTAGGGAACCCGCGAGTCCGGCGAGACGATGCCCAGCAACTCGTCAGGGTCGAACTTCGGCGGCTCGACCACGCGGGGCAGGGGGGCCGCGGCCTTTCTCCAGTCGAGGTGAGCCACCACTTCGCGCGCCAGGCGAATCGCGTCGCGTTCGTCTTCAGCCAGGAAGTCCGACACGCCCGACAACCGGCTGTGCATCTCGGCGCCGCCGAGTGACTCCTCGTCGGTCTCCTCGCCCGTGGCCATCTTCACCAGCGGCGGGCCGCCCAGGTACACGGTCGCCGCCTTCTTCACGAGAATGGCGTAGTCGCTCATGCCGGGGATGTAGGCGCCGCCGGCCGTCGACGAGCCGCACACCACGTTGATGGTCGGCAGCTTCATCTCGCTGCGGCGAGTGAGATCTCGAAAGCCTGCGCCGCCGGGCACGAAGATCTTGTCCTGGTTGGGAAGATCGGCGCCGCCCGATTCCGTGAAGGCGATCGAGGGCAGCCGGTTGGTCATGCCGATTTCCCCCAGCCGCCGCGACTTGATGACGGAGTACTCGCTCATCGAGCCGCCCTTGACGGTCGAGTCGTTGCCCGAGACGAGGCACTCCACCCCGGAGACCCGCCCGATGCCGCCGATCACCGAGGCCCCCGGCGCGTGACCGTCGATGCCGTAGCCCGCGAGCGGACAGAGCTCGAGAAAGGGGGAATCGCGGTCGAGCAGCAGCTCGATTCGTTCGCGGGGGAGCAGCTTGCCGCGCGCCTTGTGCCGCTCGGTGTACCGGGCGCCGCCGCCTTCGCGCGCTTTGGCCAGCGCTTCCAACACCGGTTCCATCAGCTTCAGGTTCTGCTCGCGGTTGCTCTCGAACGTCGGGCCACGGAGCTCGAGGTGCGAGCTCAGCACCGGGTACGCCTGCTCATTGACGCGCATGGCCGGCACCATTCGGAATCGCGTCGCCAGCGTCAACGGAAATTGATTCGAGAATCAAGGTGTACCCAACTGGCGTTCGTCTGCCCGGCACCCCCACAATGCGGGAGTGGTGAGTGCGCGTGGGGACCAGATCCGGTTGTTGTTGGTGGATGACGCCGTCTTCGCGCGCGACTTCCTCGTGGCGATCCTCAGCGAGGTCGAATCGGGCATCGAGCTGACGTGGAAGTCTGATTACGCCGCCGGCCTGACGGGCCTGCTCTCGGGCGAGTTCGACGTCTGCCTGCTCGACTACCAACTGGGCGACAAGAGCGGTCTCGAGCTGCTGGGCGAAGCGAAGATGCGCGGCTGCCGGGTGCCGATCGTGATGCTCACCGGTCACGGCAGCGCGGAGCTCGATCACCAGGCGATGCGCGCAGGCGCCGCCGACTACCTGGTGAAAGGCGACTTCACCGCCCAGTCGCTCGAGCGCATCGTGCGCTACCTGCTGGCGCGCACCCGGGCCGAAGAAGGGCGCCGCGATTCAGAAGAGCGGTACGCCCTCGCGATGGAAGGCAGCAACGACGGCCTGTGGGACTGGCGCGTCGGCGAGAAGGAGATCCATTACTCCTCGAGGTGGAAGCGCATTCTCGGGTTCGAGCCCGCGGAGCTGCCCGATCTCCTCGAGAGCTGGCGCGAGCGCGTGCATGACGATGACCAGGCGCGGCTCACGCAGGAGCTCGATCATCACCTGCGCGACGCCACCACACCGCACTTCGAGAATGAGCACCGGGTTCGCCACAAGGACGGCACCTGGCGTCACGTGCTGGTGCGCGGCAAGGCCGTGCGTGACGGGGCCGGCCGAGCCACCCGCATGGCCGGCTCGCTCACCGACGTCACCATGGCGCGCAGCCGCGATCCCCTCACGGGGTTAGCCAATCGCGTGCTCTACCTCGATCGCCTCGAGCACGCCTTCCACAAGGCCGCGCGCGACAAGAACTACCGCTTCGCGCTGCTGTTCATCGACCTCGATCGTTTCAAGAACATCAACGACAGCCTCGGTCACGACACCGGCGACGAGCTGCTGGTGGCGATCGCGCGCCGGCTGGAAGGGTGCGTGCGCCTGGTCGACACCGTCGCGCGGCTGGGCGGTGACGAGTTCGTGGTGCTGCTCGACGAGAGCCGCGAACCCGACGGCGCCACCCGCGTCGCGAACCGGATCATCGAAGAGCTCGCCCGCGCGTTTCGCATCAACGATCGCGAGCTGTTCACCGGCGCCAGCATCGGCATCGCTTTGTCCGACGAGCACTACCAGTCACCCGGTGAGTTGCTGCGCGACGCCGACACCGCGATGTACCGGGCCAAGGCCGATGGCCGGGGGCGCTTCGTCATCTTCGACGGAGAGATGCACGCGCGCGCCCTGCACGTGCTCTCGGTGGAATCGGGCCTGCGCCGTGCGCTCGATGAAGACGAACTCGACGTGTTCTACCAGCCGGTGATCTCGCTCGACGGCCAGCGCCCCCTGGGCTTCGAGGCCCTGGTGCGGTGGCGGCACCCGCAGCGAGGGTTGGTCGCTCCTTCGGAGTTCATTCCGGTGGCCGAAGACTCGAGCCTCATCGTGTTGCTCGATCTCTGGGTGCTGCGCACGGCGACCGCGCAGCTCAAGAAGTGGCGTGACGAATTCAAGCTCGAGCTCTCGGTCGCGGTGAACGCTTCGCGCCGGCACTTCTCGCGCCCCGACTATTCCAATGACGTGCAGCAGGCGCTCGAAGGCGCGGGGTTACCTTCCAGGGCCCTGCGGCTGGAAGTGACCGAGAGCGTCACCATGGACCTGCCCGACGCGGCGCGGGCGCAGTTGAACCGGCTGCACGGGTTGGGGGTGCAGCTCTTCATCGATGACTTCGGGGTGGGGTACTCGTCGCTCTCGATGCTGCACACGTACCCGTTCACCGGCATCAAGCTCGATCGCAGCTTCGTCTCGACCCTCGACGCGCCGAGCGCTTCGACCGAGGTGGTTCGCGCAATCCTGGCGATCGCGAACGCGCTGCGGCTCGACGTGGTGGCCGAGGGGGTCGAGACGCTCGCTCAGCACGATGCCCTCATCGGGCTGGGGTGCAAACGCGGCCAGGGGTTTCGCTACGCCAAGCCCATGCCGGCCGCAGAGGCGACGAAGTGGCTCACCTCGAAGCTGCAGTGATCTTCCCTCCGACGAGATGCAGAAAGCGCGCGCCCAGCCGCTCGGCCTCTTCTCTCGAGTGGGTCACCAACAAGGTGACGAGCTGTTCCGCGGTCACCAGCTCGTTCAGCTCGCCCCCGAGTTCTTCTCGCAGGCCAGCGTCGAGCGAAGAGAACGGCTCATCGAGCAGCAGCACCCGGGGCCTTCGGGCGAGCGCGCGAGCCAGCGCGACCCGCTGCGTTTCTCCACCCGAGAGCGTGGAAGGTTTTCGGTCGCGCGCGTTCTCGAGCCGCAACCGCTTCATCCAGCGCGCGACGTCTTCGGGGCCGCGCGCGCCGAAACCCACGTTCTGTTCCACGGTGAGATGGGGGAAGAGCGCGGACGATTGAAAGACGTAGCCGAGCTCACGCTGCTCGGGTGGGAGCGAGGTCCACGCCGTCTCATTGAGCTTCACGAAGCCCGAGTCGAGCTTCACCAACCCGGAGATCGCTCTCAGGGTCGAGGTCTTCCCGCTGCCCGACGGCCCGAACA
>JAYVNA010000272.1:0-5794 GCA_043758715.1 Archangium sp.
GCCACCGTGTCGAAGAAGGCGTCGTGCTTGGGCTTCATGCCGAGCTTTCGCAGCCCGGCGGCGAAGGTCTTCGCGAGCAGGTGAACGCGCGAGGCGATCGCCTTGAGGCCCGCGGGCCCGTGGTAGACGGCGTACATCGAGGCCATCACGGCGAGCAGCACCTGCGCGGTGCAGATGTTCGACGTCGCCTTCTCGCGGCGAATGTGTTGCTCCCGGGTGCCCAGGGCCATGCGCAGCGCCATGTGACCGTGCGCGTCTTGCGAGACGCCGATCAGACGGCCCGGCATCGCGCGCACGTACTCGTTCCTGGTCGACATGAACGCCGCGTGCGGGCCACCGAAGCCCATCGGCACGCCGAAGCGCTGCGAGGAGCCGATCGCCACGTCAGCGCCCAGCTCGCCCGGAGGGGTCAGCAAGGTGAGCGAGAGCAGATCGGCCGCCATCACCACCAGCGCCCCATTCGCGTGCGCCTTCTCGATGAACGAGCGGTAGTCGTGCACGCCGCCATCGGTGGCCGGGTACTGAACCAGGGCGCCGAAGCACTTCCTGGTGAAGTCGAAGCTGGTGTGATCGCCGACGATCACCTCGATCGCGAGCGGCCTGGCGCGGGTCTTCACCACCTCGATCGTCTGCGGGTGGCAGAGGCTCGAGACGAAGAAGGCCTTGCCGTCAGTGTCCTTGCCCGCCGACTGCAGCATGTGCATCGCCTCGGCGGCCGCGGTGCCTTCATCGAGGAGCGAGGCGTTGCTCACGGGCAGCCCGGTGAGGTCGCAGATCATCGTCTGGTAATTGAGGAGCGCCTCGAGCCGGCCCTGCGCGATCTCAGCCTGGTACGGCGTGTAGGCGGTGTACCAACCCGGGTTGAGCAGCACGTTGCGCAGCACCACGCCGGGCGTGAGGGTGTCGGAATAGCCCGCGCCGATGAAGCTCTTGAAGACCTGGTTCTGGTCGGCGATGCCCTTGAGCTCAGCGAGAAGCTCGCTCTCCCCCTTGGCGGCGGGCAGCGCGAGCGGCTTCTTCACGCGAATCTGCTTCGGGACCGTCTGATCGATCAGTGCGTCGAGGGAGGGCGCGCTGATGACCTTGAGCATCTCCTCGATGTCCTTCGACGAGGGGCCCACGTGACGGCGGAGAAAGGTATCGATGAACTCGAGCATGGCGGGCGGCTTCTAGCGCCCTGCCCTCCGCCTCTCCACCGCCGAGTTGCTGGGTCAATCAGCGGAACTCATGCCTGCCTCTGGCGTTCCAGCAGCCTCGATAAGAATTCGGTGAGGGCGGGCTGCGCGAGGGTCCCTGAGAGGATCGTGCCGCTGCGAGCGGCTTTTTCGGCCTCGGGGAGTTGAGAGGCCTCGATCGCGTCGAACAGCCGCGCGCTGGCGGTCGATCGGGCGAGCACCCGCGCCCGGCGCTGGTCGATCGGGCAGCACACGCACACGGTGAAGTCACAGAACCTGTCGAGGTCGTATTCGAAGAGCATGGCGGCATCGAGCACGCCCAGCCCGGTGGCCTCGGCGGCCCACGCTTCGACCCGGCGCTCAACCACCGGCACCAGCGCCGCTTCGATGCGGGCCCGATCAGGCCCGCGGGTCACGATCGCGCGGAGGGCCTGGGCGGCGTCGAGCCCCAGCGAACTCTCTCGGAGCGCCTGGGCCGCCACGTCATCGACATCGAGCACGCGGGCGCCGAAACCAGCCAGGATCGTCGCGACGGTCGACTTCCCCGCCCCCACGCAGCCGGTGATGCCCCAGATCACTTCCGGGTCATTCGCTCGAACACCGGCGCCGGCACGTACTTCTTCACCACCTCTTCCCAGCCATCGAAGCCCACCATGCCGCGCACGGTCGAGGAGCTCACTTCGGCCAGCTCGCGAGGCGTCATCACGAAGACGGTCTCGACCGACGGCTCGAGATCGCCGTTCACGTTTCGAATGGTCTGCTCGTAGGCGAAGTCGGTGGCGTTGCGCACGCCGCGCAGCAGGTACTTTGCCCCCAGCTCAGCGGCGACGCGCACGAGGTAGCGGCCATCGAAGCGGCGCACCACCACGTTGGGCAGGTGAGCGCAGCACGCGGCGAGAATGGCCACGCGTTCCTCGACCGGCCAATGTCCCTTCTTCGCCGGGTTCTGACCGATCACGACCACGAGTTCGTCGAACAGTCGAGCGCCCTGCTCCACCACCCACATGTGACCATGGGTGGTGGGGTCGAACGAGCCGGCGTAGAGCGCGCGGCGCATCGGTTCAGTGCGCGCCGTCGAGCGACTTCACGTAGGTCGCTTGATCGAGCAGGCCATCGAACTCTGCGGGCGCGCTCGGCTCGATCTCGATAAGCCAGGCCGCGTACGGGTCCTCGTTCACCGAGCCGGGGTTGTTCGTCACGGCGTCGTTGACCTTGGTGACCTTGCCGGAGATGGGCGAGAACAGCTCCGAGACGGCCTTGGTAGATTCGATCACGCCGAACTGGCCGTGCGCCTTCACCGCGGTGCCGATCTTCGGAAGCTCGACGTAGACCACCGCGCCCAGCGCGTCTTGCGCGTGAAAGGTGACGCCCACGACCACGTTGGAGCCGGCCTTCTTCGCCCACTCGTGATCCTTCGTGTACTTCAGCTCGCTCGGGTAGTTGCTCATGGGGAAGTCCTCTTCAGGGCTTGGTGTAGAACGGAGTCTTCACGACGCGCGCAGCCGCCGCGCGCCCGCGGATGTCGACGTGGAACGTGCTGCCTTCAGCACAGAGCGCGGTGGGCACGTAGCCGATTCCGACCGCCTTCTTGATCGAGGGGCCCATGGTGCCGCTGGTGACCTCGCCGACCTTCTCGCCGTTCTGAAGGATCGGGTAGTGCGCGCGCGGAATGCCGGCGTCGACCATCTCGAAGCCGACCAGCTTGCGGGCAATGCCCGCCGCCTTCTGCGCCACCAGCACCGGCTTGCCGATGAAGTCGGCCTTGTCGAGCTTCACGATCCACCCCAGGCCCGCCTCGAGGGGCGTGTGGGCGTCGTCGATGTCGTTGCCGTAGAGCGCGAACTTCATCTCGGTGCGCAGCGAGTCGCGCGCGCCCAGGCCAGCCGGAGCGGCCTTCTCGGGTTTGCCCTCTTCGAGGAGCGCGTTCCACAGCGCTTCGGCCTTGTCAGGAGGGCAGTAGAGCTCGAAGCCGTCTTCGCCGGTGTAGCCGGTGCGCGAGATGATGCAGGGAATGCCCGCCACCTCGCCGGTGGTGAAGCGGTAGGTGCCCACGCCCTCGAGCGGCTTCTTCACCAACCGCTGCACCAGGCCGAAGGCCTTCGGGCCCTGCACGGCGATCTGCGCGTAGTCGTTGGAGCGGTTGACCGGCTTGACCTTCTTCGCGTTGCTCGCCATCCACTCGAAGTCTTTGTCTGCGTTCGAAGCGTTGACGCAGATGAAGATGTGCTCGGGCGAGAAGCGGTAGGCGACCACGTCATCGACGAAGGTGCCCTTCTCGTTGAGCAGGCCCGCGTAGACCGCCTGGCCATCGATGCAGCGCGCGAGATCGTTGGTGATCAGGCGGTTGGCCTCTTCGAGCGCACCCGGACCCTTGAACTCGATCTCGCCCATGTGGCTGACGTCGAACAGGCCTACGCCGGTGCGCACGCGCTCGTGTTCCTGGATGAGCCCGTCGTACTGGACGGGCATGTCCCAGCCGGCGAAGTCGACCATGCGACCCCCGGCCTTGCGGTGTGCAGCGTTGAGTGGGGTCGTGCGAGCCATGATTTCTCCTCGGGGAAACGCGCGGGCACCATACCCAGTGACGTACTTTCTTCAACGTGAGAAGAACGGTGGGTGAAGATCCGCACACGCCTCAACCCATCGAAGCCGTGCTTCTCTTTCGAGTTCTTCCCCCCGAAGACCGTGGAGGGTGAGAAGCAGCTTTGGGACACGTTAGAAGATCTGCGATCGCTCGACCCCGGTTTCGTGTCGGTGACGTACGGCGCGGGTGGCAGCACGCGCGATCGCACGATCGAGCTGGTCACGCACATCAAGGAACGCACCGGCATCGAGCCGATGGCGCACCTCACGTGCGTCGGTCACACCAGGCAGGAAATCGACAGCGTGCTCGATCGCCTGGCGGCGGCTCGGATCGAGAACGTGCTGGCGCTGCGCGGTGATCCACCCAAGGGCGAGGCGAGCTTCAAGCCGGTCGAAGGCGGCTTTGCGTACGCCAACGAGCTGGTCGCTCACATTCGCGAACGCGACCTCGGTTTCTCGGTGGGCGTCGCCGGCAACCCCGAAGGGCACCTCGAGTCTTCGAAGGAGCAGGACCTCAAGAACCTGAAGCGCAAGGTCGACGACGGGGCCGACTTCGTGGTGACGCAGCTGTTCTTCGACAACGCGTTCTATTTCGACTTCGTCGAGCGGGCGCGGCGGCTGGGCGTCAACGCGCCGATCGTGCCAGGCATCATGCCGATCACGAACTACGAGCAGGTGCACCGCTTCGTGCGCATGTGCGGCGCGACGGTGCCGATGCGGTTGCAGCTCGAGCTCGAGAAGGTGAAGGACGACCCGCAGGCGGTGATGCAGCTGGGGGTCGCGCACGCGACGTTGCAGTGTTCAGAGCTGCTCTCGCGCGGCGTGCCGGGCATTCATTTCTACACGCTCAACCGCAGCCCGGCCTCGCGCATGATCGTCAGCGCACTCCGCGCTCGGGGGTAGTCACCCGACCAGCGCTTTCAGTTCTCCAGCGGGGCTAGCAGCCCTGGTGGGTAGGCGACTCCAACGGGCTGGGACGTCCGGCGTCAGACGTGCAGCTGCTGGTCCACTGGCCCGCCACGTAGTTTCCTGGCTCGGTGTCCGAGAAGCTGTCGGTCCTGTGTGTCTCGCCAATCAGCTGGCCATGTTCGTAGAAACACTCCCGGAAGCTGAAAGCATCAGAGTCCACCCAGCTGTCGGTGTCGCCGCATACGGCGTGCGTGACGTTCAAAGTGCTGATCATGCAGATCGCCTGGCCGTGCGCGCTCGAGCTCAGCGCGCAGGAACTCGCACGCAGAGCAATGCAGCGACCGATTCGCGACCCCGGCTGAAGCTCGGGCGTGCAGACCGGTGGCCCGGGCCGCCCGGCGTCGCGCACCCCGGAGTCGAGACCGACATCAGCGCCGCCCGGTGCGCCGCACGCTGTGAGTGCCAACAACACGATCGCTGGGAATCCTCGTGGCATGCCCTCTCCCTGACCCTCTCCCCCACGGGGAGAGGGGAAAAGTCACCTCAGCGTTTGCCGCCGCGCTCTTTCCAGAGCCGGTCGAGCGTCGCGCGGGCATCGAAACCACCCTTCGGCTTCGGCGCTTCTTCCGTCGCCCCTTCCTTCGGCTTCTCCCAGGCCTGCGGAGGCGGGCCCTGGCGACGCGTCGTCTCGGTGCGGCCTGCGCCGAAGCGCCGTGACGGCCTGGTCTCCTCGGCCGGCGCGCGATCGAAGCGCCGGGTCGAGCCCGTGTCTGCGCGCTCGGGACCCACGGCCCTGCCCTGTCCGCGGTCAGGCGCGGTGGGCCGGGTCATCGGTTCCGCGGGTGCAGCCCGTCGATCCTGGGAGCGGTACTTGCGATCCCCGCCCGGCTTCGGCTTGCCCTCGAAGCGGCCACCCGACTTCGACTTCGATTCGAAGCGGCCACCACTCTTGGCGGCGCCGCGATCTGAACCACCGAAGCGGCCAGCCGGCTTCGCAGCACCGCGATCCGAGCCGCCGGAGCGGTTGCCCTTCGACTTCGGCCCGCCGAAACGATCCGACACGGCCTTCATCGCCCCCGCCCGACCCTGCGGCTTGCCCTTGCCCCCACCCCGCTGCGACGGCTTGC
>JAYVNA010000273.1:0-5782 GCA_043758715.1 Archangium sp.
CCCGAACCACGCATTGAGGCCCTCGGGAGGCTTGTCCTTCCAGAACCAGCGCAGCTCGGCGGTGAGCTTCATGCCCTCAAGCTAACGAGCCACTTTGGCCCTCGACGAGTTGGAATCGGGGCGTCATCATCAACGCGGACCTTCACCCCGGGAAACCACGATGACGACTCAAGGATCGAGCAACGAGCTCCCCACGGACATGGAGTGTCCGCAGTGCAACACGAAGATGAAGACCTTCATGGTGCAGTCGCGCAACCCGGGCATCGACGTGGAGCTCGATCGTTGCCACGCCTGCGGGGGCGTGTGGTTCGACGCCGGTGAGCTCGAGGTCGCGACCGGCCGCTCGGTGCTCAAGTCGAAGACCGCGTCTGATCGGTTCTGCCCGCGCTGCCTCATTCCGCTGCTCAACGCCGAGCTCACGGCCGGAGTCGCCGTCGAAGCCTGCCGCGCCTGCAAGGGCGTGTACCTGGACTCCCGCGACATGCACACGGTGACCAAATCGGCGCCGGTGAAGCCGCCCGAAGACGTGAGCTTCGTGTGCGAGGCCTGTGGTCAGCGAAAACCGTTCGCGCAGGCCCAGACTACCCCGCTCGGCACCGAATGCAGCGACTGCTACGCGCGCAAGGGCAGCCCGAAGCTGTCCGCTGACGATAAGGAAAGAGCGTCGGTGTTCAGCTCGTTCATCGGTTGGCTGCGCCGCGACTGATGAATGGCGCAGGGTGTTGCGGGTACGCGTCGCCCGCAAAGCCGTGTGATCGCTCATCAAGAGTAAAAGCCACAAGCCTGGAGCATCCCTACCGGAGAGCTCCATGCACCTGCGCCTCACCTTCGTCGCAACGCTCGCAGTCTTCACCTCGTGTGGTCCTGACGGTCTGCTGGGGAATGATTCAGGCGCCGGCCTCAACAACCTCACCGGGCGAGCGACGCCCACCCCGGTTCCCGAGACGCCGGTGATCTCCGCTCCCGCGCAGAACCCCACCACCGCCGCGAAGATCGCTCTGGGCCGCCTGCTTTTCTGGGACCCCCTTCTCTCGGGCGATCGCGACGTGGCCTGCGCGACCTGTCACCACCCCGACTTCGCGTACACCGATGGGCGCGCGCTCTCGATCGGCGTCGGAGGGACGGGCCTGGGCCCGCTGCGCATCGTCAATGCTGCGGCGCCGCATCGCACCACGCGCAACTCGATGACGGTGCTGAACACCGCCTTCAATGGCTCACGCGATCTGCGAAATCCCGTGCCGGCCGACACCGCGCCGATGTTCTGGGACAGCCGCGCACACGGCCTCGAGGCGCAGGCCCGGGGGCCGATCACCGCGCTCGACGAGATGCTCGGCACGGCTTTCAGCGCTTCCAGCATCTTCCCCGAGGTCGTCACACGCGTGGGCGCAGTGCCCGAATACGTGGGCCGCTTCGACGATGCCTTCGGTCCTGACTCGATCTCCGAGCAGAGCATCGTGCAGGCGATCTCAGCCTTCGAGCGCACCCTCACCAGCCTCGACACTTCGTTCGATCGGTTCCAGCGAGGCGACCCCACCTCGCTGAGCGCCGCTGCGCAACGAGGCCTGGGCACGTTCAACACGCACGGGTGTGCGGGCTGTCACGACGGCGCGATGTTCTCGGACTTTCAGCTTCACCGGCTGGGAGTCGCCGGCAACCGCCAGGACGCCTTTCGCACCGGCAGCCTGCGCAACATCGCGAAGACCGCGCCGTACATGCACGACGGCTCCCTCACCACGCTCAACGACGTGTTCGCGTTCTATGCGCGCGTCGATCGCACACTCGACCCGAGGCTGCAGCAGGTGAGGCCCTTGGACGCCAACGAGCGCGCCGACGTCACCGCGTTCTTCGAGGCGTTGAGCGACGGCACCTTCGATCGCACGGTGCCCGAAGCGGTGCCCAGCGGCTTACCGGTGGGCGGCGCGATTCACTGATTGTGGCGGTAGCAGGGCGCGGGGTCGAAGTCAGACGGGGCGCCCACCTGGGCCTCGTAGCCGACGTTGTCCCAGTCGCGCTCGTCCACGTACGGCGCGTTCTCCAGGTAGTAGCGCTGGCCGGTGCGGTCGTCGTAGTCGCGGCTGAACTCCAGGCGCTCCGCGGCGGAGTGGTAGAGCACCTGCCCGAACGCCACCGCGCCTTCCGCCATGGTGAGCGGCGATTGCGGGAAGTCGTTGCAGAGCCTCTGCTTGCCATTCACATACATGACCACCCGGTCCCGCTTGATCCACACATCGAAGCGGGTGCGCACGCCGATGAGCAGCTGATCATCGAGAATGCCCTCGCCGATGGTGCCATCGGCATTCTGCATGCGGAACCAGCTCGGCTCCGCGGCGGAGCTCGGGTATTGCGCAGGCGAGACGTTCACGACGCTCTCCCGCGCCGCTGCGCCGGCCGTGTTCACCATCATCAGCACGTCGGACTGCGAGCGCGTGTCCCGCGGGCCGAGGCCGAACGGCGAGCCGTCGCGAGGGAAGAACTGCAGGCAATTCCAACCATCGGTCGAGACGTTGAGCCCGTCCGGCTCGTAGAAAAATGACGTCTGCACCAGGTGGCCCTTGAAGTGATTCTCGGTGTCGAAGGTCTGCCCGGGCTGCGAGGCGCCGCACAACCCCACCCACCAGTAGCGGCGAGAGGTGGCGTTCGAGGGCACTTCGAAGGTGAGGTGCAGGTACGAGGTCGCCGACAACGCCACCGGCCCGCGCGGCACGGCCACGACGGTGGAAAAGATGTCCTGCTCCCAGTCTGGCAACGTCACGTGCAGCAGCCCGCGTTCCTGGGAAAGCTGGGCCTTGTCGTCTTGATCGCCGTAGATGAACCAGTCCCACTTCGAGTTCGTGAAGTGACGGCCCTTCTTGTACGAGCGGCCCACGTCGTCGGCCTGTCCCGCGGAGACGATGGGTCCACTGGTGCCGTCGAATTCGTCGAAGAAGTCGGCGGTGCGCGGGGTGGCCTTGCCGCTCGGAGTGACGAGAACAGCGGCGCGTGAGAGCACCTTGGGGGCCGTCGTGGGGCCGGGCTGGGCAAGGTTGGGGCTCTTGCCGTGGCCGTTGATCACCAGGCTGCCGAAGCGCGCGCGGATCTCCTCGGCGGTGAAGATCGAGAAGTTGATGCGATCTTCGACCGGCACCTCGTCGATGGTGACGGTGATGTCCTGGTGGGTCGGAGCGAGCGGTCCCGAGTACGGGCACGCGGTGTCGATCGCTTCGACCACCAGCGTGGTGGGGCCCTCGAGGTCGGTCACTTCGACCAGGCGCATCAGCTCGCGGATGCCGGTGAACTTGTCGTTGTGCTGGTGATACCCCGCGCAGTGAATGGTGGTGCCGGCGACCTGCTCGGCGCCCCCCATGTCAGTAATGCTCACGCCGGGCGGAAGACGGAACACGCGGTAGTCGCGCGCGTTGGCCACCTCGGGCAGCACCAGCGTCACGCTGTCGCGGTTGGGCACGAACAAGATGCCTTCCATCGCGGCGGCGCCGGGGAAGCTGAGCGTCGAGCCGTCTTCGGCCTTGAGCTCGGCCGGGGGCGCAGGCTGCTCTCCGCCCAACTCGGGTGGAGGCCGGGAAACCGGCAACAGCTCACCCGCGATTCCTGGACCACAGGCGCTCAGTGACAGAAGCAGTGAGACGAGCCGAAGAGTGTGGTTAGGGGTCATCACGTGGAGCCGAGAGCCTGTAGCACCGCAATTCTGGCTGTCGCAATGGCGCTGGCCGGATGTCAGGAATGCCCGCTTCTGCCTGGCGCGAGCGCTGCGGAATGCGCGCAACTGGCGTCGATGCGTTTGCCGGAACAGCTGCCCCCGTCCCCGGGAAATGCGCTCGCCGACGATCTCGACGCGGCCCGGCTCGGGCACGCGATGTTCTTCGATGCGCGCTTGAGCTCCGACCAGAACGTGCGCTGCGCGAGCTGCCACATTCCTGAGCGGTTCTTCGCAGATGGCAAGCCGACCTCGAAGGGCCTGGCGCAGGTCACGCGCAACAGTCCGTCGATCTACAACGCCGCGTGGAAGCACTGGCAGATGTGGGACGGCCGCGCGGACTCGTTGTGGTCGCAGCCCCTGCTCGCCTTCGAAAACCCGCTGGAGATGGACTTCACCCGCCTCGAGCTGATGCACCGCATGGCGACCACGTATCGCGCGCCATACGAGGCGTTGTTTGGCGCGTTGCCTGATGTCTCGAATTTCCCTGCGCGGGGAAAACCGGGCGACGCAACGTTCGATGGAATGAGCGAGGCCGATCAGCTCGTGGTCAATCGCGTGGCAGCGAATGTGGGCAAGGCGCTCGAAGCGTACGAGCGGCGGTTGGCGTTTCTCCCCGGCGCGTTCGACCGATTCCTCGATGGGGAACAGTCGGCGCTGAGCGCTTCAGCTCGAAAGGGTGCGCGGGTGTTCTTTTCGGCGGGCTGCAATGCGTGTCATTCCGGGCCGCAGTTGTCTGACGATGCTTTCCACGCAATCAACGCGCCGCCGGCTGTCGACCGTGCCCGCGCGCAGGGCCTCAAGACGTTGGCGCGCTCAGAGTTCAACGCCGCCGGTGTTTTCTCTGATGGCGCGCCGGAGGTAGTTCCTTCACCGACCGCGGAAGATGAAGGCGCGTACCACACGCCCTCTTTGCGCAACGTCGGGCGCACCGGCCCGTGGGGCCACGACGGGAGCTTCAGCACCCTCGAGGAAGCGGTCGACTCTCACCTACCGCCTGGCGTGACTTCGACTGAGCGCACCGCCCTGCTCGCGTTTCTTCGCGCGCTCGACGGCCGCGATCCTCCCTCGCCCTGGAACAACTGGCCCAATCGCTGAGTGCCTCCCACTCCCCCGCGGGGGCGAGGGTCGGGGAGAGGGCGTGCTCATGCAGTTGAGGAGCCCGGTATGGCCCGCAAAATGACGAGTATGGTCTGACGATGCGGAAGTGGCTGGGCGTGTCGTCGCGTTGGCACTGATCCCGAGCTGCTTCACTGCGCCTTGCGAAGGCGTTGCGTGTGATGACGGCGTCGTCGTGCGTGATGTATGTGAATGGCGTGGTGGTCGGAGCCGGTGTGTTGTGCATGCAGCGCGAGGTCACTACTTCGGGCCCCAGCCGCACTTCTCAGGCTGCTTGTTCTCGATCACCGTGCGGGCGAGCAGCTCGCGCAGGCTCAAGGTCTTCGTCGGCTTGGAATTGGCGGGCTTGAAGCCACCGTCGATGAGCATCTTGGTGAGAAGGGGTTCACTGGCCGCACTTGTATCCACCTGATCGCGCCACCTCGGCAAATGACCAGGCCCGCGCCGACCCTCACTGAGCGGCTCGGACGACTTTTCCGACGCTCACCATTTCGAGGGTTAGCAATGAAGCCTGCATCGAACGGAGCACGCCGCCGGTTGATCGCGCCACCATGAAAGACTCCGCTTCCCAGCTCGACGACTTTCAGGCCATTCCAGGAGGTGGGGCCAACGGCGCGCTCATTCGCTCGCTGGACTGGTCCGGCTCTCCGCTCGGCGCGCCGCACAGCTGGCCCCAGAGCCTGAAGACCGCGCTGAGCATCTGCCTCGGTTCGAAGTTCCCCATGGGTATCTGGTGGGGCAAGGACCTGGTGGTCTTCTACAACGACGCCTACATCCCGATCGCCGGTCGGAAGCACCCGATGTTCCTCGGTCGGCCAGCGCAGGAAATGTGGCCGGAGATCTGGGACGTGGTCGGCACCATGGCCAAGCAGGTCGTCGCCAGCGGCGAGGCGAACTGGGCTGAAGATCAACCACTCTTCATGGAGCGCAGGGGCTTCGTCGAAGAGTGCTACTTCACCTTTTCGTTCAGCC
>JAYVNA010000274.1:0-16949 GCA_043758715.1 Archangium sp.
ACGGAGCAGAAAAGCGCTTGACCGTCTGTCAGGCCGCGGGTTATTCCGCCGTCGCCTCAAGACAGTCCGAATACGCGGGAATAGCTCAGCGGTAGAGCATCGCCTTGCCAAGGCGAGGGTCGAGAGTTCAAATCTCTTTTCCCGCTCCAGAATGCAGTGAAGAAGCCCCGGTAACCCCGGGGCTTTTTCTTTTGCGGGGTCGTTCGGCTTCATCAGCAAGGCGATGTTTGGAGCTGCTGATGCGGGAGTGATGAAGTTACCTGCCCGATCGATCCCGTCGCCGTGTTGGTGACCGCGCAGGCGCAAGTTCGGGTTCGACGGATCCCGCGAGGCGGCGATCACCTCCTCCGGTTGCCAATCGATCGTCGATCCGGTCAGCACGACGTTGGCCATCATCGGCCCAAGCATGGCCGAGTGGCGAGACGCTCGTCAGTGCTCGCGCGGGGTTCGCCCAGTCCCACTGGGCGGCGTTGTCGGGCGCGTAGTCGCCGTACGTCTTTGAGGTGAGCTCCACCTTGCTGTGTCCGGCCCACCGGCTGACGACGTGCAGGGGCACGCCGGCCGACAGGTTCTGCTCCGCGAAAAAATGGCGCAGGCTGTAGAGCGTCACCGGCACGCCCGAGAGCGCCTTCAGCTTCTTCCAGATGCTGGCGCCGCCGCCCTTCATCTCCTCCGAGTCGATGCGGATGTACGGCAACACCATGGGAGTTGGGCACCACCGGGTCCAATGCCCCTGGCCTCGGCTCGCGAGAGAGCAACTTCTGAAGGGTTGCGCGCCCGCGCGGGCTCATCGGAATCATCCGCCGCTTGCCCGTCTTCGGCACGAACGCGGCCTTCTTCTGCTCCTCCACGTACACGGCGCCGGTGTTGGTACCGTTGCCCTTGTGCATTCAGTCGACGGAGTTCCACGGCAGCGCGAACAGCTCCCCCGGCCGGAAGCCGAACTGAGCCACCAACTCGATGACTTCCGGGAGCCAGGGAGCGTCCCCACGAAGGCGCTCGGCAGCGGCCAGGACACGCTGGTACTCCTCGAC
Source organism: Archangium sp. (assembly GCA_043758715.1). Lineage (GTDB taxonomy): Bacteria > Myxococcota > Myxococcia > Myxococcales > Myxococcaceae > Archangium_A. The sequence goes on from JAYVNA010000274.1 coordinate 1,035, forward strand.
ACTGGGCCCGTGGACTCGCTTCGCGTCGGTCTCCGGAAGCATCTCGATGTGCGGAACGGCATCGATGAGTCCCTCGCGGTGCGCAAAGCGGAGCGCCGAACTGAGGACCCGCAGGGACTTGTTGATGGTTGGCGCGGACACCGTGCTGCCTCGTACCGCTCGCTGTCGCCCATCCTTGCGTGCCGTGAAGGTCACCTGCCCCACCTTGAGGCGCCAGCCGACGTAGTCGTTGACGTCGCTCGCCCGAATCTCCCGGAGGAACTTGGGCCCCAGGTCGCTGGCGACAAGGTAGCGCACGGGGCTCTCGAGCTTCCTTCGAGTGCGGGCGCTCTGCTTTCGCAGTTGGTGATTCTCGTACCGGCCACCCACCGCGAGAAACGCAGCCAACGTCGGGCCGTTACCGCCGGGGCCGGGCAGCGAGGGCTCGTGCGATGCGCCCCTCCAGCGAGTCGGCGCGGGCGACGGAGGGCGATCTTCTTGCCGAGCTCCAGCTCCGCGCCCTTCAGCACCTTCAACGCGTCGGCTTCGGAGCCCCTCACGCGCTTCGTGAAGCGGTGCCCCTCCCGGCTCAGCTGTACCAGCCATCGATTCGCTCCGAGCCATCTCAGGCCCTGCGGGAGGTCCGGGCCGACATCTGAATTCAACTTCACGACGTTCTGCATGGCGATGCTCCCTCTGGGTGAGTGCTGCGAGGACGGCGACGAAATCGAAGCGGACGCGCCGACCGACGGCCATGCAAGGCAGCGCGCCGCGACGGGCAAGGCGTCGCACGGTGGACAACGAAACCCCGAGCAGCGCGGCTAGCTGCGAGGCGTCGACGAAGCGTGGTGAGGCGACGTGGCACGCCCCATCGATGCCATGCCTCCCGCCGAATTGGATGACGCACGCTGCGTCTGAGTGCGGAGGCGTGACTTGCAGGTGTCGAGGACTCATGGCCTGCAGGCAAAGCATCGCCCACCACCGCCCGCGGGACAGACACCACTTGCCACCCGGCCAGAAGGAAGCCGTCATCGCGCGCATGGCCGCGTACATCGAGTCCGCCCGGAGAGCGCCCCGCACGCTGACGGAGCGGGAGCGCATCGCGCTCCTCAAAGTGACGGGCGAGCACCGCGCTGGGTACCGGGGCACCTGCTCTACGCGATGGGCCTCGCGACCGGCCTCCGCGCCCACGAGCTCGTCGCCCTCGACGTCGGCGACGTATTCGACGACACGAGTCGACCTAGACGCCGCGTCCACCTCCGCACGTTCAAGGGGGACGCGCTCGGCCAGGTCGAGCACCAGGAGGTCGTTGTCTCGGTCGGCCTGAGGGCGAAGCTCGAGAAGTTCCGCGCCTGGAAAGACCGAGCGGGCGAGGAACTCGACCGTGACGCGCCCCTGTTCGTGAGCCAGCGGGGAACCAGGCTGTCGACCCGCCAGCTCCGACATGGCTTCGGGCGTTGGCAAACCCGAGCCGGTTTCGAACGGCACCTGAGCTTTCACTCGCTTCGTCACGCGGCCTGCGGGGCGGTCTACGCGCTGTCGAAGGACATCCGCCTCACCCAGCGGTTCGCGCGGCACCGAAGCGTGGTGACCACGATGGTCTACACGCACCCCAGCGACGAGGACCTCGTGCGCGCGGTCGACAGGCTCACCTGCTGAGCCGCACGCCTGGGTGAGTCACTTGCCGTCCAGAAGTGAACAGCAGCCTGCCGAAGAACGCGCGAAGTGACCGGTCACCTTTTCGCGCGACCCCGTTCAATTTCCTGAATCGGCCTCTTTCGAAAGGGGCCCCGGGTACCGTTGCCGGGCGCGACTCCGCCACGGAGTTTCGACCGCCCCCCTCCCCCGCCACGACAGCGGCGAGACCGCTGCGCCGCGCCGCGACACCACGTCATTCGTCGCGGAAAGCGGCCATCGTCGATGCCTTCTTCGCGCCCGGCCGTGGCGTCGAACGGCTCGAGATCACGGAGTCACAGGTGGCGCACATGGCCGCTATCAACTGGAAGCGGCCATGTCGGGCGGCCGCTCGACGCCGCCCTCCTCGACAGCCTGCCCAAACTGACCGTTTGCTTTCCGATGCGCGCGCTCAGACCGGAGGGCCGGGGAGTTCTCGGACGCATGTTGTTCGTCCTCCCCGATGAACTTGTCTATGGGCGGCAAAGCTCCCGTCAGCGCAGGTGCGCCTCCCTCTTCCGCGTTGCGTCGAAGCATCTCACTGTGCCTCCGCTGCAGCTCGGTGAGCGAAATCGTCGCATTCACTTCGTGGCGCGAGTCGGGCCCGCCCTGCAGGAACTCCTTGAGGCGCAGCATCAGGTTGAAGTCGGCGACGCTGTCGACCCGCACGCGGCCGTCGCTCAGCGCCTGCGCGAACGAGCTGATGAAGGCGTCGATGGTCTCGAGCGCACGCACCTTCCCAGCGGCGAGCTCCGTCGCCCGCTGCTCGACGAGCTTCTCGTCCGTGCGCGCATCGACCCGCTGCTTCGCCCCCTCCCGGCGACGCAAGCAATCATGCCGGGCTGAGTAGTTCGCGATGACCGAGTGGCTGACGCCGTAGCGCCTGGCCAGGTCTCGGTAGGACGGGAACTGCGTCGCGGGTCCATGACCATCTCCGGCGTCGACGACCTCGCCGAAGACGAGGAGCCGGTCCAACTCGTGGTACGCAATTCGCGGAGGGTCTGCCTTCCTCGGTCGTCCTGGCTTCTTCGCGGTGTTCGTCGACGTGGGCTCGGGCGTCGTCACGGTGGTGTCCTTTCGGTGGCAGGCGGTGCAGCAAGAGCCTCGGGGCTCAGCGCGGCGGGGACACGTCGCTCGAATCGCCGAAGGACGTAGTCGTCGGGCTCGGCCTCCGGGGCAGATGTCGAGGTGATCGCCGCCTCGCGAAGCACGAGCGCTCGGCGTCGGTCGTCGCGGCGAAACGTCACGCGCCGCCGTGTGTCGACAATCCAGCTCGCCCGGTACACCGCGCCCGCCTGCACCAGCCTCGTGAATTCGCCGAGCCGAAGCCGGGTGCCCGCATTCCGCCGCAGCACCTCAAGGGCGGTGGGAACGTGGAAGGCCAACAGCCCTTTCGGCAGAGCGGCCCAGTGTTCGCCTTCAACGAGGAGCCCGCCGCGCGCCCCGACGACGAGGGCGCCAAGCACGCTGCTGAGCCTGCAGCGGGACGAAACGAAGTCGTTGGCCGACCGATGGGCGTAGCGAACGAGGGTAAGCGCCGCGCCGCGCCCGAACACGCCCGCGCGCACGAGCCGTGCGGCGACCATCTCCAGTTCGCGCAGGTGCTCGGCGTCTCGCTCCGAGATGGTGTACGGCCCGAGGCCTCTGGGCAGGTCCGGGTCGTTGTTCCTGAAGTCGTGCATGTTGCGGCAAAGGCGTCGGGCCCCGCGGCGGGGGACCAAGTGGCGGCACCGAGCCGGGTCGCGCCAGCGCCGCCGACCCGGGTTTTCCCTCGTGACTGCGCAGAGATAGGCATCTCGCGCGGTGTGGTCGGCCGCAAGCCGGTAGCTGAGCACGCAGAGAAACTCAACGCCTCACGTCGCTCAGAAGGAGAGGTCCTCTTCAATAGACCTACAGAAATATCTCTGACCACCTTCAACGAAGTGACTCAATGCATTGATTCAACAAATGAAAGCCGTGGTCACGAAGCCGTCCCGGGACCGGCTGCCGTGAGCCACCTGGTCCTGGAACTTCTCCTCGCTGATCGGCAGCCGCCCCGTCGTCCCCGCGCTGTCCATCACCTGGCCTTTGTCCGCCAGCCGCTCCATCGAGCGGCAGAAAGCGAGTGAAACAGTGGAACGGAAACCAGTCTCGACCTTGAGCCACCTTGACCACGTACGCCGAGCCCGCCGTCTGCTCGATGAGCTCCTGCACGACGGGGTGATTCGTCACGACGAGTATGTCCGGCTCCTGCGGGGCGCGACCGTCGACGAGGTCGTGAGGGCATCGCGCATTGCTGTGACAGCCGCGACGATGCGCCTCACGCTCGACCGGCTCCTGGTAGCGATCGATGCGATGCAGCTGAGACGCGACCATGAGTACGTCGAGCACCGTGGCCTCGTGGCGCTCTGGACGGAGCCGCTGTTCAACTACCTTCTGCAGCAGTGGCAGACGCACCCGGCGAGTGGCCGGGCGGTGTTCCGACAGCTGCATGCCGCCAGACCGGAGGTCGTGAGGGCCGTGAACCAACGGGTGTGCTTTTCGTCGGCGCTCGATCGGAAGCGATGCGTCCTGATCGATGTCGCGCGAGCCCGCGAGTTCGTCGCTGAGGCCATGACAAACCCCAAAACGCCCGATCTGCCGGGGACACCATGCATCGGCGCACACCCAGCCAGCGAGGCTGCTGAACCCGGGACACGAAACGAGGCGCAGACCTGACCTCGGGCGTAGGATCTGGTGGCAGCAACGCTTCCGATGGCCGCGAGCCGTCTGGTCGAGGTAGAAACGAGGTCGTCATGGCAACCGCGGAACAGGTCAAGGCGTTGATTCGGTGCCATGCCGAGGGCGACGACACGCGCTTCTACGCCATCGCCATGCAGGTGGCCGCGCAGGCGGCCCGCAGCGGTCACGGCAAGTTCGCAGATGAGTTGCGAGAGCTCGTCGACCAGGTGAAGGCGCGCACCAAGGCGATCGAGCCCGTTCGCGGCCCGAAGGCCGTCCCCCTTGCCCAGCCCCGCGGGGAGCTGGCCGGGCTACTCACGGTCGGCTACCCGAAGACGCGGCTCGCCGACATGGCGCTCGGTGGCGCGCTTCGCACCCGTCTCGACCGCGTGCTCACTGAGCAGCGCCAGCGAGATCGAATTCGCGAGCATGGCTTCGCACCGATGCGGAAGCTGTTGCTGGTGGGCCCACCGGGAACAGGCAAGACCATGACGGCAGCTGCGCTCGCTGGAGAACTCGGGCTGCCCCTCTTCAGCATTCAGCTCGACGGCCTCATCACGAAGTACATGGGCGAGACCGCCGCCAAGCTGCGGCTGGTCTTCGATGCGATCCAGTCGACGCGCGGCGTGTACCTGTTCGACGAGTTCGACGCTCTCGGCGGCGAGCGTGGCACGAAGAACGACGTCGGTGAGATCCGCCGCGTCCTGAACTCCTTCCTTCAGTTCCTCGAGCAGGACGAGTCCGACAGCCTGGTGCTCGGTGCGACGAACCACGTCGGGCTCCTCGACCGTGCCCTCTTCCGCCGCTTCGATGCCGTGCTCGAGTACGCCCTGCCCAGCGCGGAGATCGCCGCACGTGTGATGAAGGCCCGTCTCGGACTGCTGGATGCTTCGGGAATCGACTGGAACCTCGCTTCGAAGCAGGCGGAGGGCCTCAGCCACGCGGAGATCGCAATGGCCTGTGAGCAGGCGGCGAAGAACGCGATCCTCGACCACACCACTGTGGTTCGCGACACTGAGCTGGCGTTCGCCCTCGACGAGCGACGCAGCACCCACGCGTAGCCTTCTAGGACCAACGCGTGGCCGCTCCTCGGAACCGCAAGCACATCGTCGTTCCCGGCCAGCCCACTGCTGAGCCCTACACTGCGCACACCCGCGGTGGCGGCGCGACGAAGCCACCTGCGCCGACCAGTCGACCTGCTCATGGCAAGGCGCTGAAGAAGGCACTCGAGTCGGCGGTCGTCGAGGCGCACCAGCGTAGGGTCGACGCCGGAATCAATGTTCATGGAGCCGTGCCGGGGCTCTACGTCCAGTTCGAGAGCCAGCCCGGCGTTCCCCTGAACCTCTCGTCGCTGGAGGACGCGCGCCAGGGCATTGAACTCGTCGCGGTCAGCCACATTCAGACCAATGAGCCCGAGCCCCGCCTCATCGAGCGCGCAACGGTGTTCGTGCCGGACGGCAAGGTGAAGCACTTCGTTGCCCGCTTCGAGAGTTACTCGAAGACGGCGCCGAAGAAGGAACGCGAGCGACGTCACGAGGACATGTTGGACCCGGTAGCTCAGCTTCGCCTCGCCACCCTGCGCGGCCTCTGGACGGACGCAAACGACGCCTACCCGACCGAGCATGAGACGGTCTGGTGGGAGGTCTGGTTGCGCCGGAAGGACGGCAACGAGCTCGCTCGGCTGATGGAGTTTGCTGCGCTCAAGCATCTCGAGGTCGCACCGCGACGCCTGCAGTTCGACGACCGGACCGTGACGCTGGTGAGGGCAACGACCAAGCAGCTCTCCGACTCGATCGACGTGCTCAATGACCTCGCCGAGCTGCGGCGCGCCAAGGAGACCGCGACAGTGTTTGCCGACATGGGGCCTGAGGAACAGGGCGAGTGGGCGAAGGAGCTGCTGGCTCGAACGACGCCGGCCGGTGCCGGCGCACCAGCGGTCTGCGTGCTCGACACTGGCGTAACCCGCGGCCACCCGCTTCTCTCGGCCTCGCTTGCCCCCGCCGACTGCCACACCTGCGACCCCCTCTGGACGACGAACGACCATGACGGGCACGGCACTGAGATGGCCGGTCTTGCCCTCTTCGGGGACCTCACGCCGGTGCTGGCTGGCTCGGGACCAGTGCAGCTTCGTCACGGTCTCGAGTCGGTGAAGATCCTGCCGCCGCACGGGCAGAACCCACCCGAGGTGTACGGCGCAATCACTGCTGCGGCGACGAGTCGTGTCGAAGTTCAGGCGCCCGAGCGGCCGCGCTGCTTCTCGATGGCCGTGACTGCCACCGACGAGCGTGATCGTGGCCAGCCCACGTCGTGGTCCGCCGCCGTCGATGCGCTTGCGGCGGGGCGCTCGCTCGACTCAACCACTCAGGGCCTCGTCTATCTCGACGACGGCACGGACCCTCATCGGCGGCTTTTCATTTTGAGCGCAGGCAATGTCGACCCAGGCGCATTGCAGGTAGCGCACCTCGATCGGAGCGACGCCGACTCGGTACACGACCCAGCCCAGGCGTGGAACGCATTGACCGTGGGGGCGTACACCGAGAAGGCCATCGTCCAGGATCCGAAGTGGAGCAGCTGGCAGCCGGTCGCCAATGCAGGCGACCTTTCCCCCTGGAGCACCACCGGTGTGGTGTTCGCGGATGCCTGGCCGATCAAGCCTGACGTCGTCTTCGAGGGTGGGAACGTCGTGAGGGACGCTGCCGGCGCGATCGACTTCCCCTGCCCAGATGTGTGCCTGCTCTCCACGAACTACCAGCCCGCGCAGCGGTCCTTCGCGCTGAGCTGGGCGACGAGTGCAGCGACCGCACTGGCGGCGCGCATGGCGGCGACGATCTCAGCCGAGTACCCCGAGCTGTGGCCCGAGTCCGTCCGGGCCCTTGTCGTTCATTCCGCCGAGTGGACCGCCCAGATGCAGACCCACCTGCGAGGGGCGAGCCGGAAGCGAGACCGCGCTCGGCTGGTTCGTCGGTATGGCTTCGGGGTGCCGCACATCGACCGGGCACTGCGAAGTGCCGGCGACGCGCTCACCCTGATCGCCCAGGGCAGCCTTCGCCCGTTCATCGACGGCAAGATGCGCGAGATGCACTTCTTCGAGTTGCCCTGGCCGCGGGACGTGCTGCAGAGCCTCGGCGAGACGCCCGTGCGGCTGCGCGTGACGCTCTCATATTTCGTCGAGCCGAATCCAGGGCGCCGTGGCTGGAAGAAGCGCCACCGCTACGCCTCGCACGGCCTGCGCTTCGAGGTGAAGGGGCCCACCGAGTCGCTCGAGGAGTTCCGCAAGCGACTCAACCAGCGTGCGCTCGACGAGGACGAGGAGAAGCCTGCAACCGGTGGGGACTCATCCGAGTGGTACCTCGGCGAGCAGGCTCGCAGCCACGGCTCGATTCATTCGGACCTTCTCCAGGGCTTCGCGGCCGACCTTGCCGAGCGTGGGGTCGTCGGCGTCTATCCGGTCAGCGGGTGGTGGAAGGACCAGCTCAAGCGAGACCGCAGTGAAAAGGGCGCGCGCTATGCACTCGTCGTGTCGATCGAAACGCCAGGTGTCGACACGGACATTTGGACGCCGGTCGCCCAGCAGGTCGGGGTTCCGATCGTCGTCGAGACGTAGCGCCGACCGCGACATCCTGTGTACGCGGATGGAGTCGGCTGGTACCCTTTGGAGTCTGATGACATCCCGCACCACGGGCCGCGCGGCCAGCGGAACAGCGATTCCTGACGAGATCCTGACCATCAAGGAGGTCGCGGCGCTGCTCAAGCTCGCCGACAAGACCGTGTACGCCATGGCGGCGGCCGGGGAGATCCCAGCGTTCAAGATCCGCGGGCAGTGGCGCATCAAGCGCACCGAGCTCGACCAGTGGATGGATGGGCAGCCTCGCGGCGGTGACATCAGTGGAGGCGACGACGATGGCCGCTGATCACAACGCCTTCGCGAACCTCATCTGGCAGATCGCCGACCTCCTGCGCGGCCCCTACCGCCCGCCGCAGTACGAGCGTGTGATGCTGCCGATGACGGTGCTTCGTCGTTTCGACTGCGTCCTCGCCGAGACGAAAGCCAAGGTCGTCGCCGCTCACGAGAAGCACAAGGGCGGCAAGCTCACAGGCGAGGCGCTCGACAGCACGCTGAACAAGGTCGCTGGCCAGCGCTTCCACAACCGCTCGCCGCTCGACTTCGAGAAGCTCAAGGGCGACCCGGACAACATCAACAAGCACCTGGTCAGCTACATCAAGGGCTTCTCAACGAACATCCAGCGCATCTTCGAATACTTCGAGTTCGAAGCAGAGATCGAGAAGATGCACGAGGCAAACATCCTCTACCTCGTGGTCTCGAAATTCGCCGACGTCGACCTCCACCCGTCGAACGTGCCGAACCAAGAGATGGGTCGCATCTTCGAGAACCTCATCCGAAGGTTCAACGAGCTCGCGAACGAGACTGCTGGTGATCACTTCACGCCCCGCGAAGTGATCCGCCTCATGGTCAACCTGCTGTTCATCCACGACGACAAGCTGCTCGCGACGGGCGGAACCGTGCGCAAGCTGCTCGACCCGGCGTGCGGCACCGGCGGCATGCTTGCCGAGGCGCAGCGCTATCTCCGCGAGCACAACACCGAGGCAAAGCTCTACGCCTACGGACAGGAGTACAACAAACGCGCCTTCGCGACAGCGGCCTCCGACATGCTCATGAAAGAGGTGAGCCACAACGGCGGCGGTGACAACGTCCGCTTCGGCGACATCTTCACCGAGGACCAGTTCCAATCAGAGACCTTCGACTACTTCCTCAGCAACCCACCCTTCGGCGTCGACTGGAAGAAGCAGCAGAAGGCTATCGAGGACGAACACAAGAAGTTTGGCTTCGACAAGCGGTTCGGCGCCGGCCTGCCGCGCGTGAACGACGGGGCGCTGCTGTTCCTGCAGCACATGTGGAGCAAGCGTGAGGAGGTGAAGCCGAAGGAGCACAAGGAGGGCTCGCGGCTCGCGCTTGTGTTCTCTGGCTCGCCGATGTTCACGGGCGGCGCGGGCTCGGGCGAAAGCGAGATCCGCAAGTGGCTTCTCGAGAGCGACTGGCTCGAGGCCATCGTCGCCCTGCCGGAGTCGATGTTCTACAACACCGGCATCGGCACCTACGTCTGGGTCGTCACGAACCGCAAAGAGCAGCGGCGCAAGGGCAAGGTGCAGCTCCTCGACGCGCGCGACGTGTGGACCGCGGGTGGCAGCGAAGACAGCAAGCGCAGCCTGGGCGACAAGCGAAGGCACATGACTATCGCGCAGATCGACGAGGTTGTGCGCCTGTACGGCAAGTTCGAGAAAGGCCCGCGCTCAAAGATCTTCGACAACGCTGACTTCGGCTACACCCGCGTCACAATCGAGCGCCCGCTACGCCTGCGCTACCAGATGACCGCAGACGACAAGGCCCGCTTCCTCGACGCATGCCCGCACCTCCTCGACGACGCGCAGGCCATCGACAAAGCTCTCGGTCGCGAACCGCGCCTGGACTGGCCGGCGACGTGGGACGAGATTGAGGTGCTCCTGAAGAAGCGTGGGAGCCGCTGGAAGGCGACCGAGCAGAAGCTGTTTCGCTCGGTGTTCACACAGCGCGACGCGAAGGCCGAGGCCGTGCCCGCCGGTGGTCTTGGCTCAGGCTTCGAAGCCGACGCCGACCTGCGCGACTCCGAGAATGTTCCGCTGAAGGAGGACATCGCGGCCTATTTCGACCGTGAGGTAAAGCCGCACGTTCCCGATGCGTGGATGCCGGGCGTCAGCGTCAAGGATGGCAAGGCGGTCGTGATCGACGAGAGCAAGGCCAGGCCGGGCTACGAGATCAGCTTCAATCGCTACTTCTTCACCTTCACACCGCCACGTTCGCTCCACGATATCGACACCGAACTCCAGCGAGCCGAGGACGAGGTGCTCCGTCTGCTTCGCGAGGTGGTCGCATGATGTTCATCGACCAGTGGACGAACCTCGCGCCGAAGCACTGGACGCGGAAGAAGCTGAAGCACGTCGCATCACTTCGGAGCGGCGAGTCCATCACCGCTGACTCGATCAAGGAGGAAGGCGACTTCCCCGTGTACGGCGGGAATGGCCTGCGGGGCTTCACCGGCGCGTACACGCACGAGGGTGAGTTCGTTTTGATCGGTCGCCAGGGAGCGCTCTGCGGCAACGTGAACTATGCGAAGGACCGTTTCTGGGCCTCCGAACACGCGGTCGTCGTCACGAGGTTGGGTGACTACGACCTGACGTGGCTCGGCGAGTTGCTTCGGTACCTCGATCTCAACCGCCTCAGTCAGTCGGCTGCCCAGCCGGGCATCTCGGCTGAGGAGGTGAGCAACGTGCTGCTCGCAGTTCCTCCAGCAGAGGAACAGCGAGCGATCTCCTCGTGCCTCAAGAGCGAGACGTCGCGGCTCGATGGCCTGGTCGCCGCCAAGCGGCGTGTCATCGACCTCATCGCGGAGAAGCGCAAGGCCATCATCGCCACGGCCGTCATGCGAGGGCTCGACCCGAAGGTGAACCTGCGCGACTCCGGCGTGCCGTGGCTGGGCGAGATACCAGCGCATTGGGCGATCGAACGCGCGCGATGGCTCTTCCGCGAGCGCGACGTGCGCTCAACGACTGGTGAAGAGGAAATGCTCACCGTCTCGCACCTCACGGGCGTCACGCCTAGGTCCGAGAAGGACGTCAACATGTTCGAGGCCGACACGAACGAGGGCTACAAGCTCTGCGAGCCTGGCGACCTCGCAATCAACACGCTGTGGGCGTGGATGGGCGCGATGGGCATCGCCCCCGTAAGGGGAATCGTCAGCCCTGCCTACAACGTCTACGAGCCCGGCCCGCGCCTCGCGACCGCCTACATCGATGCGCTCGTCCGCCTCCCGGTGTTCGCCCAGGAGGTGACGCGGTACTCGAAGGGGGTCTGGTCGTCGCGCCTCCGCCTTTACCCCGAGGGCTTCTTCGAGGTGTACTTGCCGGTTCCGCCGCAGGAGGAACAGCGCGCCGTCGTCGCACACATCGCGCGCGAGACCGCGAAGCTCGACGCCGTACGGGCGGCGACTGAGCGCACGATCGCGCTGCTCAAGGAGCGCCGAGCCGCTCTCATCTCTGCCGCAGTGACTGGCCAGCTCGACGTGGGGGCGGCGGCATGATCGTCACGCGCCTCAAGCTCGCAAACGTGCGCGCCGTCGAGGCGGCCGAGTTCTCGTTCAAGCCGGGCTTCAACCTGATCATCGGCGTCAATGGTGTGGGCAAGACGTCCGCGCTCGAGTCACTTGCGGTGAGCCTCGCGGCCATCTCTCGCTACATCAACAGCCTAAAGGGGCCACTGCACGGCTTCACCAGCTCCGATATCCGCGCCCGCACCGATGCGCTCACTGTCGAGTCGGAGGTGAGCCTTGCCGACAAGCCCTACTCCTACGTCATCCATCAGCCGCGCGAGGTGGCCGTCGCGCAAGCCGGCAAAGAGGGACTGCCGCGTGAGCAAACGTTCGCAACGCCGGCGAAGTCGGCCTTCATTGGCGACAAGCCACCTACCGCAGACGGCAAGAAGGTCCTGCGCCCGCTCGCGCTGCTCTTTTCGACCCGGCGCGCGGTTCCCTCGGACCGCGCACCGACCAAGTCCTCCGCGAAGGGTGGCCACGCCGCCGCGTTCGCCGAGGCATTCTCGGCTCGCGAGCTGCGCCTTGGTGAGTTCGCGGCGTGGATGCGCGCGCAGGCGGCCCTCGCTGCCGAAACGCCGAGCTCGGCTCGAGTGCTCGACGCCTTCGAGAAAGCCGTGCGCCGCTTCCTCCCCGGCTACGCGAATCTTCGCGTCAGCAACGAGACGACGCCGAATCTCGTGATCGAGCGAAGCGGCGTCGAGGTTCCGGTGCGTCAGCTGTCAGATGGCGAACGAGGCTCGCTCACGCTCGTCCTCGATCTCACGCGTCGCCTCGCGCAGGCCAACCCTGGCCTCGACGACCCTGCTGCCAAGGGAACCGGCGTCGTGCTCATCGACGAGATCGACCTGCACCTGCATCCGAAGTGGCAGCGGGCGATTGTGCGCAATCTGCCCGACGCATTTCCCGAGCTTCAGTTCATCGCGACGACTCACTCACCGCAGGTAATTGGCGAGGTAGAGCACGACCGTATTCAGGTCATGGGCCATGGTCGCGTGTTCTCCCCGACACACTCGTTCGGCGTGGACTCGAGCCGCGTGCTTGAGGAGATCATGGACGCGCCCCAGCGCTCGCCCGTGGTGCAGGAGGTGCTCGACCGTCTCTCGAGCCTCGTCTCAGAAAAGAAGCTGGAAGAGGCATCAAGGCTGCTTGCCGAGCTCGCGGCCAAGCTGACCGAGAACGACCCAGAGGTCATCCGCGCTCGAACCCTGCTCGACTTCCTCGGAGGGGAAGAGTGAGGGCGATCACGAAGGGCCCCGAGCCGCGCAGCCTCGTCGAGCACCGCGCGAACACGCACTCAGACTACGCAAACTACGACGACAAAGACGGCCTGCGCGCCGCGCTCGTCCGCGACCAGCGTGGCCTGTGCTGCTACTGCATGAACCGGGTGGAGCCGACCGGATCGGGCATGAAGGTCGAGCACTGGCGTTGCCAATCCAGGCACCAGGCTCTCGACCTCGCCTACTCGAACCTTCTCGCTGCCTGCCTCGGAGAGCAGGGCCTGCCCCCGGACAAACAGCACTGCGACACCCGCAAGGGTGAACGAGATCTGAAGTTCAACCCGGCAGACCCCAACCACCGCATCGAGCACCGAATCCGCTTCGAGATGGATGGGTCCATCGGGTCGAGTGACACCGAATTCGACGCCCAGCTCAACGACGTTCTCAACCTGAACCTGCCGCTTCTCAAGAACCGCCGAAGGGGTGTGCTGACTGGCATCCTCGACTGGTGGAAGGGCGAGAAGGCGCGACTCAGGGGACCAGTGCCGACCGAGCAACTCGCCCGCGAGCGCGCTCGACGCGCGGGTGACAGAGTCGGCCATCTCACGCCCTTCGACCCCGTGGCCGTATGGTGGCTAGACCAGCGACTCGCCCGGGGCACGCCATGACTACGCCGCACTCTCAATCAAGTCGCCGGGAGGACGCCCCATGACCCCGCCCCGACACTCCGAGGCTGCGTTCGAGACGGTCATTGAGCACCACCTCCTCGGGCATGGCTACGTCGCCATCTCGCGTGATGGATTCGACCGCGAGCGCGCCATCTTCCCGTCCGTGGTCCTCGACTTCATCAAGGACACGCAACCCAAGGAGTGGGCGAAACTCGAAGCGCTGCACGGGCTGAAGACCGGCGAGCAGATCCTCACCGACCTCTGCAAGTGGATGGACGCGAACGGCTCGCTCGCGACCCTGCGCCACGGCTTCAAGTGCTACGGGCGCACGCTCTTCGTCGCCTACTTCAAGGCGGCGCATGAGCTAAACCCGGAACTCGAGGAGCGCTACGCCAAGAACCGCCTCGGCCTGACCCGCCAGCTCCGCTTCTCGACGCGCTCAGAGAAGTCGCTCGACGTGACGCTCAGCGTGAACGGCGTCCCCATCGTGACGCTCGAACTGAAGAACGCGATGACCGGGCAGACCGTCGAGCACGCTCGGCGGCAGTACAAGCAGGACCGCGACCCGCGCGAGACCATCTTCGAGTTCAAGAGGCGCTCGCTCGTGCACTTTGCTGTCGACACCGACGCGGTGCTCATGACGACGCGCCTCGCAGGGGCCGCGACCCACTTCCTGCCATTCAACAGGGGGTGCGAGGGCGGCGCAGGAAACCCCGCAGATCCCTCAGGCCGCTCATACCGCACGGCGTATCTCTGGGAGGAGACTCTTCAACGCGACAGCTTGCTCGATCTCCTCGCGCGCTTCCTCCACCTGCAGATTGATGAGAAGCGTGATGACCAGGGCCGCAAGGTCAAGACGGAGTCCATGGTCTTCCCACGGTTCCATCAACTCGAGGCCGTGCGTGTGCTCGTTGACGCCGCACGCAGAGAGGGTCCCGGGAGCAACTACCTGGTGGAACACTCAGCCGGCAGCGGCAAAAGCAACACGATCGCCTGGCTCACCCATCGCCTCGCATCGCTCCACGATGCGACCAATAAGCGCGTGTTCGACAGCGTGATCGTCGTCACAGATCGAGTCGTCCTCGACCAGCAACTACAGGACAATATTTACCAGTTCGAGCACAAGCGCGGAGTCGTTCAAAAGATCGACGAAAGTTCACGCCAGCTTGCCGAGGCGCTCGAGAGCGCGGTTCCGATCATCATCACCACGCTACAGAAGTTCCCATTCGTCTCACGACAGCTTCTCAAGCTTGCCGAGGAACGAGGAGGCAGCGGGTCAGGCACCTTGATGACCCGACACTGCGCGGTCGTGATCGACGAAGCGCACAGTTCCCAGGGGGGCGAGACCGCGGCGGACCTCAAGGAGGTTCTCGGGGGGGAGCAGCTTCGCAAGGAAGCTCAGAAGCAAGCCTCTGAGGAGGGACGCGAAGACCTCGAGGAATTGTTCAGGAGCATGGCGAAACGCGGCCGCCAGGCGAACCTGAGCTTCTTCGCGTTCACTGCGACCCCGAAGCACAAGACGCTCGCGGTCTTCGGCAGGGCTGGGAAGCCGTCGCATCGCTACACGATGCGCCAAGCGATCGAGGAGGGGTTCATCCTCGACGTCCTCAAGAACTACACGACCTACGCGACGTACTACCGACTCATCAAGGCCTGCGACGACGATCCGAATGTCGAGAGAAAGAAGGCCGCGCGCGCGCTTGCGCGGTTCCTCAAACTCCACCCGCACAACCTCACCCAGAAGACGGAGGTGATCGTGGAGCACTTCCACGCCGTCACGCGCCACAAGATCGGCGGACGAGCCAAGGCGATGGTGGTGACCGGATCGCGCCTGGAGGCGGTGCGCTACAAGCAGCACTTTGACAAGTACATCCAGGAGAAGGGCTACCCGATCAAGTCACTGGTGGCGTTCTCCGGAACCGTTCAAGACGACAAGCTGCCCGACGCCTCCTACACGGAGGAAGGCATGAACCTCGGCGTTCGCGAGAAGGAGCTGCCCGAGAAATTCGCGACTCAGGAGTACCAGGTCCTGCTCGTCGCTGAGAAATACCAGACGGGCTTTGACCAGCCCTTGCTGCACTCGATGTACGTCGACAAGCGCCTCGCGGGGATCCAGGCCGTGCAGACGCTCTCTCGGATCAATCGCATCCATCCCCTGAAGGAGGACACGTTCGTCCTCGACTTCGTCAATGACCGCGAGGAGATCCGAGACGCATTCAAGACCTACTACGAGGGTGCGGAGCTCGGCGAGGAGGTCGACCCTGCGCGGATGTATGAGATCAAGAGCGAGCTCGACGCATTCGGCGTGTACCTCGAGGAGGAGGTGACGCGGTTCTGCAACGTCTACTTCAAGCCGAAGCAGCGTCAGAGCGCGCTCGACCACCAGGCGATGAATGCCGCGCTCGATCCTGCGGTCTCGCGATTCAAGGTCCGACAGGAAGAGAGCACCGACGAGGCTGAACTGTGGCGTGGAAAGCTGCAGGCGTTCCAGAACCTGTACAGCTTCCTGAGCCAGGTGATCCCGTACCAGGA
>JAYVNA010000275.1:0-1772 GCA_043758715.1 Archangium sp.
CCCGAACGGCGCGCCGCCGGGCCAGAGCACAGGAAGGTCGAGGCGCGCGATGGCGGCCTTCGCATGCGTCGCCGCAACGCTGATCAGCACGGCGCTGAGTTGGGTGATGAAGAAGAGATAGACGAGATCGCGGCGCAAGCCTCCGGGCTCGACGGAGAAGAGGTGCCCATTCCACGCCTCATTCGCCGGGTAGAGACGCTCGATGAAGAACAGCCCACAGATCAGGCTCAGCAACACGCAGGAGGTGGCGTCGAGCCGCACCGTGTGGTCGGTGAGGAATTGCTGACCTTGGGCCCTGAAGATCCACGACGCGACCGACAGCACCAGCACCCCTGGCACCAGCAGGTGATGCACCACCCGGTGACCCCGTCGCTTCATCGCCTGCATGCACGCAGCACCAGCAGCAGGGCGAGCCCTGCGAACATCGGCGACGACGAGCAGCCACAGCCTTTGGGAGGGTTCGGAGGTTCAGTCCCCGCGTCAGGTGAGCCGGCGTCGACCGCGGGCATTCCTGCATCGACCAGGGGAACACCGGCATCAAGCGGCGCCGCCGGTTCTTCGAAGGCCCCGCACGCCGGGGTGAGGGCGAGGCCTCCGCGATGAGCGACCGCGAGCACCCAGGCGCCCGCTCCAAAGCCAATCATCGGCGCGTTGAACTTCCACGCACCCGAGCTCTCTTCGTACGTCTCCGCGAGCGCCAATGCGTTGTTGACAGACTGGCCGGCGGTGAAGTTCAGCAGCGCATCGGCGCGTGCCGTGCGTCCCGCCGCGCGCATCGCGAGGGCGCCGCGGAGATCGGTGAAGATCCACTCCGCGCTGTCGTACTCGCTGCCCCAGGGAGAGAGGTCGGTCGCGCCAGAATGATCAGTGCGATCGTCATTGCGCGCCCAGCCCGGTCCGTAGGCCACGCGAAGCTGACGATCGAGCGCGTCGAGCGTCGCCTTCGCGATCCGCCCGTCAGGAGCGAAGAGCCCCAGTGAAATGCCCTCGAGCACGGCGGCATCGAAGTGGCCGGTGCCGCTAAGCAGCTCCTCACGATTCGACGCCAGCGCACCTTGCGCGTCGGTGAGCTTCTGTCCGATGGCGAGCCGCAAGGCGGCGCCGGCCTGGCGATAGGTGGTCGCGCGCGCCAGATCGCCCTTGCGCATCGCGAGCTCGGCTGCGTCGCACAGGCCCCGGGCCGCGGTGAGGTTCGTGTACGTCCACGTTCGTTCGCGGCCATTCCAATGCGTCTCCCAGATGCTCGAGTCCTTGCGCAGCAGGCCCGTCGAAGGATCGATCAGCGCGACCAGCGGATCCGCAATGCGGGTGGAGATCTCGGTCCACCGCGCATCCACCAGGGTGGTGTCGGCGGTGCGCCGTTCGTGTTCGCGCAGCGCCCAGAGCACCAGCCCGAAGCCGTCGAACTCGAGGTTGGGGCCGAAGTCGTTGAAGTCGGTCTCTTCCACCCCGAAGCCGGCGTAGCGCGTGAGGCTCACCACGTAGTTCGGGAAATTCGGCTGCAGCTCGTTCCAGTCCTTGAAGCGCCCCCCTTCCGCGTCGAGGAAGAACGAGAGCGCGGCGCGTGATTGCGTGGTGAGTCCCAGCTCGGAGAGCGCAACCGCGGCGTAGCTGCCATCGCGCACCCAGCTGTAGGTCCATTCCCCGGGAGGCAGGCTCGCGAGCACGGCGCCTCGGCCCCGATGTTCGACGACCGCGGGCAACGTGGTGCCACCATCGGCGGACTTGAAACGAGTGCGGCGGACTTCTCCATCTTGCGTGAGGACCTCGCG
>JAYVNA010000276.1:0-1770 GCA_043758715.1 Archangium sp.
GCCTTGCGAACGATGCCCTTGAGCTTGAGCAACAGATCGCTGCCAGGCGATTCACCGACCGAAGTGACGACGAATTCCTTGGTCTCTCCAGCGCGGGTCACGAGGGTGAGGCGCTCGGCCTCCTCCATCACCTCAGAGGAGGGATCGAAGGTCTTCAAGATCACCTCGCCGCCCAGACCATGCGTGCGCGAGATGTAGCCGACGTGCAGGAGTGACTTCACGGCTCTGCCGGAGTCAGCGCCTGCGCGACGGGCTTGCGATCGTCGAGGATTTCCAGCCGCGCCTTCTCACCCTTCTTCTGGGCCGCGTGCTGGAGCACCGTTCGAAGCGCATTCACGGTGCGCCCGTCACGACCGATGACCTTACCGACGTCACCGGGAGCGACCTTGAGTTCATACAAGACGGCGCCATCCTGCGGCGTCGTCTTGAGCTCGACTGCCTCGGGCTGATCAACCAGCGCGCGGGCCAGGTACTCGACGAGCTCTTTCATGCGCTGAAATTACGCCTTGGGGGCGGTCTTCTTGGTCGCCTTGTAGAGGCAGTGCACGGTCTCGGAGGGCTTCGCGCCGACCTTCGTCCAGTGTGCCCAGCGCTCTTCATTCACCTGAAACTTCGCGGGCTCGAGGTTCGGATCGTACGAGCCGATGTTCTCGATGAAGCGGCCGTCGCGGGGCATGCGGGAGTCAGCAGCGACGACGTGGTAAAAGGGACGCTTGGTAGCGCCAGCGCGGGCAAGACGGAGGACGACGGCCATGGTGTTCTACCTCTGAAAAGAAGAGTGAGGGGCGCTCCACTAGCTGCAAAGTGCCCGGAATGTCAAGGATCCGCGTTGACGACCGGCTCCGCGGATTTCTTCGCCCCCAGCGGCACAAACGTTCTGTCGTTCTGGGTATTTGCAAGTTGGCCACAGGCGGCGGCGATGTCCCGCCCGCGGTTGGCGCGAATGAAGGCGGCCACCCCGGCGCGGTCGAGGGCATGGCGGAAGCGCTCGGCCTTGTCGTTGACCGTGGTGAAGAAGCCGAGCCCGGGGTTCTCGTTGTACTGAATGAGGTTCACCTTGGCCGGCACGTCGCGCAGCAAAGCGGCCAGGCGCTCGGCGTCTTCGGGCGTGTCGTTGACGCCTTCCATCAGCACGTACTCGAAGGTGATGCGCCGGCCCTGCTTGAGGGGGAACTTGCGGCACGCGGCCATCAGGTCGGCGATCTTCCACTTCTTGTTCACCGGCATGATGCGGTCGCGCGTCTCGTCGTTGCTGGCGTTGAGCGAGATGGCGAGCTTCACGTCGGTCTCGGCGCCGAAGCGCTCGATCATCGGCACCAGGCCGACGGTGGAGACGGTGATGTGGCGTGAGCTGAAGTTCGGCCCGTCTTCGTGCTCGAGAATGCCCAGCGCGAGCTTGAGGTTCTCGAAGTTGTGCAGCGGCTCGCCCATGCCCATGAACACCAGGTTCGTGAGCGGCCGCAGCGCCTGGGGCCCGGTGGTCTTCTCGTTGAAGCGCACCTCGCGGTTGACCGCGTGCACCTGCGCCACGATCTCGGAGGCGGTGAGGTTGCGCATCAGACCCAGGGTGGCGGTGGCGCAGAAGCGGCAACCCATCGCGCAGCCCACCTGGGTGGAGACACAGAGCGTCTTACGCTCGGGCGAGGGCATGTAGACCGACTCGATCAACTTGCCGTCGGCGGTCTTGAACCGGTACTTGATGGTGCCGTCGATCGAACGCTGCTCGAGGTCCTTGGTGAGCCCGACGATCTCTGCCTTTTCCGCCAGCTG
>JAYVNA010000277.1:0-5767 GCA_043758715.1 Archangium sp.
CCACCCCGGCGGCGCCGAAGACGCTGGCGGAGTTGAGGGAAGCCTGGCTCGGGCCGCTCGAGCGCAAGTACCTGGCGGAGCTGCTCGACGGGAACGACGGCAAGGTCGACGCGGCCGCCAAACAGGCCGGCATCAACCGGGTGACGATGTATCGGTTAATGCAGAAGCACGGGCTGACCGTGCAGCGCCGCGTTCGTACTGGGTGATGAGGTCGATGCGCCGCTGGTGACGCGGGTCACCAGAAAACGGTTCGGCGAGAAAGACTTCCACCAGCTTCGTGGCTTGCGCCACTGAGTGCTGCCTCGACCCCAGCGAGAGCACGTTCGCGTCGTTGTGCGCGCGGCCCAGCTTGGCGGTCTCGTCGTTCCACCCGAGCACCGCGCGCGCCCCGAGGACTTTGTTCGCAGCGATCTGTTCGCCGTTGCCGGAGCCGCCGATCACGATGCCCAGACTGCCCGGGTCGGCGACCACGGCTTCGGCGGCGGCGATGCAGAACGGCGGGTAGTCGTCGAGCGGGTCGAGTTGCTGCGCGCCATGATCGACGACCTCGTGGCCGGAGGCTTTCAGGTGGGCAGTGAGGTGCTGCTTGAGATCGAAACCGGCGTGGTCGGCGGCGAGGTGAACGCGCATGCGCTGGTCTTAACGGCGAAACGATTTCCCCTCACCCCCACCCTCGGTGAGCTCAGCCCTTCGCGTTGCGCGCGACTTCACCGGCCGCGGTGGCATCAGCCTCGATGCGCTGCGCCGCTTCGATGTCGACCTGCTTGAGCAGGTCCCATTCCATCTGCCAGTCGCGGTTCATGCTGGTGCTTCCCTGCTGGTTCTTGTGCGCCATGGTGGCGGAGACCTGGCACTGCCCGGCGGCCGGCGCGTTGCCCTGGAAGAGGTAGCGGCTGCTGGCCATCGAGCTGCCGTTGGTGGTGATCTTCCACTCGGTCTCGAGGGTCAGGCCGGCCGCGGCGTCGGCGCTCTTCACCTGGAAGTCGCGCGCGAAGAGCATGGTGCGGGCGGCCCCCCAGATGTCGTTGCACGGCCGCTGGTAGGTGTGCGCCATCACCGCGGTCTGAATGAACTTCGAGCGGGCCTGGGCCGCGCGCATGCCAGCGCAACCGGTGGACGAGAGGGCGACGACAGCGAGCGCGACGGTGAAGAGCTTCTTCATGGGAATGGCCTCGAAAGGGGTGTGCGCGGGCCGTCATTGGCCAGCGATGCACATCAGTCGTTCGAGGCCGATTTCGTGGGTAGGTGGATCAGCGAAAATAAACGCCCAGGCCCAGGTTGATGAAACCGAACCACTGAAAGGTCCCGTTCGCGGGGAAGTAATAGAGCATCGGGCCACCGCCGAACTCCGCGGTGAAGCCGCCCTGCGCCATCCACTGCATGCCCACGTCGGCGTGAAACATCTTTCCCCAGATGTCGTCGTAGGACATCTGCGTGGGCTCTCCGTTCACCGTCACGTAGCCGGCCTTTCGTTGCCAGGCGTTGAAGCCGTAGTGCGCGCCGCCGCCGATGTACGGGCTCCATTGAGACGAGAGCGGAATCCACCGGGCCGAGAGATCGATGCCCGGGCCGATGACGTCCGCGGCGAGGGTGATGAAGAGCCAGGGCGTCGGCATCCACGTGCCTTCGAACACCAGGATGCCGCGGGTGCTGAGCAGGGAGAAACCCAGGCCCCAGTGCTTGGTGATGCGCGGGTCGTATTTGATCTCGTCGGCGATCGCCTGCTTGAGGGCGACCTGCCGCTCGTTCTCGAACTTCAGCGCCTTGGCGCGGTCGGCGAAGCGGGCCACCGAAGGATCGTCAGCGAAGGAAGGATCGAGCGAGAGCGCTTCCTCGAGCACCTTCTGTTCCTCTTCGGCCTTGCCCTCACGCTGCAGCTCGGTGGAGCGCACCAGCAACGCGCGCGCCTTGCCCCGGCGAGCCCGCACCTCGTGTGGATCTTCGTCGAGCATGCGCTGGAACATGTCGAGCGCAGCGGCGACGTCGCCCTGGGCGAGCGTGCCGCTGGCCGCCCATTCCGCGAAGGCGCTCGAGCCCTTCACCAGGCCCGACTCGACGGACTCTTTTCGGTATTCGAGTCGTTTGGCCCACACCACCGCGCCCGGCGCCATCGTCACTTCGGCCACCAGCACGCCGTCGAGCACCGGGCGCTTGATGCGGTAGCTGCCGGGCGTGAGCTGCAGGCGGCGCCGCTCAGAGGGGTCTGATCTCGCCTCGGCGATCAGGTGCTGCTCGTTGCCATCGACGACCACGTAGCGATGGGTCGGCTCGGCCTCGAGCTCGAGCGTGGCCGCCGCCGAGTTGAGACGCGTGAGCGGCACGTCACCCTGCCCCTTGAGCGAGAAGCGGAAGCCGGGCCGCTGGGGAAGCGCGGTGGCCTCGGTGTCGACGCGCGTGCGCTCGTAGGCGTAGCCGTAGGCTTCGCTCAGTCGAACGATGCCGTCGCCGTCGACGTCACCCGCGCCGCGCAGCGCCGAGACCCAGTGGTGCGTGAAGATGGAACCTGCGAGGGCTTTCGATTCCTGGGCGAGCTCGTCTGCTCCACTCGAGCTGAGCAGCGCGAAACCCTGCACCGGTTCGTCAGCAAGCAGCCGCACGGCGGCGACGGGCATCGCTCCCTTGGTCCCGAGGATCGCGCCCGATCGGCAGGCGTCGATGACCGCGAGCGTGAGCCCCGCCCTGGTGTTCGAGAGGCGCTCGGCCAGGGTGGTAAGCGCGAGCGTCGGACCGCGCAGGTGCAGCGCGCTGGCATCGGCGTGGCCGGAGTAGAAGAAGAAGAGCAGCGTCGGCTCGGTGCTGGCGGCGAGCTGCGTCTCGATGCGGGTCAGCGCGGTGTCGACTTCCTTGGTGGTGGGCTCGAAGAGAATCGTGGTGTCGGCTTCAACCACGCTGCCGAGCTGCACGAGCACTTCCTGCACCCGGCGCGCGTCGTCGTGGGCGTAGCGCAGGGAGCGGTCGGTGGCCCAGCCGTCGTTGGCCCCGATGAGGAGCGCGAATCGGCGCTCGGCCTGCGCGGTGGAGGCGAGGAGTGCGCAGAGAAGAATCAGGCGCGCCATGGGCCGGGGGATCTACCGCGTCGCGGCGCGGGGAGCCATTCGAGGGGGCGGAATCGATGATGCCGCGGGCGGACCCGGCTAGACTTGGGCCATGGCTCACGAAGGCTCCCGCTCGCAGCTCACCGACACCACGGCCCGCGCGCGGCAGCGGTACGGTGAGCGGCTGAGGGCGACGCCTCCCGGTGAGCGGCTGGCGCGCGCGCTTCGCCTTTCCGAGCAGGTGCGTGAGGCGACGATGGCCGATGTCCGCCGTCAGCATTCGGGCGCAAGCGAGGAGGAGATCGCGGTGGCGTTCATTCGCCGCGTCTATGGCGACAAGCTCGCGGAGCGGTTCGCCGCGCGTCACACCCTGCGATGACGATCAAAGTCGAAGACTCGGCCGTCGTCGTCATTCGGGCTCCGCACGAGAGCAATGACCAGGGCAGGCTCGATCTGCTCGAACGCGTGCTCACAGAAGCGAGCACGTGAAGGCGACGTGGTAAGTCTTCACGCGCGTGCCGCCCGAAGCGCAGAAAGCTGAAGTCGAAGCGATCTACCGCCGCTACGGGCCGATGCTCTTCCGCCGGTGCCGCTCGCTCCTGGGGTCGGAGGCCGAAGCGCAGGACTGCCTGCAGGACACGTTTCTCGCCTTCCTGAAGGGGAATTGGCGGGGTGAGGCTCAGCCGTTGACGGTGCTGTACCGGGTGGCGACCAACCAGGCGATCGATCGGCTGCGCAAGCGGGGCCGTTGGCATGGGCGGGCAAGCGAGCTCGCCGTGCGCGAGGACGAACCTGACTCGACCGTCGAGGAACAGGGCGCGGGGTGGACTGCGCGGCAGACGATGGCGGAAACGGAGCGCGTGGAGTGGGCGCATGACCTCGCGTTTCTCACCAAGGGCGAAGACGAGTTCACGATGACCGCGGCCACGATGCATTGGGTCGAGGGGCACACGCTGGAAGAGATCGCGCAGACGCTCGGCGTGACGCGCAAGACCGTGTCGGCGCGGTTGACCCGGTTCAGCGAGCGCGTGGCGCAGCGGAAGAAGTAACGGCACAAGCTTCGAGGGAACGCCGCTGGTGAAGGGCCTCGCTTCAGCGCTCGCGCGGGCTGGCCCCTCACTTCGGACTTCTCGTCGCGGCAGAAAGCGAAGCGATGTGATGGTGACGCCGGGTGCTGTTGCGGATTTTTTCACAAAAGGCCCGCGCGGGAGGTCGCCGCACGGAGAACGCACCCCAAACGGTTCGAGCGGGCGATTCTGAAGATTTCCGCAACACCCACTTCAGACCGTGAGCGTCCTTGCCCGAAGTCGGGGCCTGTTCGCGTTCGAGCAAGCCCGAGAACTCGAGCCACCGCCTTCCTTCCCGGCCGACTTTCTTCAACTCACCCGCAGACACTCACCGGAACGCCGTTGAGCACCGCCGTCCCGCAGGCCTGATCGACGAACAGCTCATCAGTGACGTCGTTCGCGCTCACGCCCGCGTGCTGTGACGCGACGCCGAGTTGAACTCCAGGCCTCCCGTGTCCCCAGCCGTGAGGAAGGCTGACCACGCCGCGCATCACCGCGTCCGTCACTTCGAGTGGCACGTCAATGGAGCCGGTGCGCGACTTCAGCTGCACCACTGCCCCGCTGGTGAGCCCGCGCTCCGCCGCATCATCTGGATGCATGTACAGCGTGCACCGCGAGCGCCCCTTCACCAGCCGCTGCGAGTTGTGCAACCACGAGTTGTTGCTGCGCAGATCTCTGCGGCCGATCAACACCAGCCCCTCGGGCTTGCCGACCTGTCGCAGCCGCTCGACGTCCTTCACCAGCTGCGGCGGCGCGAGCTGAATCTCTTCAGTCAGCTCAGCCAGCCGCGGCACCAGCGGCCCGAGATCGACGCCGTGTGGATGGGCTTCGAGCTTCGCGACCGTGAGCTTCGTCGGCCCGGCCCGCAGGAGCAGCTCGATCATCGCGCGAGGCGGAAGACGCTCTCCCACCGCACGCACCACCTTCCCCGCCACCCCACCCTGCAGCTCCGCGATCAATCTCAGAAAGATCTGCCAATCGTGCAGCGCCCCGGGCGGCGGCTCGAACAACGGCGCATTCCACCGCGCGGTGTTCCGAATGCCGACCGCATGCAGCGCGATGTCGTAGTGGTCGTGCTCGAGCGTCGTGGTCGACGGCAAGAGGTAGTGCGCGTGACGCGTGGTCTCGTTGACGTAGAGATCGACCGCGACCATCAGCTCCAGCTTCTCGAGCACCTTCTCGAGCCTTGGCCCGTTCGGGGCGGTGAGCACCGGATTGTGCGCGGTGATCAACAGCGCGCGCACCTGGCCTTCGAGTTCTTCCGCCATCGTCGCGATCGGCAGCTCGCCGTTGAACTCAGGAAGTCCGCGCACCCGGCTGCGAAACGAATCGAAGCTGCCCGATTGGCCCGTGCGTTTCGCGATCGCCACCAGGTCGACCGCGGGGCTGGTGAACATCGGCCCCCCCGGGCGATCGAGGTTTCCCGTGACGACGTTGATCACGTCGATCAACCACGTCGAGAGCAGCCCGAACTCCTGCGCGCTGACGCCCATGCGGCCGTAGCAGACCGCGCTCGGAGCCGCGGCGAACTCACGCGCGAGCCGCTGCGTGACGTCAGCCGGAAGGCCCGTGTGCTCCGCGACCCTGTCCGGCGAAAACGCCAGCGCGAGCGCGCGTACCTCTTCGAGCCCCGCAACCGGAATCGGCCCCAACCGCACCAGCCCC
>JAYVNA010000278.1:0-16891 GCA_043758715.1 Archangium sp.
CAGCGACGCCCAGAAGGTGCTGCTGCGCGCCGACGTGGTGCGCGCCGACACCAACGCCGTGCGTGAACGGGTGATCCGCAGCAAGGGCATCGTGCGCGAGCGCGTGGCCCAGAAGGCCCAGAAGCTGCGCGAGCAGGTGTTGATGGAACAGCGCCTGATCGAGGGCTACCGCACCGAGACCGCGGCCGTCACCGGCGAGACGCGCAACCTCGTCGGCCGCATCGCCTTCGACAGCTTCAAGCGCGTTCGCCAGAGCTTCGATGACCTGGTGCTCAAGGCCAACGTCGGCGTGGTCGACGTGTCCTTCCAGCGCAAGCAGGACAAGACGAGCGCGATTCAGAAGCTCGCCTCCCAGAAGGACAGGGAACTGAAACAGCTCGACGACGAGTTCAAGGAAGTCCTCAAGGACGTCGACTGATGCGCGCCCCTGCCCTCGCTCAGACGTTGCTGTGCCTCGCCGCGCTCGCGGCCGCTCCGGCCTTCGCCCAGGGCAAAGCGGCCAAGGGAAAACCCGCGGTCGACGCCGGTGTGCCCACGCCCGACGCCGGCATCTTCGGCGGCCCGCAGATGCCCTCGGCCTCCGGTGACGGCAAGAACGACACCGCGCCCGCTGCCAAGCCCAAGTCGCGCTTCTTCGAGGGCATGGGCTCGACGCCCGATCAGAAGGCGCAGCTCGAAGAGCTCACCCACGCCCTCGAGCTGTACGACGCCGAATCGCGCGAGTTCAAGCGCGAGGTGCAGCTGCTGGTCGAGAAGAAGTACGAGGAAAAACGGAACACGCTGGCCAACAGTTACGAGAAGGCCATTCGCGATCTCGAAGTGCTCGAGCGCCGGGAACGCCTCGACGCCATCGCCGCCTTCGAAGAGTTCCTCACCCGCTACCCCAACGATCCCCGCTACACGCCCGACGTGATGTTCCGCCTGGCTGAGCTCTATTACGAGCGCAGCTCCGACGATCAGTCGATCGCGATGCGCGACTACGAAGAAGCGCTCAAGAAGCTCGACCCAGACAAGAACATCACCCCGCCGCCCGAGCCGAAGATCGACTTCAGCAAGTCGATCGCCCTGTACACGAAGCTGCTGACCGACTTCCCCACGTACAAGCTCAACGACGCCAGCTGGTACCTGCTGGGGTATTGCCAGGAAAAGCAGGAAGACTTCGAGAAGGCCCGCGGCTCGTACGAGCAGCTGATCGCCCGCTACCCCACCTCGCGCTTCACCACCGAGGCCTGGGTGCGCATCGGCGAGTACTACTTCGACGCGTTCGAAGTGCCTGACGCCCTCACCCGCGCCGCCGACGCTTACGAGCACGCGGTCGCCGATGCCAAGCACCCGCTCTACGACAAGGCGCTCTACAAGCTGGGCTGGGTCTATTACCGCATGGACCGCTTCGACGACGCGGTCGCGCGCTTCTTGAACCTGGTCGACTTCTACGAGGCCGATGCCAAGAAGAAGGGCGAAGAAGAGGTCGGCGGCGATCTGCGCAACGAAGCGCTGCAGTACACCGCCATCAGCTTCGTCGACGAGAAGTGGGGCTCGCTGGCCAAGGCCCAGGAGACCTTCGCCAAGCTCGGCGGCCGCCGCTACGAGGGCGAAGTCTACCGGCGCATGGCTGACGTCTACTTCGATCAGACCAAGCACCCCGAGGCGATCGAGGCCTACCGGCTGGTGCTGCAGAAAGACCCGCTCAACAAGGACGCCCCCAAGATTCAGCAGCGCATCGTGCAGGCCTACGAGCGCGATCGCCGCCTCGAGGAAGCGTTCGCCGAGAGCTCGAAGCTCTCCAACATGTTCGTGGCCGGAACGCCCTGGTACGAGAAGTGGAAACGTGATCCCGAGGTGGTGCAGGCCGCCGGGGAGCTCGCCGAGAAGAGCCTGTACTCGACGGCGATTTACCATCACCAGCAGGCCCTCGTTTACAAGCAGGAGGGCAAGTTCGATCTCGCCAAGGCGGCGTTCGAGACGGCGGCCAAGGCCTACGACGGCTACCTCCAGCGCTTCCCCCGCTCGAAGAACGCCTACGAGATGGAATTCTACCTGGCGGACTGCCTCTACAATTCCTTCCAGTTCGCCGCGGCCGCCAAGCGCTACGCCAACGTGCGCGACTCCAGCCAGGACGTGAAGTACCAGCTCGATTCGGCGTACTCGGCCGTGCTCTCGAACCAGAAGGAACTCGATCTCGAGATCAAGAGCGGCACCGCCAAGCAGTACCCGGTGCTCAAGTCGACCGATCGCACCGAAGGCGAGAAGGTCACTCCTCTCGAGCTGACCCCGCTCGAGAAGTCGCTGGTCGACGCTTCCGACAAGTACCTGCTCAAGGCCAAGCCCGGCGACGACAAGTCGCCCGCCATCGCCTACCGCGCGGCCGAACTCTTCTACACGCACAACCAGTTCGACGAGGCGCGCAAGCGCTTCAAGACGATCATCACCTCGTACCCGAAGTCCGAGGTGGCGAAGTTCGCGGTCAACCTCATCGTCGAGTCGCGCCTGACCGACAAGAACTGGGCGGCGGTCGAGCAGGAATCCGCCGAGCTCGCAGCGAACAAAGACGTCATCGACCCCAAGTCCGAGCTGTACACCCAACTCAAGAAGTTCGAGCTGGGCGGCAAGTTCAAGCTCGCCGAAGAGCTGATGGCCAAGGGGCAGTTCGACGAAGCGGCCAAGAAGTACATCGAGCTGGTCGCCGCCGAGCCCAAGCACGAGTTCGCCGACAAGGCCCTCAACAACGCCGCCGTTTGTTACGAGAGCGTGCAGCGCTTCGACTCCGCCCAGAAGCTCTACGAGCGGGTGTTCAGCGAGTACCCCAACAGCAAGCTGGCCGACGCCGCCCTCTTCCGCGTCGCCGTCAACGCCGAGAAGTCGTACGACTTCGACAAGGCGATCGAGAAGTACCAGAAGCTGGTGAAGGACTACCCGGCCTCGAAAGATCGCGAGAACGCGCTCTTCAACACCGCGCGCCTGATGGAAGGTTTGCAGCGGTACAACGAAGCGGCCGCTGCCTACCTGCGCTACGCCGACGTCTACCCGAAGAGCGAAGACGCGCCGAAGAACCAGTTCCGCGCGGCGCTCATCTACGAAAAGCAGGGCGACAGCGCCAAGGAGATCGCGGCGCTCACCGAGTTCGTGCAGAAGTTCTCGAGCAACAGCGCGCAGGTCGAGCTCGTGATCGACGCCAAGAAGCGCATCGGCGACGCCTACAAGAAGCAGAAGAACGAGACCGCCGCGAAGAGGGCCTACGAGGGCGCCGCCGACGAGTTCGATCGCCGCAACCTCAAGCCCGAGACCTCGCCCATCGCCGCCGAAGCGGCCGCCTACTCGCGGTTCGAGCTGGCCGAGGTGGTGTTCGCCGACTTCGACAAGATCAAGATCGGCGGCACGGGGAAGAACCTCACCAACAGCTTCTCGGTGAAGAAGGCCGGCGTGAAGAAGGTGAGCGAGGCCTACGACGCGGTGATGAAATACAAACGCGTCGAGTGGATCCTCGCGGCGTTCTACCGCAAGGGTCACACCCTCGAGCGCTTCGCCCAGACCATTCTCGAGACGCCGGTGCCGCCCGAGATCAAACGCCTTGGAGAAGAGGCCGTCGTCACCTACCAGGACGCGTTGTCGGGCCAGACCGTCGCCCTCGAAGACAAGGCAGTCGAGGTCTACGCGGCTGCCTGGGCCGAGGCGAAGAAGTACCGGGTCTCGAACGAGTGGACCAAGAAGACCCTCGAGTCGCTCAACCGCTTCCGCCCCAAGGAATACCCGATGCTCAAGGAGCCCAAGTCGCTGGTCTCCCAGGAGCTGGTCTTCCCCGATGGCATCGTGGGCAGCGTGACGGGTAACGAGCGCGCCGTAACCGTTCCGCAGAAGCTCGGGGAGGGCGACAAGTGAAGCGCGCGATCGTGATCGGCCTGCTCGCGTTCGCTTCGGCGTGCGTCACGGCTCCCGAGACCAAGAAGGAAGACACCACCCCGGTGGCCGAGACCCCAGAGGTGCCCTACGCGCCCAGGACCGTCGCCGCCCCGGCACCCACCGCCGCGGCCGACGACACCATCAAGCCCGCCGCCGGAGGGCCCGCCCCCGCCGAGGCCCCCCCCGCGGCTCCGCCCGCGCCGGCCTTCGATGCCTCGACCCAGGCCCGCTTCAAGGAAGGCGTCGCGGCGCTCGCGCAGGGCAACGCCGACCAGGCCGAGGCCGCCTTCAAAGACGTGCTCAGCCGCAACGATCGCGCTGCCTACGCGTGGACCAACCTGGGCGTGATCGAAGAGCGCCGCGGTGAGTTCGGCGCCGCCGAGCGCGACTATCGCAAGGCGCTCGACATCGACCCCGCGCAGGACACCGCGTGGGACTACCTGGCGCGCATGCAGTGCCGCCAGCGCAAGTGCTCCCAGGCCGATTCAGAGCTGCGCGCGGCGATCGCGAAGAACCCGGCGGCCATCGGCCCGCGCAACGCGCTGGTCTACACCCTGCTCGCGCAGAACAAGCTCGAGCCGGCCGCTTCAGAAGCCAAGAAGGTGCTCAAGGCCGACGAGCGCAACGTGCGCGCCATGCAGCTGCTCGCGCAGGTCTACTTCAAGGAATCGAAGACCGAGCTCGCCCGCCTGGTGCTCGAGAACGCGCGCACCCTCGACGCCAACGACGCCGCCACCCACAACGCGCTGGGCCTGGTGCTGCTGCAGCTCAAGCAGCGCCCGCAGGCGCTCGAGTCGTTCCGCCAGGCCACCCTGCTCAAGCCCGACTACGCCGAGGCGCGAAACAACTTCGGCGCGCTGCTCAACGAGGCCAACGACTACGAGTCGGCGGTCAAGGAACTCGAGGCCGCGGTCGCTGCCGCCCCTGAATTCACCGTGGCGCACCTGAACCTCGGCAACGCCTACCGCGGGCTGCAGCAGGCCCCCAAGGCGATCACCGAGTACCAGCTGGTCCAGAAGAGCCGCCCCGATCTCACCGAGGTAGCCTTCAACCTCGGCGTCACCTACCTCGATCAGGAAATCGCCGGCGTCGACAACACCGAGCGCTTCAAGACCGCCATCACGTACTTCACCCAGTACAAGGACAAGGGCGGGAAGGACGATCGCGTCGATCAGTACGTGAAGGACGCGAACAAGGGCATCGAGAAGGAAGAGCGCCGCAGGGAGCGCGAGAAGAAGGACGCCCTCAAGAAGGTCGAGAACGCCAAGAAGGCCGAAGAAGACGCCAAGAAGCAGGCGGCCGAAGAAGCCCAGGCGAAGATCGACGCCGCGAACAAGGCCAAGGCCGACGCCGCTGCCCAGGCGCAGGCCGACGCGGAAGCGACTGCCAGGAAGCAGAAGGAAGACGCCGCCGCCGCCGACAAGAAGGCCAAGGCCGACGCCATCGCCGCCGAGAAGCAGGCCAAAGCCGACGCAGCTGCCAAGGCGAAGGCCGACGCCGAAGCCGCCCGCCTGGCCAAGCTCGGCGACGCCGCGCGCAAGAAGGAAGAGGCCTCCGCCGCCAAGAAGGCCGCCGCCGATGCCGCCCGGCAGAAGAAGATCGACGAGGCCGCCCAGAAGAAGGGCGGCGCCGACGCCGCCAGGCAGAAGAAGCTCGACGACGCCGCCGCCGCCCTCGAAGCCAAAAAGAAGCCCGCCTCGAAGCTCGGGGAGGAAGACGTGCCCCCGGCCCCTGCCCCCAAACCCCCGCCCGCGGCTAAGCTGGGAGACGACGACAAATGAAACGACTCCTCCTGCCCCTGGTGCTCTTCGTGACCCTTGCTTCCGCGGCCTTCGCCCAGGACCCGGCGCAGCCTGCGAAGAAGAGGAAAGTGATCCGCCTCGACGCCATCACGGTCGAAGGGCGCATTCAGAAGCCGCAGGCCTTCTACATTCTCCAGCGCAGCACCTTGAACTTCGACGAGCTCAACCGCGCCGAATCGTTCGTGCCCAAGGTGGAGAAGAGCGTCGAAAAAGACGCGTTCTGATCCTTTTCCAGGAATCTTGAGTACCGCCGCGCTCACGGCTAAACCCCGAGGTTCCTTCCGGTTTCGGGGGAAGCGGTGTTTTGAGGAACCCCGTTCGCCGGTCGCTGTCTAAGGAAACGCCATGGCTCAAACGCAGACCGGTCAGAAGCTTCTCCGCGTCGCGCTCATTCAGGGCAGCAAGATCACCGAAGACCGCACGCTCAAGCGCCGCGGGCCGGTGTCGGTGGGCCAGAACGCGACCAACACCATCGTCGTGCCGGTCTCGAACCTGCCGCCCTCGTTCACCCTGTTCGAGGCCGTGAGCGATCAGTACTCGCTCATCTTCACCACCGCGATGGACGGGAAGATCTCGGTCAACGGCCAAGAGATCACCCTTCAAGACGCGATCGCCCGCGGCCTGGCCAAGCAGCGCAAAGACGCCTACGTGCTCCCGCTGACCGACGCCTCCAAGGGCCGCGTCTCGCTGGGCGAAGTGTCGTTGCTCTTCCAGTTCGTCGCGCCGCCCCCGGAACCCCCGAAGATCGAGCTGCCGACGGAAGTTCGCGGCGGCATCCTCAAGCAGATCGATCAGTTCTTCTTCATGATCCTCGCGGTCTCGCTGGTGGTGCACTTCTCGGGTGCCACCTTCATCGCCTGCCAACCGAAGGTCGAGGAGCGCGAGCTGACCCTCGACGAGCTTCCCGATCGTTTCGTCAAGGCGATGATGCCGGTTGAGATCAAGCCTCCGCCTCCGACCGAGGTCGCAGACAACGGCAAGAAGGAAGACAAAGAAGAGAAGAAGGAAGTCGCCGAGAAGAAGGCTGACAAGCCCGCCACCAGCAACGCCGACAAGAAGGCCGCGCTGCAGGCGAAGGTCGCGCGCTCGGGTCTGCTCAAGGTGATCGGCTCGTCGGGCGGCGGCGGCGCGTTCGAAGACGTGCTCGGCAACTCGAGCGGTGTCGGCGACGTGGCCAATGCCCTCTCGGGTGCCAGCGGTGTCGGCGTGGCGACGGCAGACTCGCTGGCCGCGGGCGGCCCCAAGGGCGGCACCGCGGGTTCGGCGGCCGGCATCGGCGATCTCGGCACCTCGGGCGGCGGCAACGTCGGCCTCGGCGAGAAGACCCAGGCCACCATTCGCGGCGGCGTCTCGATTCAGGCCCCCGACGTCGAGTCGGCTGACGTCGATCGCGAGAAGCTCGCGGCCTTCGTGCGCGGCCGCAAGGGCGCCATCCAGCAGTGCTACGAGAAGGAGCTCAAGCGAAACCCCAGCCTCAAGGGCAAGGTGGTCGTTCGCTTCAGCATCACCCCTTCTGGCCGCACCAGCGACATCGACATCGAAGAGAACACCCTGGGCAACGAGGCGGTGGCCAGCTGCATCAAGACCACCATTCGTGGCTGGGTCTTCCCCTTCAAGCCGCCCTCCGACGTGCCGGTGGCGTACCCCTTCGTCTTCGCTCCGGCCTCGTAAGTCCGCTCCTGAACTCGCGCTGATTTCAGCGCGTGGCACAATGGGCTCAGTGCCCACGGATCGCGTCGCTCTCCTCTCCGGATCTCCGCTCTTCGAGATGCTCTCCAACCAGGAGCTCGACGCGGTGTGCGCCCTTTTGGTGCCGCGCGACATTCCGGCCGGGGGCCTGATCTTCGCGGAAGGCGCGCTGGGCGACGGGCTGTATTTGATCGCCGCGGGCGAAGTGGAGGTCTTCCAGACCGCCCACAGCCAGCCGATCGCCACCCTCTCCAGCGGCGAGTGTTTTGGAGAGATGGCCCTGGTCGACAAGGAATTCCGCTCGGCCACCGTGAAGGCGCGAACGGACGTTCAGCTTCTCCATCTTTCCCCGGAAGGGCTCGCCCAGTTCCGGAAGGTCGAGAAGGACGGCTTCGGCTTCCTGGTGATGAACATCGCGCGCATGCTTTCGGTGCGACTGCGGGAAGCAAACTTGAAGCTCTCGCAGGCGTGAATCGGGAGCCGGTGAGCGGGCACCCATCAACGTCTGAAATCACCTCAGTAACCTCATTGACTTACATCGTTGGCAACCGTACCTTCCACGGTCTTCTCCATGCGGTTGGGGGCCCTCTTTTGATCCGTCGAGCCATGATGATTCTGCTGGTAGTGGCCGCGACCTTCGCGCTGGCCCAGGCGCCCACGCCTGAAGGCACCGATGCGTCGAAGGTTCCCGATCCAGAGAAGGTGAAGACGAGCGCCGAATCGGTGGGCCGCATGCGTGGCGCCCTCAAAGACGTGCTGCAGAAGCTCGAAGAAGCGCGCAACACCAAAGACGTCGTGAAGCTGAACTGCGTGAACGAGAAGCTCACCCAGATCAAAGGCCTGCTCCGCATCTCCGAGCAGTCCGACGTTCAACTTCAAGAGGCCGTGGCGCGGAAGGAAACCGCCACCGCCGAACATGAATTCACCAAGGTGACGATCGCACGCTCGAAGGTCGAGCAGCTCCGGGCCGAAGCGGAGCAGTGCATCGGGCAGCTGGCATTCCGCACCGACGAAAACCTCTCTGTCGAGGTCGAAGTCCCGGACTACCTGCCGCCCGGCGATCCGACCCAGATGCCTCCGCCCATTCCCATCGACTCGCGGCCTCCGCCCGCAAGTCCGACGATGTGATGAGGCCCCTGAAAGGGATTGGCGAGCACACTTCGTGTGCTATGGCCGAAAAACACTGATGAATGGGTTGAGGGGAACAGGTTACCGCGCGCTCATGGCGCTGATGCTCGGTGCGCTCGTCAGCGCGCCCGCGTTCGCCCAGGTGGCGAAGGCTCCCGGCTTCAAGGTCGGTGAAGGCCACTTCCACCCCTTTCTCGAGATTGACGGGCGCTTTGACTCGTTGGTCGGCCGCTTTACTCCGGGCATCGACTCGCCCGAGATCGTGTTCCACTTTCGGGGTGGCGCGAAGTTCGACCTCGACACGCCTTCGACCTTCGTCAACTTCAGCGGCGCAGCCGAGTACCTCTGGTTCACCGGCCTGCTCTCGCCCAGCAGCACTCAGCTCTCGGCCGATGGCCGCGGGTTCCGCACCAACGTCGGCCTCGACACCAAGTTCAATCGCGATGGCGCCGCCGAGTTTCAGATCGGTGACAACCTCGTGCGCAGCGATCGCACCCAGAACCCGGCCTTCGCGGTCGGCGTGCTCTCGCTGTTCAACAATGCGTACATCGCCGTGCCGATTCACCCGGGTGGCCGCGCTCTCGAAGTGACCCCGAAGGTCTCGTGGGGCGTGGAATTCTTCGATCCCCTCCTGGGTGGCGTGGTGCCCGGTTGCGTGCTCGGCACCGCCTGCGACCCCGGCGAAGTGAACAAGTCGAACTACAGCAACCTGAACTTCGGCATCAACGCGCGCTGGAAGTTCCTGCCCAAGACGGCCGTGATCGTCGACGTCAACACCGACTGGCGCACCTACTTCACCAAGGCCAGCGGCAACGACGACAAGATCCTCTTCCGTGCGCAGGCAGGCCTCGCGGGCCTCATCTCGCCGCGCATCGCGGTCACCTTGCTGGTCGGTTACGGCGGCGACTTCAGCAACGGCAGCATTCACACGGTCATCGGCAACGCCGAGTTCTCGTACACCGTCACCGAGCAGTCGCGCATCGCCATCGGCTACGCCCGCAACACCGTGGCAGTGCCCCGCATCGGCACGGCGATGGATGATCGCGGTTACATCCGCGGCGGCCTGGGGTTGCTCGGCGGCCGGCTGATCATCAACGGCCAGGTGGCGGCTGACTACTTCACGTTCCTGGGGCCTCCGGCCGCGGGCGTGCCGACCACCACGCGCAACGACTTCCTCTTGAGCTTCAGCGTGGGGCCGACCTTCACCGTGACCTCGTGGTTCGACATCGGCGCGAGCTACACGTTCTCGCTGCGCACCTCGACGGAAGCGCTGAACAACTTCCCGCGGCATGAGGCGATGTTGCGCCTCGCCTTCCACTACTGACCCGATGCGGCGGCGCTGCGCACTGCTGATGGTGTTGGGGCTGGCGGCCTGCCGCTACCCTTCGAACCTAGGCGACCTCAAGCCTGACCTGCTGCTGACCGACGCGGGCGTGAGCAACAACACGCTGGCGGCGAACGATCTGCTCGAGGTGCGGGTGTACCAGGAGCCCGATCTGAGCGGCGTGTACCGGGTCGACCCTGACGGGCACATCGACTTTCCCCTCTGCAACAAGGTGAAGGTCGGCGGGCTGTCTGCGAGCGGCGCCGCCGAGGCGATCACCAACTGCCTCAAGAACGGCTTCGTGCGGCGCCCCCAGGTCTCGGCGCTGGTGAAGGAGTTCAACTCGAAGAAGGTGTTCGTCTTCGGTGAAGTCGCCAAGCCCGGCTCGTTTTCCTACGAGGAAGGGATGACGATCATCCACGCCATCTCGCAGGCGGGCGGGCTCACCCGCTCGGCCGCGAAGAACAGCGTCAACGTCACCCGCGTGGTCGACGGAAGAGAAGTGAAGCTGCCAGTGAAGGTCGAAGACATCGTCATCGGGCGCGAGAAGAATTTTCAGCTGGTGCCAGGCGACATCATCTTCGTGCCTGAGAGCTTCATCTAAACCCGTTCATCGCGCGCCGGCTCGGGGGACCACCCGAAGCTCGAAACCGCTTCAGCGCACAGCTGGGTCAGCTCGGCCGCCAGGCCAGGCGCCGCGGCCACTACGTCACCAAAGCGGGGCTCGTAGGGCGCTCCATCGATGCGCCGCACCTGACCGCCGGCTTCGCTGACCAACAACGCGCCCGCGGCGGTGTCCCAGGGCTTGAGCCCCAGCTCGAAGAAGCCATCGAGCCGGCCCGCCGCCACGTAGGCAAAGTCGAGCGCAGCGCTGCCCATGCGGCGAATGCCTTCGGCTTCACGCACCACCCGGGAAAAGAGGCCCAGCGGCAGCTCAGGGCGCTCCCTGAGCCGATACGGGAAGCCGGTGGCGAGCACAGCCCCCCGCACCCCGGTGGCGCGGCTGGCCCGCAGCGGTTGGCCGTTGAGGGTGGCGCCCAGCCCTCGCGCGGCGCTGAACAACTCGTCGCGGAGTGGATCGTACGTCGCCCCCACCACCAGCCCCTCAGGTCCCTGCAGGGCCACGGTCACGCAGAAATGTGGCACCCCGTGGGCGTAGTTGGTGGTGCCATCGAGGGGATCGACGATCCACCTCCACGCGCCCTGCCCCACCGCGCCCTGCTCTTCCGCCAGCACGGCGTGGTGCGGCACCTCGCGCGCGAGCACCTCGAGGATCAACGCTTCGCTAGCGCGGTCGGCATCGGTGACCAGGTCAGCGCTGTTCTCGCCCTTGAAGGCGATGGTGCGGGCCTGGTGAAACCGATCTCGCAACACCGCGCCCGCCGCGCGCACCACCTGCTGCGCGAGCGGGAGATACTCGCTCACGGAGCGGGCTCGGCCAGCAGGGTCTCGAGCTCGGCCAGCCAGGTCGCCAGCTGCCCCTCATCGAACCCTTCGTGCACGTACCGAACGTGGCCCTGGCGATCGAGGAGGAAGGCGGTGGGCATCAACTTCACCTTCAAGCTCGCCTCCGCCACCCGGGCTTCGGGGTCGAGCAGCACGGGCAACGAGAGCTTCGCCTCCTCGAGGAAGGGCGCGATGGGCCGCGGGTCGGCGTCGACGTTAATGGTCAGGACATCGAGCCCCCGCGCCCTGAATTCCTGCGCGAGGTCCTGGTAGAGCGGCAGCGCGTCGCGGCAGGGCTCGCACCAGGTCGCCCACACATCGAGCAGCACCACGTGACCGCGATGGGCCGAGAGCTTCCACGCTTCACCACCCGGGTAGCGGGGCAGCGCGAGTTCGAGCGGGGTCCGGCCGGTGGTAAGTCGCTCCGAGGGCGTTGGGTCGACGAGCTCGGGGCCCGCGGGCTTGAAGGTGCAGCCGCACAACACCAACGCAGCGAGCAGCGCGACTCTCATCGGGCCGCCAAGCGGGTCAGCAGGGTCTCGATGAAACCGCCGAAGCTGCCGTTCGACATCACCAGCAACACGTCACCCTTTCGGGCGTCGCGCACGGCCTCTTCGATCAGCGCGGCGACGGTGGGCTCAGCGATTGAGGGAATTCCGTGTGCGGTCAGCTCGCGGGCGAGGCGGGGCACATCGAGTTCCTCGCCTGCGGGGATCTTGTCGTGCCGCTCGGGCGTCTTGATCGACGCGCGCGCGGCCCCGGTGAACGAGTGGGCGTAGTCGTCCTGGTGAATGTTGCGGCGCGAGGTGTTCGAGCGCGGCTCGAAGATCGCCCACAGGCGGCGCCCGGGGTAGCGGCTGGCGATCGCCGCGATGGTCTCTTTCACCGCGGTGGGGTGGTGGGCGAAGTCGTCGATCACCAGCACCCCGCCCGGCTCACCGCGCTCTTCCTGGCGGCGCTTGATTCCCTGGAACGAGGCGAAGCCGCGGGCGATGTCGTCGTCGGTCAGGCCCAGTGACCTGGCCGCGGCCAAGACGCCCAGCGCGTTCTCGACGTTGTGCGCGCCGGCCATGGGCAAGAGCAGCTTCGCGTCTTGTACCGAGAACCGCGCGCCCTCGGGACCGAGCACCAGCCCCGCGGGCACCACGTCGGCACCCGAGTCGGCCTTCGACGAATACGTGATCACCTTCGCCTTCGAGCTGCGCGCGAGCCTCACCGCGTTGGGCCAGCCGGCGCTGACGATGATCGTTCCGTCCGCGGGCATCAGCGCGATGAGCTTTTCAAACGACGACTCGTAGTGCGCGAGGTCGCGATAGATGTCGGCGTGATCGAACTCGACGCTGGTGAGAATGAGCGTCTTGGGCTGGTAGTGCAGAAACTTGGGGCCCTTGTCGAAGTACGCGGTGTCGTACTCGTCGCCTTCGACGACGAAGTGCGGCCCTTTTCCGAGGCGGTAGTTGCCGGAGTAGTTCTGGGTGACGCCCCCGACGAGGAAGGTCGGATCTTTCCCGGCCGAGGCGAGCACGTGCCCCATCAGCGACGAGGTGGTGGTCTTGCCGTGCGTGCCGGCGATCACGACCGAGTGGCGGTGCTTGAGGAACAGCGAGCCCAGGGCCGCGGGGAAGCTCATCTGCGGAATGCGCTGCTCGCGCACCGCGGTGGCCTCGACGTTCACCCGGCGGATGACGTTGCCGATGATCACGAGATCAGGCTTCGCCACGTCGAGGTTCTGCGGGGAGTACGGGGTGAGCGCCTTGATGCCCCAGGCCTCGAGCATGTGGCTCATCGGCGGGTAGACGTTCTCGTCGCTGCCTGTCACCTCGTAGCCGGCGGCCTTGAGCATGCCGGCGAAGCTGCCCATGCCGGTGCCGCCGACTCCGACGAGGTGAATGCGTTTGGGGAACGCGGGGTCGACGGTGTCGAGAACGAGGCCGTTGTCATCGAGTGCAGCGGACATGATGGGCGACCCTCTCATTCCAGTTTCAGCGCGTCGAGCACCGCGTCGTGCACCTGGGGGCGAAAGGCGCGAATGCGAAGGTTGGCCCGGCCGAGCGCCACCCGGTTGGTGAGGAAGGCGACGACGAGCTCGCGATCGAAATCAATCCACAGGCTGGTGCCCGTGAAGCCGAGGTGACCTATCGCGCGCTTGCCAAATCGCTGACCACACGAGGCACCTTCCGCCGAGGGCGTGTCGAACCCGAAGGTGCGGGTGCTTCCGGGGGTGGTGTCGCGCGCCCAACCACTGGCCGGGGCCCAGCGGCCCTCGAGCACCACCTGCCCATAGCGCGCGACGTCGAGCGCGGTGCCGAAGAGGCCTGCGTGCCCGGAGACCCCATCGAGGCACCAGGCGTTGTCGTCGTCGACTTCGCAGAGGTTGGTGGAGCGCTCAGGGACGTTCCACATTCCTTCTTGTCCGATCGCGGGTTCGCGAGGCCGGGTGGTTCCGGTGGGAGCGAATTGAGCGGGCAGCGGGAGCGATGAAGAGAGCCGGCGAAAGTGCGCGGTCAGCCCGAGCGGTGCGGCGATTCGTTCAGCGAAGAGGCGATCGAGCGGAACGCCGGTGGAAGCCTCGAGGGCCGCGCCGAGCAGGATGAAGCCGAGATCGCTGTAGACGGCTTGCAGACCCGGGGCGCCTTCCTGCGGGGTGGCCGCGACGCGCGTGAGCACTGAGTTTCTGACCAGCGCGCGCAGCGCAGGCTCAGGACCTTCGAAGAGCTGGGGGTGATCGAGCAGCTCGCGTTCAAAGAAGGGAAAGAAGGCCGGCAGCCCGCTGCGGTGGAAGAGCAGATCGATGAAGCTCGCACGCGCGACAGCTCCGGGGATCAGTTGCGTCAACGGTGCGTCGACGGGCAGCCCGGTCTCGAGCACGAGTGCGGTGGTGCTCATCACCTTGGTGACGGAAGCGAGATCGAAGACACAGTCGACGGGCGCGTTGCCGAGCGATCGCACGTGCGACCCGCGGTGAAACACTTCGAGGCGGGCGAGCGGGTAGACCTGCTCGTCGAGGCCGCGTTGAAGCAGCGCTTCGAGACTCATGGGAAGGACAACGTCCTGGTGGTGGCGTCGAGGCGTACGGGCGCGCCGAGCATCACGGGTTGATTCACCTCGCCGTGCCCGATTTGGAAACCTGACGCGCAGGGAATACCGAGGGGGCGAACGAGTTCTTCGAGGATTTCTGAGGCGGTGTAGTCGGCGTCTTTTTCTTCGCAGCCGGTGAGTTCACCGAGCACCACGCCTCGGACGCCTTCGAGCAACCCCGTGAGCTGCAGGTGCGTCCACATGCGATCGAGCCGGTACGGCCGCTCACCCACGTCTTCGAGCAGCAACACGGCCCCGCGCAGCGACGGCCACCAGCGCGTCCCAATCAAGCGCGTCAGCACCGAGAGATTGCCGCCCAGCAGCGGGCCTTCGGCGACGCCTTCATTCACCGTGCGAAGCCCGTTGAGGGGGGAAACAGCGCGGCCCTCGAGCGCCGCGAACAGCCGCTCGATGACGTCGGCAGGTTGTTTGCCCAACTGCGTGAGCACCGGCGCGTGGAGCGAGGCCCAGCCCTGCTTCTGAGCCACGCAGTGAAGGGCCGTGAAGTCTGAAAAGCCGATGAGGTGTTTGGGTGACCCCAGCCGCAACTCCGGGAGAATGCGCATCGCGCCGTAGCCACCACGCGCCGCGAACACCGCCCGAATTGAATCGTCGTCGAGGGCGGCCTGGAGCTCGGCCTGCCGAGCCAGATCACTGCCCGCGAGGTACCGGGTCGCTGCGAAGATCCGCTCGGTGAAGACGGGCTGATAGCAGCGCGCGATCACCTCGAGACCCTTCTCGAAGGAAGGGCGATCGAAGGGGCCGGAGGGCGCGACGATGGCGACCCGGTCACCCTGGCGCAGAGAAGGAGGCGTGAGGAAGCTCACGAGCGGTCTTGTACTAGAGTGAACGGGTGCCGTCGTCCGCAGCGAAGAAGCCCGAAGCCGCTCCTCGGAAGTTCCCGGTTCCGTATGGGCTCTTCATCGTGCTCGCGGTCTACGGACTCGCCGTCTACGGGTACATCTGGTCGAACTACTGGAACAGCCCTGAGTACAAAGCGGCGCTCGGCTACGCGCGGGCGCTGATGATTCTCGGCGTCGACGATGGGCGGAAGTGCAGCGAGGCCGAGCTCAACACCGCGTTCGAAGCGACGCTCGAAGCGGCGCGGCTGATGCCCGATGAACGGCAGCTGGTGGATCACCTCGAGAACCTCCGCCACCGATTTGCCGAGCGAAAGTTCAAGCTCAAGCCCGAGCTGATTCAGAAGGTCGAGATGATGTCGGCGAACACCATGCGCATCGAGCAGGAGCGCAAGGCGTGGCTGGTGGTCGGCTCGCGGGATCGCGGCTGGGCGCCCGATCAGCTGCTGCGGGGGCCCGAGCGGGTCACGCTCTGGAGCATTCCCGGAGGCGTGCTGATCATCGCTTTCTGGGCATACACGCGCTTGAGCGGGAAGGCCCTGCGCGCCAAGGAGCACGAGGCTGACTTGAAGCAGGCAGAGGCCGACGTCGAACACCTCGGAGACTTCCGGCGCGGACTGGGCACGTCATCATCGCGGCCGTTGCCGAAGGTCGAAGACGACGCAGACACCATCGCCGCTTCTCCGCCGGTGCGCGCGCGGCCGCCGAGCCGGGTGGGCGTGGCGGCGGTGTCGCGGCCGAAGACGGTGACCAGGCCTCCGTCGCTCACGGCGCGGCCGGCGGTGAAGAAGCGTCCTCCTCCTAACGACGAGTGATCCTCATCTCATCTCCTTCTCCCTCTCCCCGTGGGGGAGAGGTCAAGTAAACACGGCCGCAAAGAACCCGTCAGTGCCGTGTCGAAACGGATTCACCGAGAGAAACCCGCGCGAATCGAGCAATACGGGATCAACCTCCGGACGCACCACTCTCAGCTCCGGATGCTCTGCGAGTGCAGCCTCAACGACCTGCTCGTTCTCTTCGCGCGTGTACGTGCACGTCGCGTAGACAAGCCGGCCGCCAGGCGCGAGATGTCGCAGGCCCGTATTGATGAGCCCCCGTTGAATCGGCGGCATCGAGCTCACCAGCCCGGGGTCGAGGCGCCAGCGCAGATCAGGCCCCCGACGAAGCGCGCCCAACTCTGAACACGGTGCATCGACCAGCACGCGCGGCACCCGCAACGAGGTCGGGGCCTCAGCGCCATGAATGAGCACGCGCGCATTCGCTTTCGAGGCGCGGGTTCGCAGACGCTCGAGGCGGGGAAGATCGATGTCCGTCGCGTGCACCTTCCCTTCCGGGCCCACGATGGCCGCGAGCTGAAGCGACTTGCCGCCGGCCCCCGCGCAGAGGTCGAGCACCTCGTCACCGGGGCGGGCGCCGACGAGCTCCCCGAGCAGCTGGCTGCCTTCGTCCTGCACTTCGAAGCGGCCGAGCAGTTCAGGCCCGAGCCCGAGCAGATTGGGGCGAGGCGTGAGCACAACGAGTGACTGCGAAGCCCAGCGGCCGGGAGTCGTCTCAACCCCGAGCGCGGAGAGCTGCCGTTGAAGCTCGAGCCGATCTCCCCGCGCGCGCAGGCAGACAGGGCCGGGACGGTCGATGGCCTCGGCGAGTGCAGCGGCTTCGTCGCCGAA
>JAYVNA010000279.1:0-5756 GCA_043758715.1 Archangium sp.
CGAGAAGTGATCGACATCGACGCTGCTGGGAAAGGGGTGCACGTTGACGTGCTGCGACTTCTTCGCCTGGTAGAGGTGGTGCCCGCCGGTGAAGACGACGTCGGCCCGCCGCATCAACTCCTTCTCGTTGGGCAACAGCTCCGGCGGCGCTCCGTGAAAGAGCGAGAGCTCGTCCATGCAGTCGTAGACGATCGCCTTCGGCGCGAGGTGGCGAGAGTACGAGATCGCCATCGGCGTGTAGTACCAACTGATGAATTCCTCGAGCGCGTGGTCGCTCACGAGGCCATCGAGCAGATCGCACATCGCCGCCGCGGGATCTTCATGCCCGGCCGGAAGGTGAGGCGTGACGACTCGAACGCCGCACGGATCTTCGTGAACGTCGAGTCGCGGCGAATCGGCGTCCATCAGTGGTTCTTCGACGAAGAACACCCGCTGTTCACGCGCCCAACGGAGCATCAAATGCTGGGGCCGCTGGAAGACGAAGTTCCAGCGAAGGTGGCAGAAACAAACGACATCCGGAGCTCGCTTCTTCATGACGACGGCCATGCCGTTGCGCTCTGCAGTCAATGTGCCGCGATGCCCCGGCTGCACCACCTGCGCGAATGTCGCCACGGAATGGGAACTGCAAACGGAAACGTGCATGTTGCTCTCGCTGTTCTGTGCGCTGGCGCTGGCGGCAGAAGGCCCAGAGACGGTGGTGACGGGGACGCGCACACCCCGAACCCTCGATGACGCGCCGGTCGAAACGATCGTGTTGTCCCGCACCGAGATCGAGCGCAGCCCGACCCTGCTGACCGACGAGCTCTTGCGCAGCGAAGCCGTCACGCAGACTTTTCGGCGCAGCTCGAGCCTCACCGCAGATCCCACCTCGCAGGGCTTGAGCCTTCGAGGCATCGGGCCCAGCGGGGTGTCTCGCGCCACCTTGCTCCTCGACGGAGTTCCGATGAACGACGGCTACGGAGGCTGGGTGTATTGGCGCGCGCTTCCGAGGTTGGGCCTCGATCGGATCGAGATCGTGCCGGGCGCGGCCTCCGCGCAGTACGGCAGCGGCGCGCTAAGGCGGCGTGGTGCAGCTCCTCTCCCGAGAGATCGATCGCTTCTCGCTCGACGCCACCGGCCTCGTCGGCACGCAGGACACGGTCGAAGGCGCGGGGCGGATCGCCGGTGCTTCGGGGCCCTGGGGTGCTTCGCTCGAGGTCGAAGCGATGCGCAGCAGCGGCTTCCCGATCGTCGCCCCGTGGCAGCGGGGGCCGATCGATCGCGACGCCCCCAGCACGCACGTCACCGTGAACGGCCGCGTCGAGGCGAAGGTCTCGCAGACCGCGCAGCTCTTCCTCACCACCGGCTACTTCACCGAAAACCAGAACGCGGGCACGCCGCTGAGCGGCTCGAGCGTGCGCCTGGGGCACCTGGTGCTCGGCGCCAACTGGGAGGCGCTGGGCCACTGGCAGGGCCGGGTGGTCGGCCGGCTGGAAGAGTTCGATCAGACGCGCTCTCGCGTTTCGGAAGGCCGCGCCGAAGAAAAGTTGGTCTCCACGCAGCACATTCCCATCGACGACAGCGGGCTCTTGCTGAGCTGGGCTTCGGAGCGGGTGAAGGCGCTCGGCACGCACGTGGTCTCGGACGGGCTCGACGCACGCTTC
This sequence comes from Archangium sp., assembly GCA_043758715.1. Classification (GTDB taxonomy): domain Bacteria; phylum Myxococcota; class Myxococcia; order Myxococcales; family Myxococcaceae; genus Archangium_A. The sequence goes on from JAYVNA010000279.1 coordinate 1,644, forward strand.
GTGGGCGGGCAGGGCCGGCGGCAGCAGCTCGTCGGGCTCTTCGTTCAAGAAGCGTGGAGGCTGGTTCCCGCGGTCGAGGTGCTCGGCGCGGTCAGGCTCGACGGCTGGGCGAATGAAGCGCGCACCGCGGGCGCGGTGAGCCCCAAGCTGGTGCTGCACCTGCGGCCGCACGAGGCGGTGCAGCTTCGGCTCGCCGGCTACCGGGCCTTTCGGGCGCCCACGCTCAACGAGCTCTACCGGCCCTTTCAGGTCGGAACGGTGGTCACGCAGGCGAACCCGTTACTCGACCCCGAGACGCTCTGGGGCGGGGACGCGGGTGCCGAGGTGCAGGTGGCGCGCGGTGCGCGTTCGGGTGACGGGGTTTGGCAACCTGCTCGAGTCGCCCATCGTCAACCGCAGTCTCCCTGATGGATCGCGGGTGCGTGTGAACCTCGGTGCCGCGCGCATCGTGGGTTTTGAGAGCGGGCTCGATGTCCGGTTCCTCCATGACCTTCAACTGTCCGGCAGCTACGTGCTCACCGATGCGCGCGTGGTCGCAGGCGACGAGGCGCTGGTGGGCAAGCAGCTCTCACAAGATCCGGCGCATCGTTTCGTCGCCTCGCTGAGCTTTTCGAAGCCGGAGTGGTTCACCGTGAGGGTGCAGGTTCGCGTGCTGGGCGAATCGTTCGAAGACGATCGCAACACCCTGAAGGTCCCCGCGGTGACCTTGTGTGACGCCTCGGTGTCGCGGGTCCTGGTGCATGGTTTCGAGGCGTTCGCCGCGGCGCAGAATCTGTTCGGCGCTGTGTATGTGGTGGGAAGGGCAGGGGTCGACACGGTCGGTCCGCCCTTCTCGTTTCGCGCGGGCCTTCGGCTGCGCTCAGCGCGTTGGTGAATTCACGGCTCGAGGAACACCACCCCCCCAAGGGGCTCTCGTCCGCCGGCACTCGGGCCACCACCTCTCCGAGATCCACCACCGGCCGTGGCCGATGCCTTCGGCGGCGCGAGTTTTACGAGGGAATCGCGACGACGACCGCGGTGGTGTTGTGCCAGCCATCGAGCTTTCCCCGGAAGCGGGCGATCTCGCCGTAGGTGAGGAACCCGGCGATCGGGACTCCGGGGAAGTGTTGGCGCACGGCGTCGACCTCGAGCTGGAAGGCGTCTTTGAGGATCATGCCCCGGCAGACGCAGTCGAACACCAACACCCCTGCAGGCCTGGCGCTTTGCAGGTTCGCCTTCGCGGTCTCGGCCGCCCGCCCACACGCCGCCACCATCGACTCGATCTCACCATCGAGAATGCACACCTGCGCGCCCTGGGAGATGTCGGCCACCAGCTTGAGTTCACCCTGGGGCCCAACGCCCACCGGCGCGCGCGCGTGATGCAGCTCGTTGAGGAAGAAGACGCCGAGCTCGTTGCCGATCAGGAAGGCGCTGGTGTTCTCCTTCGTCAGCTCGACGCCCTTCGATCGCGCGTACTCGGTGTAGACCTCGAAGGCCGGCTTGTGATCGATCTCGTAGAGCACGCTCCCTTCGGCGCGAGTGACCTTCATGGTCTTCGTTCGCGGCTTGAGGCCGTGGTCGACCCCCACGCCCCACGGTGTCTTGCCGAAACAATGAAGCGCGACCGCGTGGTCCGGCCCGGAGCGGTGGCTGCTTCCCACCTCCGTCGCCTTGAAGTGGCCGTCGTCACCGGAGGCGCCCCCCACCACCTGCTGGTAGAGGCGCGTGCCGTTGAGCACCTCCTTCACCACGCGCTCACCGGTGCCGGCCAAACCATCGATCAGCAGCACGGTGGTCGAAAGGGCCGCGCCGCGTTTGGCCGCCGAGGCCTGCAGCGCAGCGAAAGAAGTCGTCAGTCGCCGGCCGGCGCCGAGTGGATCAGCGCGCACGCCTTTGGCCACTTCGACGGCGAAGTCGTCGGCCGGGATCGTCGTGAGCATCAACGCGATGCCCCCGGTGGTGCGGCCGTTTTCCGTGAACTCGCCCGCGGTCTGGCAGCCCACGAAGGTGCAGCCCGGGGCCGCGGTCTTCGCGTGTTGGAGCGCTTCAGTCAGTGAATGTCGGGAAGAGGCAAACAGAAACCCTGCCGTTGGATTTCCGCCCAACGCGCCCTGCGCCTGCCCCATCGCTTCTCGTACCGCTGTGGCTGTATCGGAGTGCTGGGACTGACCGGACGATGCAGAAGTCGGCATTTTTGCTCGGGGTGGGCGGGGCGTTACTGCGGGAAGGAACTGGGTAGTGAGATGGTGCCCCAATCCTTGAGGGCGGTCCTGTTTAACGTTTGTTCGCCGTTGTTTCCCCTGGCTGCCTTTCGCTGGCGAGTGTTCGTCGGCCGCGCCCGGCGAAACCCGGGATGAAGAACGCGATTCCGTACATGAACGACACGTTGGCGAGCAGCCCCGCACTGAGCACCAGCGAGATCGCCACTGCCACCGCGACTGAGAACCCGGTGCTTCGGGTATCGGTGATCATGCGGTGAGCCTACGGCTTGCGTCCCGGAGAGTGGAGGTATGTGGCTACTGCTCGACCTCGGCCCTTACCGAAAGGTGCCTACCTCGACCGTTCCCAGAGAGCTGTCGTTCGAGTCGCGCCCACCGATTGAATAGATCCAGTTCTTGTACACGGGACATTGGTGGACGTGCATTCGAGGCAGGGAGAGCCTCGAATCGAGCACCTGAAGATCCACGAGGGCTGCATCGGGGCCGAACGAGGCCGCGGTGACCGTGTCGATCGGGCGGTCTGTGCCGTCCATTCCTCCGACGAAGTAGACGCGATCGTTGAAGACCTCGGCGGCGCTGATCGAGAGATGGTGGTGCAGTTCGCCCGCGTTCTTCCAGGGACCCAGCGAACCGTCGGCCGCGATCTGCGCAGAGATCAGGTCCTTCAACATGTCGCTGTCCAGGGCGCGAACGTTCCATCACTCTTGAGTTCGCTTCGAACTGCGAGCGAGCTGGTGAAGTTGCCGCGAATGCGGCCGCCGATGCACAACACCTTCGTCCCAACCGAATGACACGTGTGGTGCATCACCGGCTCAGGGAGCGTCGGCCCCGGTGTCCAGGGTCCGAAGCTGCCGTCGTCCTGCAGGGTCGAGACGAGGGTGCTGTCCAGCAGCACCAGGCCTCCGGGCACGCGCGTGATGCCCCCTGAGACGAGGATCTTCCGGCCGATGACGACCGTCGTATGGCCTGCGCGCGGTTCGGGGAGCTCGCCCACCTTTTCGAAGCGACCCAGCGATCCATCGCTCTGAATCGGGGCCCGGAGAATGTCTGCGTGAACGGGCCCCCAGCCGTCGGTCCCGCCCATGACGTACACGAACGGCAACCCCATCAACTCGAGCACCATCGTGGTGTGGTGATCGCGCGCCGGAGAAATCACCTGCGACGAGGCGGCCCAGGTCAGCGTTGATTCACAGCCTCCATCACCCGCGTGGGAACCCTCAAGACATGGGACCGAGGCATCCATTTCACCCGCGCCAGTGATCGGGCAGCGAGAGCCAGACGTGAAGCGATTCAGGGTGCGGCTGCAGGGCACCCTTCCCGAAGACCTTCCGGGCCAGGGCCTGCCGCCTGACGTGCTGTCGCCGATCATCCTGTTGCTGGTGTCGTGCTCACCGATGCCCCTGCCACAGGCGAAGAAGACGGGCCGAGCGACTGCTGACGGAGAGCGCCAAACAGAACATCGTCGTCACGCCGTCTTCTGCCTTCTGGTCGAGGAAGTCGGCGCCTCCTCGCGCCATTCGTATCGCCCTGGGAGGAGTCGATCAGATCGCAGCGCTCGGGCGGGGGCTCGAGCGCATCGCTCAAATCCTTTCAGCGTGACGGGCCTGCCTCGAATGACGGTGCAGCTGCGTTGGCCAAATCGGCACGCTGATCGCGCTCCTGTGCACTGCCCTGGTGGGTCGTCCCTCTCGCGCGACATGGCGTGCCTGTTTCCTGATCCGGTTCGCACGGCGGCGTGCTCGCAGTGACCTGTGTCGCCTCTCCCCCTGAGGGGAAGAGGCTCAGAGTTCCCCCCAGCGAAGTTCAAGGAGCACGCTCAGCCGGCGATGGCATCACCCGCTCTTTCACTTGGCGAACATCAGCTCGCGCACTTCGACGTCCATGAAGAGGGGTTTGCCCCCGGGGCCCGGCGCCG
>JAYVNA010000280.1:0-16845 GCA_043758715.1 Archangium sp.
AAGTTCCTCAGTGATCGCGGCGGCATCGCCAAGATTGCCATCGAGGCCCGATCGCGCAGCCCGCGATCGAAACGCCGCGCATTCTGAAGATCGTCTCCAACGAAGAGCGCGCGCTGCTGCGCCCGGCCGAGGTGTCGAAGGTGGTGCTCGAGCGCTACCAGCGTCACCTCTTCTACTTCCGCAAACCCAACGGCCACCCGCTCTCCGCGCAGCGGCAGTCCGTGCTGCTGACGCACCTGCGCGGCTACTTCCGCTGGCTGTGCCGAGAGAATCTGCTCCCTGCAAACCCTGCCTCCGAGCTGCAGCTCCCTCGTCAGCCGATGCGCCTGCCAAGGCACACGCTCTCGGTGGCGGAGGTGGAGAAGGCCCTCGCCGTGCCCGACGTCGGCACCCTCATCGGCCTGCGCGACAGGGCGGTGCTGGAGGTGCTGTGGGCCACCGGCCTGCGTCGCGCCGAGGTGTCGTCGCTCAAGCTGTACGACGTCGCCTTCGAGAAGGGCACCCTCTTCGTCCGCGAGGGCAAGGGCAAGAAGGACCGCGTCGTGCCTCTCAGCGCTCGCGCGGCGACGTGGCTGCGTCGCTACCTCGACGATGTGCGGCCGCGCTTCTGCTTCGGGAAAGACGAGGGCTTCTTCTTCCTCTCCGAGTCCGGTGAGGCGCTCACGCCAGCGTCGCTGACGCAGCAAACGCACGAGTACCTCGTGCGCGCCGACTTCAAGGGCCAGGGGGAGCTGCCACCTGTTTCGCCACGCGTGCGCCACGGCCATGCCGGAGGGCGGCGCTGACATCCGCTTCGTCCAGGAGCTGCTGGGCCACGCCAACCTCACCACCACGCAGGTGAACACCCGCGTCTCCATCTCCAAGCTGAAGGCCGTCTACGACGCGTGCCACCCCAGCGCCCGCCAAGCCGACCCGCCCGCGGTGTCAGTGCCTGAGGCCGTGCTGCAGCAGCTCGAGGCTGGCGACGAGTCAGACGGTGAGTTGCACGAATGAAGCGGAGGACCCCACAATGCCAGGTATGCGAGTCGTGAAGGGCAAAGTCGTGGGCAACACCATCGTCCTCGAGGAGCCCGTGCCGGAAGGCAGCGCCGTCGACGTCGTGCTGCACGAGGCGGGCGACGGCGACGACTTCGTCATGACGGAGGAGATGTGGCGCGAGCTGCGTGAGGCCTCCGAGTCGGCCAAGCGCGGCGAGCTCGTCGACATGGCCGACGTCCTGGCGCAGGCCGCAGCGCTTCGCTAGCCCGTGCGCGTCCTTCTGACGAAGCTGGCCGCGGCCGACGTGCTGGCTGCCGTGCAGTGGTGGCAGGACAACGTAGGCAACGCCCCCGCACACCTCCTCGCCGGACTCCACCACGCACAGGAGCGCCTCGCCGCCACTCCCCACGTGGGCGTCCCTGTCCCTCGCGCCGAGGGCCGCGGCTTGCCCACTCTGCGCCGGCTCTCCCTTCCGGGCTCGCGGTACTCCCTCTTCTACGAAGTCGACGCCGTGCGCGGTGAAGTCCTCGTGCTGCGCGTCTGGCACATGAGTCGGGGTCGCTCGCTGCCTCCGCTTCGGTAAAGCCGCTCGCCGCCGGTCGTGCGGCGAGAACACGTCATGTCGCCGACGTCGGCGCTCCTGTTTTTGGGGCCACTCCGCCCTGCCCCGCCCGGCGAATGTCGCTCCTATCGCCAGCCAGGGCCTTCGCTTCTGCAGGCCACGCGCTGAAGTGCCCTCGTCGCGGCGGCGCGACGTTTCTGAATACTCAACGTCCTCGCGTGCCGCCGGTCACTCTCCCAGCTCCACTCCCCCGTGCCGAGCCTCGGCTCCTCATTGCTCGCCCTCGCTCACCAGCCGCCGCGCACCGCGCATCACCGCGACCATCACCACGACGCACGCGCAGCTGCTCAACGTAGACTCCATCCTTGATGCGCGCTCTCGCCCTCATCGTCGTGCTGCTCGCCACCGCGGCGGGCTCGGCCGACTGGCCCACCGCGACGAGGCGCGCGCGAGAGAGCTCAAGCGAAAAACTGCAGTGGGCCCCATCGGGAATTTTTCGGGCACTGCACACCCGCGCAGTTTTCGCGGGTGAATCGAGAAGCGGCGCGGGCTCTTACGCGCGCGAGCACCGTGAAACCGCAGCTGCGAAAAGTGTTTGGTCCTACGCCAATCTCAATCTGAGCCTGCACAAGGCGCCTGTGCGCGAGTGGGCATCGGTTCCCTGTTAGACTCCTCACATGACCGCGCTCAAAAAGAGCTCGAACGCTGATCTCCTCCGCGAGGTGGAGCGGCTGCCGGAGAACATGACCGGCGAGGTCGTCGACGGCGAACTCTTCGTCATGGGGCGGCCCTCGTTCGCTCACCAGAACGTCCAGGCTGAGCTCAATTACCTGATGCGGCGAGGTGGCGGCGGCGGCCCGACCGGGTGGCTCATTCTTCCCGAAGTCGAAGTTCGTTTTCCCAGCTCGGAGCTCGTTGTGCCCGACGTCTCAGGCTGGCGCGCAGAGCGGATCGCCGGCAAAGAACACGAGAACCCCGCGACGGTGAGGCCCGACTGGGTCTGCGAGATCCTCAGTGACTCGACTCGCCTCAAAGACCTGGGTCCCAAGCGCGCGATGTACGCGCGGCAGGCGGTGCCCCACCTCTGGGTGATTGATCCTCTCGCGCACATCCTCGAGGGGTTCGCGCTGAGCGGCTCACGGTGGGTGCTCCTGGGCATGTGGGCCGAGGCCCAGACCGTCAGCGGAATCGATCCGTTCCCGGAATTGCAGCTCGAGCTCGGCCGCTGGTGGCTCCCCGGACTGACGTGAGTCCTTCCCTGCAGCAGGTTCGCTGCGGTAAGGCCGGATCTCAACTCTGACCCAAGGACTTCCCCCGTGCGCATCATCGTCACCGGCTCGCTCGCTTACGACTACATCATGAACTTCCCGGGGAAGTTCGCGGACCACATCCTCCCCGACAAGGTTCACATGTTGACCGTGAGCTTCCTCGTCGACTCGATGAAGAAGATGCGCGGCGGCACCGCCGGCAACATCGCGTACACGCTGGCGATGCTGAACGCGAAGACTGCGGTGGTCTCTGCCGCCGGCCAGGACTTCGCCGAGTACCGCGACTTCATGACGGGCAAGGGCATCGACGTCGCTGGCATCAAGCTGGTGCCCAACGAGTTCACCGCCTCGTGCTTCATCAACACCGACCAGGCGAACAACCAGATCGTCGCGTTCTACCCGGGCGCGGTGGTGCACGCGCGTGAGGTGACGCTGGCGTCGCTGGGCCTGCAGAAAGGCGACTGGGTGATCATCAGCCCCACCGACCCGGAGTCGATGGCCAAGCACACCGCCGAGTGCAAAAAGGCCGGCGTCAGCTACATCTTCGATCCGGGCAAGCAGGTGCCGCGGCTCGAGAAGGCGCAGATCCTCGCGGGGCTCGACGGTTGCGCCGCGTTCGTGGGCAACGACTACGAGTTCGGCATGATGGCGAAGGCGACCGGCCTGACCGAGCAGCAGCTCTTCGACATGGCGCCGCTGACGGTGATGACGCGCGGTGATCAGGGCTCGCGCTTCATCGTGAAGGGTCAGCCGACCCTCGAGATCCCCATCGCAGCGCCGAGCGCCGTGGTTGACCCCACGGGCGCCGGCGATGCCTACCTGGGCGCCCTCGCCTTCGGTCTGTCGAAGAACCTGCCCCACGCGGTCACGGGCCGCATCGCTGCGCTGGCCGCGACCTACGCGATCGAGCTCAAGGGCTGCCAGGAACACTTCTTCTCGGTCGATGACTTCGCCCGCCGCTACCAGTCGGTGTTCGGCGAAGCGATCGACCTGCACTGAAGAGTTGGCCCCTCACCCCGACCCTCTCCCCGCGGGGAGAGGGAGACACTCACGGGGTGGGCAACACGGGCAGCAGCGACTTCAGATCGGCGTCGGTGAAGTACACCCCGCCGCCGACGAAGAAGTCGCGGCCGCTGATGAGCCGGTTGGTGAGCGCATCGCGGTTCTGGCTGTTGAGAATGTCGTCCATGCCGGCGTTCACGTAGACGTGCTCGAACGGCGTGAAGCGCAGCGTCGCGCGCAGCCGGGGAAAGCGCAGCGCCTCGATCGAGAAGTTGAACGCGTCGACCTTCAGCACCAGCGCGTCTTCGAGCCAGCGCGAGTACCAGGGAAAGCGAATGGCCACGTTCAAGTCGGCGCCGATGCCGCCGGTCGACTCGATGATGCCGAAGCGCAGCGTGAGGAACGAGTAGCGCTTGGCGAACTGCGCGCTGAACTTGATCGACTCGGTGGTGATCGTCTGCTTCTGCACCACGGGGTCGCCGGCGTTGGGCGGGTTGTTCTGCAGGTAGACCGTCTCGACCTTGCCGCGCGGGTCGTCGATGGCTTCGATCAAATAATACTTGTCTGGCTTGGGCACGAGCCGCAGCTGCAGGAACGTCTTCGCCGCGCTCTGGGTGATGAAGTAGTCGGCCTTCACGCCCACCTCGACCTCGAGCCCGGTGAGCTTGCCGGCGTAATCGGCCACGTCTTCGACGGTGTCGGTGAGCTTCTGACCCAGCCGCTCGTTGCCGACCAGCGCTCCCAGCGCGCCCTTCCCCGCCTTCACGTCGTTGGTGATGCCCTCGATGTTGGTCATCGAGCGATCGAGCTTGGCGAGCGTCTCCTTCACGCTCGTCATGCCGTCACCCAGCTGACCCTCGTTCTCGCCGACCACCTTCTTGATCGAGGCGATGACCTCGCGCACGTCCTTCGAGATGACCTCGATGTTGCCGACGATGCGCTCGATCGACTCGGCTTCCTTGCCCGTCAGGCGCTTCACGTCGCCGGAGACCGCCGACACGTTCGCGAGAATGGCGTCGAGCTTGCCCGCGCTGTCGCCGATCATCCGCTGCATGGCGTCGGTGAGCGCGACCAGGTTCTTCACGATCGCCTCGAGGCTGCCCTGCCCCTGTTCGCCGCCGAGCACGGCCTTGAGCGAACCGGTGACGGCCTGCACGTCGGCGGTGATGGCGCCCAGGGTGCCCATCAGCTGTTCCATGCCGGCCGCGTCGAGCACGCGCTTGATCTCTTCGCCGTCCTTGATCTCGGCGAAGTTCTCGGTGCCCGGGGTCAGATCGAGCATGTAGTCGCCGAGCAACGACTCCGACCGCTTGGTCAACGTCGCGTCCTGGCGCACGTGCAGATCGCGGCGAATGCGCATCGTGATCTTCGCGCGAATGCCCTCGAGGTGAATGTCGATGATCTCGCCCACGCCGATGCCGGCGATCTGCACCCGGCTGCGCTGATTGAGACCCGACGCGTCGCGGAAGTAGCCGAAGACGGTGACGCCCTCGTCTTCTTTCATGCCGCCCTTCTTCACGAAGGTCAGAAAGAAAAAGAGGATCGCGCCGGCGGCAATCACCAGCAAACCCACCCGGAACGGCGTGATCACTTTCTTCAAGGCGCGGTCACTCTACCTGTCCATCGGCGCACGGCCACGCCTCAGTTCTTCCCGAACCACGTCTGCAGAAACAGCTTGGCGCCCGGGTGCTGGGAGTGCCGCAACGTCGAGGGGGGCCCCTGATCGACGATCTCTCCGTTGTAGAGAAAGGCGATGTTGTCAGCGACCTTGAAGGCGCTGGCGATGTCGTGGCTGATGACCACCGAGGTCACGCCCAGCTGCTTCTTCGCGTCGAGGATCATCTCGTCGACGTAGTCGGTGGTGATGGGGTCGAGGCCCGTGGTGGGCTCGTCGTAGAGCACGATCTTCGGGTCGAGCACGATCGCCCGCGCCAGGCCCACGCGCTTGCGCATGCCGCCCGAGAGGCTCGCCGGGTACTTCTCTTCCACGTCCTTCAAGCCGACGATCGCGAGCTTCTCCCGCACGAGCGCGCGCATCTTGGTCTCGCCCAATTCTTTACGGTGTTCGCGCAGCGCGAACGACACGTTCTCGTACACGGTCATCGAGTCGAAGAGCGCGGCGGCCTGGAACACCATGCCGAACTTCTTTCGCAGCTGCTCGAGCTGCTCCGCGCCGAAGGGCACGATGTCTTCCCCGTCGATCAGCACCTGGCCGCTATCGGGCTTGAGCAGGCCGATCATGTGCTTCATCAGCACCGTCTTCCCGCTGCCTGAGCCGCCGAGGATCACCAGCGTGCTGCCCGCGGGAACGCTCAGCGTGATCCCCTTGAGCACCTTGTGTTCGCCGAACGACTTATGGAGATCGATGATCTCGATGATCGGCTTTGCGGGCGCACCCGGGTTCGTCTTCTCGTCTGACATCAGTGAAGGAGTACGCCGACGAAGTAATCGAGAATGAAGATCCCCAGGGCCGAGGTGACCATCGCCTCGGTGGTGGCCTGCCCGACGCCCTTGGAACCACCGCTGGCGTTGTACCCCTTGAAACACGCCACTAGCGCGATGAAGAGCCCGAACACCGCACCCTTGATGAGGCCCTCCGAGATGTCTTCGGGGTCGAGCCACTGCTGGGTGCGGGTGACGAAGGTACCGGCCGAGAGCCCCTTCACCGTCACGGCGACGAAGTAGCCGCCCATCATGCCGAGCAGGTCGAAGATCATCACCAGCAGCGGCACCATGATGAGCCCGGCGAGCACGCGCGGCACCAGCAGGTACTGAATCGGGTTGACGGCCATCGTCTCGAGCGCGTCGACCTGCTCGGTGACGCGCATGGTGCCCAGCTCGGTGCACATCGCGCTGCCCGCGCGCATCGTCACCATCAGGGCGGCAAAGACGGGCGCCAGCTCGCGGGTGATGGTGAGCGAGACGGTGGGCCCCACCAGGCTCTCGGCGTTGAAGAGGTCGAACGCGCGCCAGCTCTGATGGGCGAACACCATGCCCGAGAAGATGCCGGTGAGCGCCACGATGAAGATCGAGCCGACGCCCACGAAGTCGAGCTGGGCGAAGAGGTTCTGCACCCGGAACGGGGGTCGCACCGACCACTTGATGATTTGAAACAGCAGCTCCGCGAGGCCGCCAACCTGCTCCACGAAGCGCATCAGGCTGCCGCCGATGCCCTCGATGGCCGTGTACACGAAGGACGGCTTCGGGGGTTCTCCAGGGCTGCCAGTTTCCGACGACATGAGCGCGGGGGACTCTATGCGACTACCCCCGTCGAACAAGCGGGCTGGTAGCGCGCGCGGATTCTGTTATTCGCCCATTCGGATGAGCATTCCCAACGCGACCCGGGTCGGTGGTGAGATCGATGCAGCCTGCGGCAAGTGCGAGATGAACCTCGCGCACACCATCATTGCGATGGTGGGACCGAAGGTAGTGAAGGTGAAGTGCAACACCTGCGGTAACGAGCACAACTACCGCGGCGTCCAACCCCTGGTGAAGATCCAGTCCTTCGCCTCCCCCAAGCGCGCCATTGCGAGTTCTTCTTCCAGCGCCTCGCCCCGGAAGGCCGCCGCCACCACGGTGGTGATCAGCTGGGACGAGCAGTTCAAGGGCAAGGACCTCACCAAGGCGAAGAAGTATTCGCCCCGGGAGACCTTCGCGGTCGATGACGTCGTCGATCACCCGACATTCGGCCTCGGCCTGGTGCGCGGGGTGCGTGACGGCAAGGTCGAGGTCGCCTTCAAGCAGGAAGACAAGATCCTGGTGCACGGCAAGGCCCCGCCGCCTGAGGCAAACTAGGCCCACGTGACGACGACGGCCTGGAAGGCGATCCACATCGACGTGAGTCGAGAGCACCGCGAGGGTCGAACGTTGGTTCGCTGTGAGTTGCGGGCGCGCCCGACGGAGCCGTCTCGGCGGAGCAGCCTGGGCGAACGCTGAATTTCCTGGAGCGCCCCGAAGTGCGCGCCGATCTGCTCGCGCTCACGAGGACCGGCACGGTCCAGTTCGACGCCAGAGCGGTGCTCATCGACCTTCCAGGCACGGTGACGGACGACCCGCCCGCGCTCAGGCGGTTGGTGGAGGCGTACGCCACGTTTGCCCGCGGCTGACCTGCGGCAGGCTATCGCTGGCGAAGCCGCTCAGTGGCCTGCTCGAGGTCGGCCGGAAGCGGCGCCCTCACGTCGAGGCCCAGCGATTCGATGTGCAGCGACGCGGCGTGGAGCGGCGTGCGCGCGAGGGTGAAGTCACCGAGCTGAAGGGGCTCCTTGCGGCCGTACTGGTGATCGAACAGCAATGGGTGGCCGGCGGCTTTCAAGTGCACGCGGATCTGGTGCTGGCGCCCGGTGAGCGGCTCACACTCCACCAGGGTGGCGTTGGCGAAGGTCTCGACTGGCTTCACCAGGGTGCGCGCAGGCTTGCCGTCATCGCCCACCCGCATCTTTCCCTTCCGGCCCTCGGCGAGCGGGAACTGCAGGTCGAGCGGAGCGGAAACCACGCCCTCGACCAACGCGAGGTACTTCTTCTTCGCGAACCCCTGCTCGAAGGCCATCGAGGCTGCGCGGTGCGCCTTCTCGTCGGTCGCGAACACCACCACGCCCGACGTATCGCGATCGATGCGGTGGCAGACCCAGATCCGCTTCCCGAGCTGAGTGGCCAACAGATCGCGTGCGCAGACCTGATCTTCCGCGCTGCGGCCCGGAATGACGAGCAGGCCAGGCGGCTTGGCGATCGCCACCAGGCCGTCCTTCTGTGCCAGAACCTCCAGCGCCACTACTCGAGCTCGGTGGGTTTCAACACGGTGACGGGCCCGTACTTCGCGACCTTCGAGCGGAGCGCCTCGGCGTTGCCGACGAGCACGATGCAGCGCTCCTTTCCGAACAGGTGCTTCTGGGCCGCGGCGGCAGCTTCCTTCACCGTCACCGCCGCGATGCGCTCGCGGTACTCGGAGATCCACGCGTCGGTCAGGCCGTAGTGCACCACGTCGGAAATCGCCCCTGAGACCGCCTCATTGGTCTCGAGCCGCGCCGGGTACAGCCCGGAGATGTAGCGCTGCACGGTGGCCAGCTCGGCCTTCTTCGGCCCGCTCTCGCGCATCTTCTTCACCTCGGCCAGCGAGACGTCGATCAGCTGGTTGATGTTCTCGGTGCGGGTGAACGAAGAGACCGTGAAGGAGCCGGCGACGCTCATCATGTCGAATGAGCTGCCCGCGCCGTACGAGAGGCCGCGCTTGACGCGGATCTCCGTCACCAGCCGCGAGGTGAAGCCGCCCCCGAGCACGGTGTTCATGGTCACGAGGGGGAAGTGATCGGGGTGGCCCCGCTTCACGCCCAGACTGCCGATGCGCATCTGCACCTGGGTCTGCTCGGGCTTGTCGACGATCAGCACCTGGCCGGGCTTCGCGAGCCCTTCCCACGCGGGCACGATCGGAATTTCCCGCGGGCCGCCTTTCCAACGACCGAGGGTGCGCTCGACGGTCTTCATCACCTCGTCGAGATCGAACGCGCCGACCACGTACAGGTGCGCGATGCCCGGGCCGAGGCGCTCGCGGTGGAACTTCTTCAAGTCATCGCGGGTCATCGCCGTGATGTCTTTCTTCCCGCCGATGGTCTCGTGCGCGTACGGGTGCGTGCCCCAGGTGGCGCGAACGAGCGCGCGATCAGCGAGCGACCCGGGATCATCGAGATCGTTGGTCAAGGCCGCCAGGGTGCGCCGGCGCGCCAGCTCGAGTTCGCTCTGGGGGAAGTCAGGCTCGAGCAGCACCTTCGCCATCAACTCGAACATCGGGTCGAAGTGTTTCGAAGGCGTCGAGAGCGACATGATCACGTTCTCTTCGTTGGCGAAGCCGCCCATGCTGGCGCCCACGAAGTCGACGGTGTCGCTGATCTGATCTGCAGACTGCCCCGCGGCGCCACGGCGAAAGAGCCGCGCGGCGAAGTCACCGACGCCGAGCCGATCGAGAGGGTCGAACGCGCTGCCAGCACGAATCACCAGCCGCACCGCGACCAGCGGCAAGGGCCCGCGCGGCACCAGGTGCACGGTCAGGCCGTTGGCGAGCGTGCGCACCTGGTGATCGGGAAGCTTGAGCGGCCGCAGCTTCGGCAGGGGCTCGATGGTCTTCTTCACGAAGCCACCTCGGCCAGCGGAACCAGCGTCACGACGGATCTCCGCTCGGGCGAGAGGTACTTCGCGGCCGCGGCCCGAACCTGCTCGCCGGTGATGGTCTCGTACTGCGTGGGCAACGCGAGCCCCTTGCGCCAGTCACCCAGCATCAGCTCGTACGTCCCCAGCGCGTGCGCCCGGCCGTTGTTGGTGGCGAGCTCACGGAGCAGATGCGCGGCGAGGTTGTTCTTCGCCTTCTCCAGTTCGCGCGGCTCGAGGCCATGCTGCGCCACCTTCGCGAGCTCGGCGTAGAGCGCGGCTTCGGCCTTCTTCGGGTCGCCCTCGGGCTTGAGCTCGAGCACCACCGTGAACGAGCCGGGGTCGAAGCGCCAGGTCCAGTCGACCGAGACCCCGACCGCGATCTCCTGCTCGAACACCAGCGCGCGGGTGAGCCGGCTCGATTGCCCGACCGACAACGCGTACTGCAGCACGTCGAGCACCAGGGTGTCCGGGTCGGTCGCCTGCGGACCACGCCAGGCGATCATCAGCGACGGCGCCTGCGCGGGGTGACGGACTTCGGCGCGGCGTTCACCCTTCTGCTCCGGTTCGGCGTCGTGCACGGGCGGCGCACCGGGGCCGGGCTTGATGTCCTTGTAGTACTTCTTGATGAGCGCGAGCGCGGCCTTGGGCTCGAAGTCGCCCGAGACGTAGATGGTGGCGTTGTTCGGCGCGTAGAAGGTACGGAAGTACTCGAGGCAGTCTTCGCGCTTGATGTTCTCGATGTCCTTCATCCAACCGATCACCGGCCAGCGGTACGGGTGCGCCTTCCAGATGAGCGAGCTGAGCTCTTCATCCATCAGGCCACCGATCTCGTTGTCGACGCGCAGGCGGCGCTCTTCCATCACCACCTGGCGCTCGCTCTCGAGCATCTTGGGCGTGACCTGCAGCGAGCGCATGCGATCGCTCTCGAGATCGATCACCTTCTCGAGCGCCTCCGACATGAAGTCTTCGTAATAGACGGTGACGTCGTTCGAGGTGTACGCGTTCGAGCTGCCTCCGCTCGACTCGAGCACGCGATCGAACTGGCCCGGGCCGTACTTCTTCGCGCCGTTGAACATCATGTGCTCGAAGAGGTGGCTGATGCCGGTGATGCCGGGCCGCTCGTTGCGCGCTCCGACTTTGAAGAAGGTGTAAAAGCTGCAGGTCGGCACCGCGTCGGAAGGCAGCAGGCGCACGTGCATGCCGTTGGGCAGCGTGGTCTCGATCACCGAATCGGCGATGGACTTGAGTGCGGGCGGAAGGGGCGGAAAGGTCTTCTTCGTCGTCTTCGGTCGAGGAGTCGGCATGAAGTGCGCGAAACGTACTCACCGAGGGGGGCCTTCGCCCGGGTAATCAGCCTGCTCGGCCGCGCTCGGGAAAAGGGATGGCCTGTAGAGCGTGTCGAAGCTCACCCGCCCAAAACGTCCTGGCCTTCCTGAACCGGGACTGGGGAGCCTCACGGCGCAGGAAGGATCGGGCGCTCGGGGCGCACGTTCGCGCCCACGGAGTCGAGAGCGCCTTCGCCCTCGAACAATCGCTGCTGGACGCGGTCTGGCCCCGGATTCTCGAGAATCGCGACGCCGATCTGCTCGACCACATCATGCTGAGACAGAAACTTGCGAAAGCCAGCCGCGTCAGAAGCCGAGCACCTCGAGGCAATCGCAGCCGCGCTCAAGCCACTGGGTACCAAGTGGTACGTGTTCGACGCGCTCCGCCGAGATCGATCTCACGCTGGTCAGGGAACGCCTCGATGAAATCGGCAGACTGATCGACGACTCCACCCTTCGCCGTTCTTTTGACGAGCAAGTACGCCAAGCAGTCAGCCCCCCTCGGAAACGGGGGAAGAGCTAACGAGCCGTCATCGAGGCGATGCCGCGAGCTGACGGGCGCCCGCCGTCTCGTAGAACTTGAGGATCTTCGACCAGACCTCCTTGGCCGCGCGCTCGCCGATCACCAGATCCATGTGGCCGTACTCGCCCCGGCTGCCGTTGGCCCGGGTGATCAACAGCCATTCCTTGGGGCCCCCGAGCGCGCGGTAGCCGTCCTTCACGGCGGGCACCATGGCGATGCGATCGAGCCTGCCCGCGACGACGATCACCGGAGTGGTGATCTTCGCCATGTCAGCGCGCAGATCGATCTTGCCGTCACGCGATTTGAAATCCCCCGTCTGCATCAACGAAATCAACTGCAGCGCGGTGCCGCCTGCGACCGGGGCGGTGCCGTAGACCATCAGCCTTCGCCACGTCTCGAGATCGGTGCTCTGCGAATTGTAGAAGAAGCGCTGAAAGGGACCATCGTCGACCAGCCCCTGGAACGAGGAAGCCAGCCACGCCCCTGCCCCGCTCGGAATCATCCACGGAGGCGTCACGAACACCGGCCCCAAGGTCTTCAGCACGCCTTCGAGCCCCGAGCCGAAGTCGAGCCGCGTGGGACTGCCGAGCGTCGCGGCCGCGTGAATGCCCTTCCCGCCTTGAGACAGGTACGCGTACAGCACCATGCCGCCCATCGAATGGCCGGCGTAATCGATCGCCTCGACGCCGCTGACCTTCTTCACGTATTCGATCACCGCCGGCAGATCGTGCTGCCAGTAGTCGTCGAAGTAGATCGGCCCCGCGTGGGCGGCGTCGATGGTGTCGCTCTCGCCGGTGCCCCGCAGCGACACCGTCCAGGCCTCGCGCCCCTGGGCCGCGAACCAGCGGGCCATCGAGTGCTGCTCGTCAAGATCCATGTTCCGGCCGTTGGCCGAGATCCCGTGACAGAGCACCACAGGCAAGCCCTTCGTCTCACCCACGGCCTTGTACCGGGTGAGCGAGATCTCCCAGCCGTCGTCGGTCTTCGCGCGGTGACTCTCGGCTTCCTTCGGCAGGGGAATCGGCCGCAGCGCAGCGCAACTGGTCAACACGAACAGCAGCGCCCAGCGCTTCACGGCGCCCCCAGGTAGCGCTCGATCACCGGGTACACGGACGCAGCCGATCGCCGCCCCAGCAGCAGGGAGGCATGCGCGAAGTCATCTCCTTCGATCACGCGGCTGAACATCTGAACCTCCACCTTGCCTTTCGTCAGGCCCCGCAGCGGAGCGCAGCTCTCAGACGGAGTGAAGCCGTCCGCGAGGCCCAGGAGCAAGAGGGTCGGTCGATCGGATTCCTTGAGGCGTGACAGCACCGTAGTGCCGTCATCGAGGGGGAGATCGCCCGTGTCCATCCACGTGAGCAACTCGCTCGAGACACCCCACGACAGATCGCGCGTCGAGCCCGCGAGGCCCCGCATCACCGAAGGGTCGATCTCCGCGCCCATCGCGAACAGCTGCTCGAACATTCCAAAACCTTCGGGCGACGAAGCCAGCGAAGTGAAACGGCCCCCCGTGCTCAAGAAAGATCGGGCGAGCTCGGTCGGCGCCTCGGGGATGACCGGAGTGCTCAAGGCCACCACCCGGCGCACCTCGAGCTCGCGGGTCGTCGCCGCGATGGCCAACGTACCGACGAAGCCTTGCGCCACCAGATCGATGGGCCCCGGGTGATCGGCCGCGATCACCTTCGCGATCGCGGGGAGATCGAGGTGAATCATCGTGCGCAGCGAGTGCCCCGAATCAGCCGCGCCCTGCCCCCTGAGCTCGGCCACGTAGACCAGGCGCCCACGCGCCGCCAACCAGCGCGCCAGCCCCGCGCCCTTGAAGTCGTAGAGCGGCCGCCCGAAGCCGACGTCGGCGAGCAGCAACACCGCGGGCAACGCGCTGCCTCCACCGGGAGGCACGAAGCGATGCAGCGCGAGGGAAGCCCCGTCTTCGGTGACGACTCGTCGATGAGAGCTCCGCACCTCCGAAGGGGTCGCGAACAACAGCAGCGAGATCACCAGCGCTTCGGTCATTGCGCCCGGCAATATCAGCGCCCGGCCGCGACCGCCTTCTCCTTCGCGCTCGACTTGAGCATCGTGACCAACGCCTTCTCTGACGCGTGCAGTCCAACGCCGCGGTGCGCTGCGAGTTCATCGACTGACTTGACGTACTGCTCCACCGTCTTGCCCCGCTCGAAGCTCGAGAGCACCGAGGGGTAGATGTACGAGGCGCTGCTTGCGCCGCAGGGTGGCCAGTCCGTAGCTCCCGTTCTCGGCCGCGTACTCCTGACTGCCCGGGCGGATGAAACAGGTCGAGAGCACCTTGAGAATGCAGGCCATCACCTTCTCGCGGCCCCGGCCCGGGCGTTTGAGATCGCGATTCACCGCGGCGCGCCCCAGCTTCCGGCAACGCTCTGCTTCGTCAGCCGTGAGGGTCTTGCCCTTCGAGGTGACGAATCGAAACCCCATCTTGGGACTGCCCACCCGGCGAATACCGGCTCTCTGGAGTTGCTCCAGCAGCGTCACTCGCCATCACCTAACGCTCAGAGTTCGACGATCCCTGCCTTCAGCGCCATCACCACCGCGTCGACGTGCGAGTTCACGCCCATCTTCCGGTAGATGTGACTGAGGTGGGTGCGAACGGTGCGGCGTTCCAGCTCCATCACCCGGCCGACTTCGGCGTTTGACAGGCCCTTGGCCACGAACTTGAGCACGTCAAACTCGAGCGGCGTCAGCCCCCAGGTGTCCTGCGGCTGCGCGTTCTTCGCCTGAACCGACTGAAAATAATTCCAGAACCGCTTCGCGATGATCGCCTCGAGCACGGTGCCGCCGGCCATCACGTCGTGAATGCCCGAGCGGATCTTGTCCGGCCCCACCCGCTTCACGAGGTAACCCGATGCGCCCGCTTGAATCGCCTCGTAGACCTTCTGCTCGTCGTCGAAGGACGTGAGGATCAGCACCTCGATCGACGGCGCGCGGCGCTTGAGACGTTTGGTCACCTCGATGCCATCGATGCCCGGCAGCTCGAGATCGAGCAACACCAGATCGGGCACGAGCTTCACCATCTGCTCGACCCCGTCTTCGCCTTCCTGAGCGCTGCCCACCACCTCGAGCTCGGTGAACAACGAGAGCACCTTGATCAGGTTCTTGAGCAGCTGCGGCTGATCTTCGACCACGAAGATGCGGGTCTTCTCGAGGGTGTGAGCGCTCATCTGGTCTTGAATACCGGTGTGAGTTTCACGAGCTTCCCCGCTTCGAACCGAATGGTGGAGACGTCTTCCTGCTTCGACTTTGCTTCCACGATCTTGACCCGGTGCGAGCCCACCGCCACCGGCAACTTCGTCGCGTTCACGCACACCCGCTTGCCATCGACTTCGACCCGCACCGAGGTGGCGGCGCCGATGGTGAGGTAGCCCACCTTGCCGTCGGGCGTGGCGTCGTAACAATCAGGGTTCTTCTTCACGCTCACCACGGGCGGAGAATCCTTCTTCACCACGGGATCAGGCGAAGGATCCTTCTTCACCTGGGGATCGGGGTTGAACGCCTTCTCCGGGTGCAGCTTGTCGAAGTCAGCGAGCTTGAGCGGCTTGCCCACCGGCGGCAGTGGCTTGTTGTCAGGCGCCACCGCGCGCTCGATCGGGTCAGGCAGGTAGCTGAGCAGCGCGCCCTTGGGATCGTTCTGCGACTTGAACCACGCGTACATGGTGCCGGTGACGGTGCCCATCAACGCCACGGCGCCGAGGAAACTCGCGATGCGCACCGTTCTGCGCCCGCGCTTCTGCATCTCGGCGAGCGGAATTCCCGGATCGACGTACACGCGCCCGGGGATGGCGAAGGTCATCAACGTCTTCGCCACCTTCTCGCGCAATCGGGGCCTGGGGGGCGGCTTGGGTTGCCCGGGCACCTCGGCGAAGTCTTCCTGCACGCGCACCCGCCCCTTGAGCGGATCGCCCGGGGCCTGCGGAGTCGGCCCCGCCTGCGCCGCGGTCAACCCGATCGGCGCCGGCATCGCTCCGGGAGGGGCATCCCATTCCGAGATCGCGCGCTTCGAGACGGCCTGAACCTCGGGCTGGGTCTTCAAGTCGGCCTGGGCGGGCGGAGGCGGCAGCTCGCCCGTGAACACCGGCAACCCGTCGCTGGTGGGGGTGCGATCGTCGACCGCGCCGCCTGAGAAGGGACGCCGTTCCTCGACTTCGATGGGCTCGGCCTCGACGGCGCCGATGCCGGTGATGTCGGTGAGTTCAAAGGCGCGCTCGATCGGCACCGGCCCCGAGCTCGAGACCTGCACCTCGTTGGGAAAGAGCTCACCCACGAACTTCTGGAGGTCTTCGCGGCCCGGCATTCCCCCGCTGGCCGAGAGGAATTCGCGAATGCCTTCCGAGAACTCGCCACATGACTTGTGACGGCGGGCCGGCGAATTCTCCAGCGCCCGCATGATCACCGGGTCGATGCGGGAGTGGAGCCTGCGCACCAGCCGCGAGGGGGGCGGCAAGCGCTCGGCGCGGGTGCTGACAGCGGCGTTCCCGGTCGACGCTTCGTGCAGCGTGAGCAGCTCGTACGTGATGGCCCCGAGCGCGTAGAGATCGGAGGCGATGGTAGCCTTGTCACTGATCCCCAACTCGGGCGCGCGGTAGCTGTCCCGCCCGCGCGCGCCAAAGCTCTTGGTGAGCGCGGGCGAGGCCTGGAGCGCGGTGAGCGCGCCGAAGTCGGCCACGGAAACCCGGCCATCGACCCCGAGCAGAATGTTCCCTGGCGTCAGCGCGCTGTGCACCACGCCCGCCTCGTGCGCCGCGCTCACCGCTTCGAGCAGCTCGATCGAAAGCGCCAACGCGACGGCCGGGGGCAGGATCACCTCGCGGGTGTTGAGCCGCTGCAGGGCGAGCCCGAGGGTGTACTTGCCCGCGTCTTGCCGGACGATCGCCAGGTGGCCGTCGATCATGCCGACGTCGAGCACGCGCGCCACGCCGGGGTGAGTGATGCCCTGCAGCTGCCGGGCGATGTCCGCGACCACCTTCGCGTAGGCCGCGTCTGAGGTCTTGAGGTGGAAGAGCTTGAGCACCACGCTCTCGG
>JAYVNA010000281.1:0-5742 GCA_043758715.1 Archangium sp.
AAAACGTTCGTCCAGGTAGAAGCCGGCGAAGAGCCAGGGGTACCAGGCGCGTGCGAGTCGCCCTTCGGGGAAGAGCTGCAACGTCAGCTTCACGGCAAAGAGGCCGACGAAGCCAACGCCGACCAGCGTCCAGGCAAAGAGGTTCGAGGGCCCGAGCGGCCCCGGCAGCAACAGCTGGGCGCCTTCGTGCCAGCCGACGTACAGGAGCACGAGCCCACCGGTTCGCGCGGCGGCGGTCACCCCGGGCACGCCTTTGAACTCGAGCTCTGCGAGGAGCGGGACCACCGCCAGCGCCAGCAGCAGCGACAGCACGATGGTCGCGGGTGAGGGCGTGGTCGCGATCAGGGCAGCGAGGGCACACCCGACCGCGGCAGTGGCAGCGAAGAGGAGCCGAGCCCGGGAGAGAGGAACGCGCGCCCTCATCGAGCGAACCACCCAGGTTTCGACGGCCGTTCCGGCGCGCAGGAAGGCATGCGCCTTGTACAGCGAGTGTGCGACCAGGTGGAGCAACGCGAGGTGCCACAAGCCCAGACCGCACTGAACGAGCATGAAACCCATCTGCGCGCAGGTCGACCACGCGAGCGCCACCTTCACGCTGACTCGCGTCGTCATCACCAGGGCCCCGGCGATCGCCGAGGTCAGCCCGATGATCACCAGGAGCAGCTGTGCGGGGCCCGCGTGAACCATCAACGGCGCGAGGCGAATCAGCACGAAGCCGCCGATGTTGACCACGCCCGCGTGAAGCAGCGCTGAGACCGGGGTCGGCGCTTCCATGACCTGAATCAACCACCCGTGAAACGGAAGCTGCGCGGACTTGAGCGCCACCGCGATGACCAACAGCACCGCAGCGAAGTGCAGCGATGGGGTGAGCTCAGGGTGTGAGCTGGCAAAGCTGGCGATTCGATCGAGTTCGAGACTGCCGACGTCCCTGGCGACGAGCCCCAGGCACCCCAGCAGAAAAGCGTCAGCCAGGCGGCTGACCAGGAACTTCTTGTGGGCGGCGACGAGCGCCGGAGCGCGTTTGTCGAAGAAGGTGAGCAGCTGGTGCAAGGCGAGGCTGGTCGCCGTCCACCCCAGGACGATCACCAGCAGGTTGTTGGCGATCACGAGGGTGGTGACCGCGCTCAGCGTCAACAGGAGCGATCTCAGGTACCGCGCGAGCCTCGGGTCCCCGTGAAGGTAGGTCCGGGAATAGCGCACGACGATCAGCCCGAGGGTCGTGACGAGCATCGACATCACGCAGGTGACGGTGTCGACGCGCACTCCCCAAACGCCGCCGGTCGACACGCCGCGGGTCAGCGCCGCCCCGCCCGTGAACAGCAACGCGAGACCCAGCGCGGCCCCGCTCACGAGCTCAGCCCGGCGGGGGGCGGCCAGGGCGGCGAGCCCCAACAGGGCAGGAATCGCCAGGGCGATCAGCGGTACCGCGGAGAGCCAGGGTTGGGGCGTGTTCATGGGCCCGCATGTACCCAGCGTGCAAGGTTCGTTAAAAACACATAAATGTTCTGAATTCGTTCTGAATTGGAGAACTACCATGAACGTCGAGCGGCTCAACTTCCACCACCTCCGGTACTTCTGGGCCGTCGCGAAGGAAGGCAACCTGACGCGTACGGCCGCGCGGCTGCGGGTGGCGCAATCGGCGCTCTCCTCTCAGATTCGCCAGCTCGAGGACCAGCTCGGGAACGCGCTGTTCGTCAGGGAGGGCCGCCGGCTGGTGCTCACGGAAGAAGGCAAGCTCGTGCTCGCCTACGCCGAGGAGATCTTCACCTCGGGTAGCCAGTTGGTCTCGATGCTCGAGCAGGGGCGGCAGCAGGAGCAGGTGCTGCGAATCGGGGCGGTGGCCACCCTCTCCCGAAATTTCCAGGAGTCCTTCGTCAGGCCGCTGTTGGGGCAACCCAGCTTGAGGCTGTGCCTCGAGTCGGGGGTGCTGGCCGAGTTGCTCTCACGGCTCGAAGGCCACGCCCTCGATCTGGTGTTGGCGAACCGGCCTCCGGGGCAAGAGCTGGGCGGCAGGCTGCGCTGCCGGCGCATCGCCCGCCAGCCGGTGAGCATCGTGGGGGCCAGGCGTCAGAAGGGCTTCCGGTTCCCGGCGAGCATTCAGGATGCGCCCATGATTCTCCCCGGCCGCGAGAGCGCGATCCGCTCGGAGTTCGACGCGCGCTGCGAGCAGCTGGGCGTTCGTGTTCGGGTGCTGGCGGAGGTCGACGACATGGCGACCATGCGCTTGCTGGCCCGCGACAGCCGGGCCCTCGCCTTGTTGCCCAGCGTGGTGGTTCGCGACGAGCTGCGGGAAGGGGTGTTGACCGAGCACTGCGTGGTGCCCGGCGTCTTCGAGACCTTCTACGCGATCACGGCGGAGCGGCGATTTCAGCACCCGCTCTTGGGCGTCGTGCTCACCCAGAACGAGCATGAGCTCCTCGACGCAGACCCGCGACGGTTCAAGCCGAAGCTCAGTCGACGCTGACGGCGTACAGGCTGCCATCGGCTTCGAGCGTGTAGAGCTTCTGCCCGACGCCGTACATGTGGCGCGTCGCGCCGAACTCAGGCTTGCCCAGCGGCTTCCAGGCGCCGGTGGCGGGCTCGGTGACGTAGAGCTTGCCGCTGGTCTCGACGCTGTAGAGCTTTCCGTTGAGCGCGGTGATCGCGATGGTCGGGCCCCACGCGCCGCGCTTGCCGCGCTGCTTCCACTTGCCGTTGGTCGGATTGATGGCGAACAGGCTGCCGTCTTTTTCGATGCTGTAGAGCATGCCGCCCAGGCCGAAGAGCACCGCGGTGCGCGCGTACTCCGGCCGGCCGATCTGCGTCCACGCGCCGGTCGCGGGGTCGGTGGCGAACAGCCCACCCTGCTGCACGGTGTAGATCTTTGCGTCGAGCTCGGTGATCGCGGTGGTGCCGGCCCACGCGCCGGTTTCCCCCACCTGTGTCCAGGTGCCGTTGGTGGGGTTGATGCGGAAGAGGCTGCCGTTCGCCTCGATGGAAAACAGCGCGCCCGCGGCGCCGACCAGCCAACGGGTGTTGATGAATTCCGGCTTGCCCACCAGCTTCCAGCCACCGGTCTCGGGGTTGGTGACGAAGAGCGCTCCCGTCGACTCGATCGTGTACAGCTTTCCGTCGAGCGAGGCGCCCCCAAGGGTGGCAGCCCAGACGCCAGGCTTGCCGACGCGGGTCCACGCACCGGGCTCGGCCAGCGCGAGCGTCGAAACCAACAGGATGACCCAGGCAGCGAGGGTCTTCATCAGCGCACCGGGGGCGGCGTGGGGGCAGGCGCTTCGACTTCTTTGCCGAAGATGACCTTGAGGCTGGGGCCCGGCACGAGCGCGGGCACGCTGACGCCGGCCTCGCGGGACTCGTTGAACAGGCGCTGGGCGAGGCTCATCTCGCGCAGCACCCGGCCCTCGATGCGATTGACCGAGGGGGCATCGCCTTCCCAGGCGGCCGGGTTGAGCGAGAGCGAGCTGGCCCCCGCGAGGGCCTCGAGCGAGGCGTAGGCGCTGTTGAGCTTGGCTTCGGTGAGCCCGACGTCGTCCGCAAGCGCTTCCATCAGCTCGTTGCGACGCAGCTTCATGCCGAGGTCGATGGTTGCGGTCAGCGAGTCCTGCACTTCGCTGGGGGAGGCCTCGTTCGAGGGGGCCACCTTGGCGATCTCCTGCAGAATCTTCTGCTGCCCACCGGCGAGCGCGCGCAGGCGCCGCGAGAGATCGCGACGGGCGTTGTTCGCCACCGCGAGTGCGGCGCTGCGGGTGCTGCGCAGTTCTCCGCCGGTCTTGTCGGTGGTGTGGGCGAGCTCGTCCTCGAGGAACACCAGCAGCTCGCACAGGAAGGTGAGGCGGCGGCGCGAGTAGGTGACGTCGGTGTGATCCTTGAGGGCGCGGTTCATGGTGACCACGAACTTCTCCGCCTCCTTGATCACGTTCTCGGCCTTGGTCTTCTCACCCCAGGCGTCACACTGCTCGTCGGTGAAGGCGGCGCGGAAAGCAGCGCGGAGCTTGCCGGTCAGGGCGGGCAGAGAGCCGAGCGTCTTCACGGCGATCGAATCAGGCGCCCTCTTCACCGGAGCGGACTTCTTCACGGGCGCGACCTTCAGGACGGCTTCGGGCTTCTTCGCGGGCGCGGGTGCGAGCTTCTTCGCTGCTGCGGGCTTCGACTTCGACGTCGCCATGGTGTGCTTTCCCCTCGTGGGCGTTGAGGCGTCGGAAGCTACTCTGCGGTGGGCGTGGGTCAATGCATGCCGATCTGGTCAGCCGCGCGCGGGAGGCGTGGACGGTCTGCCTCGAGGAACGTGGTGAACGCGAGCTTGGCTTCGTTGCAGCGTGACGCGCACGAGGGCAATCCGCGTTCCCTCTTCAGCTTTCCTTCGCCGGGCGCTGTGAAAGCGGAGACAACAGCCAGACCAGCGTCACCCCGACACCGAGCGTGACGCCGAACGCGTGAATGGCGGGCGTGGTGGACACCGCGAGCAGCCCAAAGGAAAGCAGCGTCGAGACCGCACCCAGCCCGACGGCCAGCCAGGCCTCGCCATCATCCGCCGAGTGCTCGAGCAGGAAGATGCCGTAGTCCACGCCCATGCCCAGCAAGAGCCACAGCGCCAGAATGTGAAAGAGCGTGAGCGGCTCGCCGAGATAGCCCACGGTCGCCAGAGCGAGCGCGCTGGCCACCGCGGTCGGCAGCAGCGCCCGCCACGCCTGCCCGCGGAAGCGCCAGAACAGCGCGAGGAAAATCACCAGGTAACCCGCGGCGAGCAACTGCGTCATCCCGACTCGCCAACGCTGCATCAGGGCCGAGAGCTCGCCCGTGCGATCGACGAACCGCACTCCGGGCAGCGTCAGTTGGGCGAGTTCGTTGAGGCGATCGCGCGCAGGCGCATGCACCAGCACCACGCTGGCGTCCTTCATCCACAGCGGCTTGAGCGCCTCACCCAGCGACGTGGCGAGCATGGTGTCGACCGTGAGCAGGGGCGAGTCGGCGCGCGGAGTGGAAGGCGCTTCTTCGAGCTCGTCTGCGAGCCGCGTGAGCACGGCGTCTCGGGTCCTGGCGAACACGGCGCGCTGCTCTTCTTGCCGCCGGGGTGAGGGCACCCAGGCCGAGACTGCGTCGTACCCCGTGAGGAGCCCGGTGCTGGTGAGGCCCTCCAGCTTCGCCGTCAGCGCTTCTTCGTGCTCCAGCCGCTGCGCTTCGGTGTCGCCTCGCACGATGAAGAACTGCGCCGGGCTGGGCAGGCCGATGCGTTTCGCGATCGACTTCTGCGCTTCCAACAGCGCGGGCGGGCTCGACTGCAGCGCGCGAATGTCATCGAGCGCAACCAGCCGGGAGATGCCCAGGCCTGAGACGAGCGCGACTCCAAGGACACTGAAAGCCAGCGCCTTCAGGCTCAGGGCCGGCCACTTCGACCGCGTCGCGGCCCACGCAGCCGCAAAACGCGTCGGCTTCACTTCCCCGCGATCGAGCGTGGGAAACCAGGCGAGCACCGTGAGGAAGGCGCCCGCGAGCCCGACCGAGGAGAACACCGCAACCTGCCGCAGCCCCGGCATCGGCGCGATCGCCAGCATCACGTAGCCCGCCACGCTGGTGAGCATCGCGAGGAAGAGCCCCGGCGTGAGGTGCTTGAGCAACTCGACCCGATCTCGCTTCGGCTGCGCCTGACGCGAGGCGAAGTAGTGAATGCCGTAGTCCTCCGCGACGCCGACCAGACCGGCCCCGAAGACCAGCGTCATCAGGTGCACCTTGCCGAAGATCAACACGCAC
>JAYVNA010000282.1:0-5732 GCA_043758715.1 Archangium sp.
TCAGCGCGAAAACCATCGCGTCGACGAAGAGCCCGCTCGACTTGTTGGGCACGCAGGAGGGTGAAGTCCTCGGGTAGCGGGTGCACCGCCATGAGGTGCCCTTGCCCGATGTTGGGCAGGGGCCGCCTCGGCCCACCGTGGGCGCCATTGCGCGCGCCCACGCGGAGGCCTTCAAGCGACGAGCCCGACACAGGTGTGCCCGTACAGGTCGCCGTTCAATGGCAGGCGTGTTCTCTGTCTGTCGGCGTTCATCCGGTGCCCGAAGATCGTTGAGCAGTCACCCTCCGATCGGCAGCCGACACTCAAAGAGATCGTCCGTTTGCGCCTCTGGTAGAACCGGCCCTCGCCATGGCCCACGCCACCCCAGAAGAACTCGACGAGATCCTCTCGGTCCAGCTCCTGCTCGCCTGGGCGGGCGAGACGCCCGGCGGGGGCACTCCCCGTCTCGGCTGGTGGAAGACCGACGTCATCGACGAAGAGGCTGGTGGTGACCTCTGGAAGCGCCTGCTCCCGCGCACGCACCGCTGGGCTGGCCTCGACGCTGCCCGCCGCGCGGCGTGCCTCACCGACGAGCGCCTTCGCCGCCCCGCCAAGAACGCCGACCACCAGTTTACGCTCTTCCACTTTGGCTTCGAACTCGACGAAGCGCTGGCTGAGCGCCTGGCGCACCACGTTCTCGAGGCTCACCACCCCGCCGAGGTACTCCCCCTGCTGAGCGCAATGGGGTCGGTCCACTTCGACCGTGCCGCCCTGGCGAAGACCATCGCGACAAAGGAGCTGGACGCCTCCTTCAAGGTCGTGGCCGGTGGTCGTCAGCTGAAGAAGGTCCCCGACGAACCGCTGCCTACTCGTGCGCGCCGCCTGGCGATGGCGCTTCTCTCCGACCCGCTATCCCCGGCGTACCCGGTGCCGTTCGTTCTCGACGAGGCAGGCAGTGGCAAACGCTGAGGCCCTCGCGCCCCACACCCGCATCCTCCGACTGACCCTCGCGATTCAGGAGGCCCGCGCCTACTGGGAGGCCGTCGACCCGCTCCAGAAGGGCGCCGCCCGCGTTGAGCGCGCCTTCACCGAGCGCTGGTTCGGCAACAAGAGCCTCGCCCGCGTGAAGCTGCTCCTCTCCAACTTCGCCGCCCGCTTCGACGAGTTCCCTGAGGCGCTCGACATGCTCCGACGGTGGCGGCCTGCCGAGCTCGGAACCCGGGCCCTCGTCTGTCACTGGCACCTCCAGCTCTCGGACCCCCTTTACCGGCTCTTCACTGGCACGTGGCTGCCTGACCGCTTCGATGACGGCCGACACCAGTTCGACACCAACACCGTTGCTCGATGGGTGGCTGACGCAGGGCCCTCGGGCCTCGCACCCTCCACCCGGTACCAGTTCGCGACCAAGCTCCTTCGAGCCGCCGATGAGGCCGGCCTGGTTTCCCCGTCGAAAGATGGCCCGCGAACCGCGCTCAGTGCGCGCGTGCCAGACGAAGCCCTCGGCTACCTGGTCCGCTTGCTCCAGCTCGTGCCACACGAAGGCACCTGGCGTGACAACGCTTACTTCCGCTCGGTGGGCCTCACGCCCGACCTCGTCGACGCCCGCTTGCGCCGCCTGCCCGACGTGACGTACCGCCGCATGGGCGAGCTCGTCGAGCTCACCGCCAGCCCGCTGGGGGCGAGGTCGTGACCGCCGACCTGTTCACGCTCCAGGGGCTCGACGCTGCGGTGGCGGCCCTCGAGAAAGACCTCCTCGCGCCCGGTGGCCCCAGCATCAGCACGATGCGCAATCACAACTTCGCCATCCTCCTGCACCTGCCGCGCGAGGAATACCGGCTGCGTCAGCGGGTGCGACAGATGGTGCACCACCTCGAAGGGGAAGGTTGGGCAGTCCTCTCCATCGCGCTGCACGAGCTCGTGTTCGAGCGCATGACGGCGACGCTCGGGCCCGATGGGCTGGCGCGCCTGGTCGAGCGCGAGAAGCGGCTGTTCGAGAAGTCCCCCGAGCGGGCGCTCAAGGACCTGCAGCAGGAGTTCGCCAAGTACATCGACGGGCCTGACGGTCTGGCGAAGGACGTGGCCGACCACATCGCTGCTTTCCTCGCGGAGCAGCCCGACGCGAAGGACCGCACGTTGGTGCTGCTGGGCCGGGCAGGGGCGCTGTACCCATTCTTTCGCTCGTCGGCCCTGCTCAAGCAGCTCGGCGATCGCACGCAGAACACGCCGGTGGTGCTCCTCTATCCAGGAGAGAGAATCGACGGCGGCTTGTCATTCATGCAGCAGTGGGTGCCCGACCGGGACTACCGGCCGCGCATCTACGCCTAAAAGGGGGTTGTTCATGCGGATGGGTGAAGTCTTCGACCGTGACGTCACGCGGAACATTCCGCCGGTCGTCTATTTTCATGAGCAGTCGGGCAGCAAGCTGGCCGATGAGGTCAGCGAGTACATCATCACCGGCGGCTACCCCGAGGGTGACGAACGCCATCGGCGCGTGCCTCAAGGCATTCACGAACAGTACGTGCGCCTGCTCGAGGCCATCGTTCGCGAGCTGGGCAAGTCTGGGGGCCCAGAGCTTCCAGCGTCGTGGATCTCAGGCTTCTACGGCTCGGGTAAGTCGTCCTTCGCGAAGTTGCTGGGCCTGGCGCTCAACGGCAGCACGCTGCCCGACGGTCGCACCCTGGCCGACGCGCTGCTCGCGCGCGACGATTCCCCGCGCAAGAAAGACCTCAACGACGCCTGGGCGGCCCTGCAGGCGAAGGTCAAGCCCATCGCGGTGGTCTTCGACATCGGCGGCGAGGCGCACGACGGCGAGCACATTCACTCTGCGGTGCGGCGACTCATTCAGCGCCGGCTGGGCTACGCGAAGAACCCGCTGGTCGCCGATGCTGAGCTTCGCCTCGAGCTCGACGGCCAGTGGGAGCACTTCCTCACCGCGGCCAGGCACACCCTGAAGGGTGATTGGCAGACCTTCCGTCAGCAGGAGCGGTGCGACGAGCACTTCTCTGAGGTGATGGCCGTGCTGGAGCCGACCAGGTACCGCGACTCGATGGCCTGGCTCGACAGCCGCGCGGGCACCTCGTTCAGCGAGGGGCTCAACGTGTCCGAGACGGTGCGCAGCATTCAGGCGATGCTCGAGCGCCACGCTGCGGGCGCGACCCTCTTCGTCGTGGTCGACGAGGTCAGCCAGTACGTTCACCAGAGCGACGACCGCATGCTCAAGCTGCAGAGCTTCGTCTCTGAGCTCGGCCAGCGCCTCAAGGGCAAGGTGTGGCTGCTCGCGACGGGCCAACAGAAGCTCGAGGAGTCGGGCGCCGCCTCAGCGCTGGGCAAGCTCAAAGACCGCTTTCCGGCCTCGCTGCGGGTCCACCTCGCCACCACCAACATTCGCGACGTGGTGCACCGCCGCCTGCTCAAGAAGAGCCCCGCGAAGGAAGAGGCGCTGCGCCGCCTGTTCGAGAACCACGGCTCGCAGCTCAAGCTCTACGGCTACAAGTGCGACCAGCTCACCCAGGACGAGTTCCTCGAGACGTACCCGCTGCTGCCTGAGCACATCGACCTGCTGATGCAGCTCACCACGAGCCTTCGCACGCGCTCTTCTCGGTCGCAGGGTGACGACTACGCCATTCGCGGCCTCCTGCAGCTCCTGGGCGAGCTCTTTCGCGAGAAGAAGCTGGCCGACGAGCCGCTGGGCCGCCTGGTCACGCTCGACGACATCTACGACCTGCAGGCGACGGCCTTCGACGGCGACGAGCAGGTGACGATGAACCGCATCCTCGCGTCAGCCGACGTCGCCACTGACGAGTGGGCGCGCAAGGCCGTGAAGGCCATCAAGCTGCTCGAGCTCAACCACGAGAAAGAGCCGGTGCGCGACGAGCTCATCGCCCACTGCCTCTACGGCCACCTGGGTGACGAGAACCCGCTGCACGCGCTCAAGCCCGTGCTCGAGCGGCTGCGCAACCTCAACGTCGTGAGCTTCTCCGAGAAGGAGGGCTACAAGATTCAAAGCTCTGCGGGGCAGGAGTGGCAGCGCGAGCGCGACGACTTCGGCGTCGGCATCGATGAGCGCAACAAGCTCATTCGCGAGAAGTTGGCCGAGCTGATGAAGGACCCTGAGCGCCCCAAGCTCAATGGCCGCGCCTTCTACTGGTCCGCGCTCTTCTCTGACGGCCGCAACCTGACGGACGAGCGCCTGCTCCACTCGGCAGACGAGGCGTGCGTCACCATCGACTTTCGGTTCTCGTCGGGCAGGCGGGACCGGTCTGACGCAGACTGGGCTGCGCTCAGCGCCGATCAACAGCACACTGACCGCATCGTCTGGGTTTCGACGGAGCAGGACCTCGACGTCATCAAAGAGCTCGGGAAGTCGCGCGCGATGCTCACGAAGTACCAGCAGCGCAGCTCGTCTCTTGCGGGCGAGAAGAAGAAGCTGCTCCTCGAAGAACAAGACCGTCGTGAACACCTCGAGGGCAAGGCCAGCAAGCTGATCGAGGCCCTGTTCGTCGAAGGCACGCTCTACTTCCGCGGCAAGCCCGAGGCCGCGCGCGAGTACGGGGCCACCTTCAACGCCGTGATGTCCGCCGTCGGCACTGCGCGCCTGCCCCAGCTTTACCCTCACCACACCGACCTGGCCGTCACTGACGCGGAGCTGCAGCAGTTGTTGCTCCCCGCGTTGGCGGGCGTGTCGGCGAAGTTCCTCGATGGGAAGCTGGGGCTGCTCTCGCAAGACGGCGGCAAGTTCCTGCCGACCTGCAACGGGCCTGTGCCGAAGCTCATCTGCGGCTACATCGAAAAGAACGAGGGCACTGCGGGCAACGTGCTGCTGCAAGACTTCTCGCGGCCGCCGTACGGGTACCCCAGCGACGTGGTGCGGGCGTGCGTGCTGGCGTTGCTGCGAGACCACCGGTTGAAGCTGAAGTTAGACGACGGGTCGACGCTCACCTCGGTCGCCGACGCCAACGCGCGCGAGACCTTCTTGCAGGTGACGCGCTTCAAGAAGACGGAGATCTTCCCGAACAAGGACGAGACCATCACCCAGCGCGACCTGGTGGGGATGCGAAAGTTCTTCGAGAAGCTGGGCCACGACCTCGAGCCGACTCAGGAGATCATCGCTGACGCTGTCTTCAAGCACTTCGTGCCGTTGCGCGAGCGGCTGCGCACGTTGGAGGCGCGGTTCAACCAGCTCCCGGGGCGGCCAGCCCTGGAGGACACGCTGCAGAAGCTCGCCCGTGCGCTGGAGCACTGCCGCAGTGAGCGAGACGTGGCCCCCACCATCAAGGCGCTCAAGGTCGAGCTCTCGGTGCTGACCGAGGGGGTGCAGGTGCTGCAGCGGTTGCACACTGACCTCTCGGAAGAGGCGCTCGAGGCCGTGCGCGAGGCGGCAGCGCTTCGCGACTTCCAGGTGGCCCAACTCCAGCGCGACATGGCGACGGGCCCGGTGGAGGAGGACGTGACGTCGCTCCTCAACCAGCTCAAGCACCGGCGGCCCTGGCAGGACCTCGGCGCCTTGAAGCCCGCCCTGCAGAGAATCACCGCGCACTACCAGGAGCGGCGGCTGCGGCTGCTGCAAGCGCAGGAGACCAGCGCCGAGGCCGCGCGCAACCGACTGCGGCCGCGGCCGGGCTTCGTGAAGCTCTCCGACGAAGAGGTGCACCGGGTCTTCCGGCCCATCGCGCTGGCGTTGACGCAGACGACGGCCGCCGCCGTGGCGCCGCCGCTCCACGAGCTTCAGCTCGAGTTCGACGACAGGCTGCGGC
>JAYVNA010000283.1:0-16814 GCA_043758715.1 Archangium sp.
AGGCTCCCCTGCGCTTTACTGCAACATCGAAGCCGTGCCGGAGGCAGGATCTACCAATGAAGCTCTCCCTATCGAGAAAGCCTGATGCGGTGGCGTGGAGCATCGAGGATCTGCTCGAAAAGGTCAGTGAGGGCCAGATCCGGCTTCCGGAGTTTCAGCGCCTCTTCAAGTGGGATTCCGAGGACGTTTTGCAACTCTTCGACAGCATCGTTCGCGGCTTCCCGATTGGGACGTTTCTGTTCTGGAAGGGCCCCGCTTCCTCCACGCAACAGGGAAGGGCGCTGGAGACTCAGCCCGCTCCTCCGGTCGAGCGACCGTCGGAGCTCTTGTTCGTCCTCGACGGTCAACAGCGCCTGACCTCTCTTGCGGGTGTCCTGCTCTCGTCTGGCGAGCCCGCTGACGATCGCTTTCGTATCGCCTTCGCCCTCGATCGGGACGAGCTCATGACGGTCGGCATCGGCGAGCCCTGGCCGGAGTTCGCGCTCCCGCTGTTCCATGCGCTCGACGCGGTGAATCTCATGACCTGGATCGCTGCGAAACGAGGCTCGCTTGCAGAACCTGCTCAGCGACGGGCCCTCGAAGTCGGCAAGGCGATTCGCGAGTACAAGGTTCCCGCCTACGTCGTGATCGCCGATGAGGAGAAAACGGCCCGTCTCATCTTCGACCGAACGAACGCTTCCGGGAAACCGCTGAGGAAGGCGGAAGTCTTCAAGGCGCTGCACGAGGGGTTCGGCACCCAGAATCCGAATTCGCTGGAGGGCCTCGAGAAGAGCGTGGAAGACCTCGGCTTCGGCCAGCTTCGCGACAACCTCTTCCTTCAGACTGCAGCAGCGGTAGCCGGTTTGGACGTCACGAAGATGGACCACAAAGCGCTGTCCAATCCCAAGTTGGGTTCAGCGCTCCCGCAAACGGCAGCAGCGCTCAGGAAGGCACTGTCCTTCCTGCGCCATGACGCGCACATCGCTCACGCAGAACTCCTGCCCTACGGATTTCCGGTGGTAGCACTCACCCGGTTCTTCCACTTTCACCCTTCACCCAATCCGCGCTCGCGCGAACTTCTTTCCCGCTGGGTGTGGCGTGGCGCCATCACCAACAAACACTGGGCCCACGAGCAGGCCTATTTGCGGGAAACGCTCCAAGCGATTCAAGGGCTCGATGAGGAGGTCGAGGTCCAGCGCCTGATGGCACTCTTGCCCAAGCGTCCGCCCCCGCTTCAACCCGGCGAATACAGCCTCAAATCAGTGCAGACTCGGCTGTATCTGCTCGCGCTGTTGGAACTCCGTCCACGAGATTTGGCCTCAGGCGAGCCGCTCGATGGCGCAGCGCTCATCGCGAGGTTCGGCTCCGCAAGCGTTCAGCCGCTGGTCGAGGGCCCCAGCGGCGAAGCGACAGAAGAAGCCGCGCGTGCGAGCATTTTTGGTCGGCTCATTCAGCGGCCCATGAGCCACAAACGTTTGTGGGAATTGCTCGGTGGTCTGTATGTCGACGATTCGATTCTCGCGAGTCTCGGGCTCGACCGGGAAGATGTGGCGGCCGCCCGCGCTGGTCGGCCGTTCGCCCAGCGCCGGGCTGCAAGGCTGAGCGCAATGGTCGCTGACTTCCTGGACCGCCGCGCTCGCTGGGACGAGACCGATCGACCTTCACTGAATTCGATGCTGGTGGAGGACTCGCCATGAACGAGGAGACTTCGAACCCACTGGGGGTCCTTTCAATCCACCTGGGGCCAAACCACGTTGGCGATCTCATTTTGTCCTCGAACGACAAGACGGAATTCGCGCTCTCGGAGGCGTATCGCGACCTCCCTCGACGACCCGTCCTGGGACAGCTCTTTGAGGATGACATCAACGCGGTGCATCGGGCTCGAATGCGTCTGCCTGCATTTTTTTCGAACCTTCTACCTGAGGGGCGACTGCGCGAGCTGCTCGCAGTTCGCATGGACGTGGCTCCTGAGCGCGAGTTCTTCCTCCTCTCGCGCCTCGGAGAGGACCTGCCCGGCGATGTCCGGGCGACCGTCGTGGTTCCTCTCTCCGATGAACTTGCCGCGACCGAACCCACAGCGCACCAGGATGAAGCCAGTCCACTTAAGTTCTCCCTGGCGGGCGTTCAGCCCAAGCTCTCGATGATCCGCGAGGGGCGAGGAATGACGCTGCCCGCGAGTGGTCGCGGGGGCGACTGGATAGTGAAGTTGCCCGGCAATCGCTTCGTTGGCGTACCGGAGAATGAGTTCGCCACCATGAGTTGGGCGAAGCAGGTCGGCATCGAGATCCCGTTGATCGACCTCATCCCCATGACGGATTTGACAGGGCTGCCGCAAGGCATTGCGGCCGCTGATGGGATGGCATTTGCGATCCGTCGCTTTGATCGACCATCGAAGGACAGGCGAATTCACATCGAGGACTTCGCCCAAATCCGCAACGTGTATCCAGATTCGAGATCAAAGTACGGGTCCACCAATTACGAGACGATCGGGAAAATCATCCTCCGAACCGCGGGGCAGTCTTCGTTCGAGGAGTTCATCCGGAGGCTGACGTTCATCATCGTCAGCGCGAACGCCGACGCTCACATCAAGAACTGGTCGTTGATCTACCCCGACCGCCTCACTGCCCAGCTTTCACCCGCATATGATCTGGTCTCAACCATCGAGTTCATCGAGCACGATGCGCTCGCCCTCAATCTGGCAAAGACCAAAGCGTGGGACCAACTTTCGCTGGCGCGCTTCGCTTCCTTTGCGCAGAGGGTCGGCGCAGAACCGGCCGCAGTCGTCGCTCTCGTCCGTGACGTGGTGCAACGAGCAATGGATGAATGGGCCACGGTCCGCCGCTCGCTTCCGGTGACGACCCTGCTGGTCGAGCGCCTCGAGGCCCATTGGAAGCGGCTCCCCCTCATTGCTGAAGTGATCGGGCAAACGCGGTAACTCCGCCCGTCCGTCATAACGGAGGTCGTCTTGCATGACGGATATTCATCCGTTACGGTGGACGCATGTCGACCACCACGCTTCCTGCCTTCACCCGCCGGGCTGACCCCTGGCGTGACCTTCTGGTGATCGACGCCCGCGCCCCCCGCTTCAACCAGCTCGTGGTCGCGACCGGCAGCCTCGTCGCCGTGCTCACCGGCTTCTGGCCCCTGCTCGGGTTGCTCGGCACTCAGCTCGCCGTCTCCGTGTTGTTCGGCCGCAAGTACTGCCTTCCCTGCGTCTTCTACTTCGAGGTCATTCAGCCCCGCTTCGGTGAGGGCGAGCTCGAAGACAGCCGCGCGCCCCGCTTTGCGAACATCATCGGCGCGGTCTTTCTCCTCTCAGCGGCAGTGGCGTCAGCGGCCGGCTTCGTCACCCTGGGCACCGTGCTGGGGGGCACGGTGGCCGCACTCGCGGGGCTCGCCGTCAGCACCGGGCTGTGCGTGGGCTGCGAGGTCTACAAGCTGCTGGCGAAGCTGCGCGGCATCAAGGGCGGCCTGCTCGAGCGCATCGACCTCGAACAGCTCGGCGTGCTCCCCGAAGAAAACCTGGTGGTGCTCTTCACGCACCCGCTCTGCAGCGAGTGCCACGAGGTGAAGCCGCGGCTGGAGAAAGAAGGGCACCGCGTGATCTCCATCGACGTCTCCCAGCGCAAGGACCTGGCGCGCAAGTACGGCGTCACCCTGGTGCCCTTCGCCGTGACGGTCGGCGCCGACGGGCGCGTGCACGGCCGCTCGCGCTGAGGCCAAGGCTGATACAAGCTCAGGTCTCATGACCTGGCGTCTCGTGCTGATCCTCACCGTCGCGACTTCCAGCGGCTGCTTCAACTTCGACGGGGCGTACTCCCAATTCTGTGACGGCGGACGCTGTGCGCCCGACGCCAGCTCGTCTACCGGCGGCGGCGCGGCGACCGGTGGCAGCGGCGGTGGTGCGGTCGGTGGCGGCAGCGCGACCGGTGGCGGAGCCGCGACGGGCGGCGGCGGCGGCACGGCCGACGCGGGTTGCCCCCAGTTCCTCTGCCCTCAACTCGATTGGATGTCGGCCCGCTCGAGCATCTTCTACACCGTCGCGCCCGGCCTGATGACCGAGTCCTTGAACCGCTTTCACGTGATCGGCTCGTTCGAAGCGAACGCCGCGGGCAGCAGCAACTTCACCCACTTCGAGTACCGCTTCGTCGACGGCGGAGTGATCACCATTCCCCGCACCACCCAGCTCGACGTGCGCACCGAGACGGTCCAGCTGCGCGGCTTCTCGATGACGGACTATTGGGTCACCTACCGCACGTACGCCACCCACTTCGAAGGCAGCAACACGCCCGTCGATGTCAGTTCATGCATCGCGCAGGATGGCGGCGTCACCGACGCCTGGCAGTACGCCCTCACCCCGGTCACGGCCGATGAAGCGTGGTTCGTTGGCTACCCCTTCAGCATCTGCCACTGGACGCGCACCGGCGGGCTGGTGGCCACCACCGATCCCGCCCTCCACCCAGAAGTCCGTTTGCACGACGTCTACCGCCTGCCTTCGGGCGAAGTCTTCGCGGTGGGCGGCGATTACGACTCGAACACCCAGACGGCGTCAGGCGTCATCTACCGCGAAGACGGCACGCCGGTGTCGGTCGGCAACCTGGTCGACACCTATTACGACGACGGCTTCAACTCGATCGACGGCACCGGCAACCAGGTCTACGTGCTCGGCCGCTCGAACTCCGCGCAGCACGGCGAGATTCACAAGCTGCAGGCCGACGGCGGTTTCGGCCTCGTCTACACCGCGCCCTTCCGCCTCGCGCAGCTCGACGTGACGCCCGCCGGCGAAGTCTGGGCCGTGGGTCAGGCGCCCGATCGCGTGGTGTATTTCGACGGCGGCAGCTGGAACGACTTTCCGCTGCCCACCACCGAGTTCCGCACCGCCGTGCGCTGGGAAAACATCAACGCCGCCAGTGAGGGCATCGTGCTCACCGGCTTCGAGACGCAGGAAGACGGCGGCAACACCGCGGTCGTGAACTCGTACCGGTTTTTCGGGAAATAACCCGAGCGTTCGGCGTGGCTGCGCACGGGGGCTGCCTTCGGGTACGGTGCGCGCCCGCACCCGCCATGGAAGCCATCGTCATCGCCGTCCCACCGGAGTCACCGCCCGCGCGGCTCGGGGAGCGCTTCACGCTCCGCGAAGGCACGCCATTGCGCGTGGGGCCGGGGCGCGAAGCGAGGCTACGGCTGGGCCCGCACGGCGCGGGCGATCTGTTGATCGGCACCGAAGCGAACAACCCCTTCGTGCGCGTCACCGCGCCTTCGCTGCGCGCGTCGTTGTGTGGTCATGAGCTGCTCAGCTCGGGCCAGGTGCCGGTGCGCGAAGGCGACAGCCTCTACGTACACCCCGGGCTGGTGCTCGAGTTCCGCGATCGGCCCCTTCACCGCGCGCAGCCGCAGCACCACGATCTCGAGTCGATGCTCGGCGCGTCGGACGACGACGACACCTGGGCGGTGTACCGCGATCAACTTGAAGAATCGGGCGATCCCCTGGCGACCTGGCTGAGCGAAGCGCCCTTCGCCGATGACGACGCCCGCCGCCGCCAGCTCTTCGGCCTCGCTGAATCGGTGCGCGGCCACCTCGCCGACGTCACCTGGAGCAACCGCGGGATGCTCTCGAGCCTCACGCTCAGCCGCCAGGCGGTCACCAGCGCTCCGGGCCTCGCCTGGCACTTGAAGCAGCTCGCCCGCTTGCCGGTCGCTCGCCTGCTGCCCCGCATCGCCATCGCGTTGTTCTCCGGGCCGGCCACCGGCCGGGCGACCGGCGGCGAAGATCCCGACATTCTCGCGGCCCTCACCCTCGAGCGGCTCGCTCAGCTCGACTGCGCGCCGGCGCTGCGCTCGGTGTCCTTGGGCTTCGTCAGCCAGACCCGCGAGTGGCCCCGCGCCGCCGCGGCCTGGCTTCGCTTGCGTGAACGCGCGCCCCGGCTCGATCCCGATTGGCGTGGGGTGGTGGTCTCGGGCGGCCGCGCGATGCTCTCGCTGCTGTCTCGCACGCCCGATGTCGAGAGCGTGATGGCTGACGTGGTGCTCAACCCGCTGCGCACGGACGTCGGGGTGTCGACCAACGCGCTGGTGCGCCTGGTGGGCGTGGCGCCGAACGTGTCGTGCACCCTCTATCGATCGATCGAAGGCCAGTGGGTGGTGTTCGACGAGAGCGCCGACCCGTTCCGGCTCGCGCACGGTCCGTTCGCCTTGCGGGTCAATGGGTCGGTGACCGCGCGCGCGGCGCTGGCGCCCGGCGACGTGGTGGAGCCCGTCGAGGGGCTGCGCTTCCTCTTCAACTTCGCCTGATCAGCCCTGCGGGGTCATCGTGAACAGCCCGCGCCCGATGGCCATCACGCCGCCGAAGATGAGCAGCAGCGCCACCGCCACGCCGATGAGCGGCAACTTCATGCCCGGCACCGCGCGCTTGCGATTGACCGTCATCGCGGCCTGAGCGGCGGCGGCGGCGAGCAGCATCATCGCCAGGTGGCCCGCGAGCGCCGGGTACCAGCGGCCCATGGCGACCAACGTGAGGCCCAGCAACACCTGCAGGTGCAGCG
This sequence comes from Archangium sp., assembly GCA_043758715.1. Classification (GTDB taxonomy): domain Bacteria; phylum Myxococcota; class Myxococcia; order Myxococcales; family Myxococcaceae; genus Archangium_A. The sequence goes on from JAYVNA010000283.1 coordinate 6,522, forward strand.
AGCCCGCGAAGCTCGCGCCGAGAATGCGGTGCACCTTGCCGAACGGTTTGTTGGTGGCCAGCCCGACCCCGAACACCACGAGGCACACCATGCCCAGGAGAAGCACGAGAAAGCGGAGGCCGGAGTGCGCGTGGAACAAAGCGTTCATGGCCGGGCAGCTAACACTGCTCGAGTGGGTTCGCCGCCGGAATCACAGTCGGTGCTAATGAGAGCCTATGCCGATGGCGCGCTGGCTTCCGGTGGTGCTGTTCCTGGGAACGGGCTGCGTCACCGTGCCCAGGGTCGAGGAACCGCGCGATGTGTCTTCGTTGGTCGTGCTCGAGGGCGACAGCATCGTGGTGAAGGAGACCATCGGCTTTGCGCACGGCAAGGCGGAGATCGAGCCCTCGTCGATGGATCTGCTCGACGCCGTCGCGAAAATTCTCACCACCACCATGTCGATCTCGAGGCTGACCATCGAGGGGCACACCGACATCACCGGTGAGCCGGCGGCCAATCAGCCCTTGTCTGAAGAGCGGGCGCTGGCGGTGAAGAAGTACCTCGAGAGCAAGGGCGTCGATCCGCAGCGGCTCGAGTCGCGCGGGTTTGGTTCGAGTCAGCCGGTCGATACCAACGACACGGAAGAGGGCCGGGCGAAGAACCGCCGGGTCGAGTTCAAAGTCACCCGCTGAGCTGACCGCAGCTGCTCTCCCTTTCCCCCGCGGGGGAGAGGGTCGGGGAGAGGGCTAGACCGCGAAGACGCTCCCACCACGCTGAGACGCCTCGAGCGTCCCGCAAGCCGCGCCAATGTCCTTCCCGCCCGAATACCGCCGCGCGATGGGAGCCTTCACCATCTGCAACAAATCCCGGAAGTTCTTCAACTCCTCGGGCGTGGGCGGCAAGTATTTTCCGGTGGGATCCGTGACGTCGATCAGATCGATCATCACCGGCACATCGGCAAACGTGTCCCGCAGCGCCTCGGCATCTTCGCGCCCGACATTGAACCCGCTGATCATCACGTAGGCGATCATCGCGCGGGTGCCGGTCTCTTCGGCGTAGCGCTTGATCTCCTCGACCAGGGTCGGCAGCGGCCAGGTGTTCTCGACCGGCAGCACCTTCGCGCGCTTGCTCGGGATCGCCGAGGTCACCGAGAAGGCGAGTCGAAACGGCAGCTGATCCGCGCGGTACTTGCGAATGCCCGGCACCCAGCCCGCGGTGCTGAAGGTGATGCTCTTGGCACCGATCGCGAGGCCTGCGGGGTGGCACATGATGCGCGCCGCGCGGGTGGTGTTCGCGTAGTTGAGCAGCGGCTCACCCATGCCCATGAACACCACGCCGCGCACGGGGCGATCGGCTTCGGCGCGAATCTGGAGCACCTGTTCGACGATCTCCCAGGTCTCGAGGTTGCGCTGAAAGCCCATCTTCCCGGTCATGCAGAAGTCGCAGGCGAGCGCGCAGCCGACCTGGCTCGAGATGCAGACGATGTACTTGGTGTCGAAGAGGGGAATGCGCACGGCCTCGAAGCGGCCGCCGAGCGGAGACTCGAACAAGTACTTCACGAAGCCGTCGTCGGCCTTGCGGCGCTCGATGGTCTGCAGCTTCGGGAGCGTGCCGTTGCCGAGCACCCAATCGCGCACGGTCGCGCGCACCTGCGGGGCCTTCTTCAAGTCGTCGAGGTGCTGGGCGCCATGGCTGAAGACCGCCGCGAAGAGCTTGAGGTGCTCGGTGCGGTTGAGCGACGTGGGCGCCAGCGCGGTGGCGAAGCCCTCGAAGTCGTGGTCCTTCAGGTTGATCACGAGCGGGGCCGTAGCACAGCCGTGCGGTCGCGCATCACCCCCACGCCCAACGCGCCCACCTCGAGGGCCAACGACAGCCACCACGAGAACGCCAGGGAGAGGGAGATGGTGAGCAACCACAGCGGCGGGCCCTTGCTGGGTCCGGGCGTGGCAGCGGCCTGGGTCATGCCGGCGATGCTTCGCGCGTAGAGCACGGGGAGGGCGCTCAGCATCCACGCGGCCTTTTGGAGGGCTTCGCCGCGGGCGACGTCTCGTTGTTCACCGCTGGGCTGCACGCCGAGCACGCCTTCACGCAGGGGCACGGTCTTCACCAGCACCACGCCCTCGCGGAGCAGTGTGAGCCGGCTGCTCGTTCCGCCCCGAAGAAGTTGGTCGCGCACCGCGGCGAAGTCGTCGACCGGAACGCCGTCGACCGCGGTGATGAGATCGTTCGTCCGCACCCCGGCCTGGTCTGCCGCCAGTCCTTCCATCACCTTCACGCGGGGAAGGAAGCGCTGCTCGCGGCTCGTCTGCAGAAAGATTCCGCCGAGCACGAGGGCGAAGGTGAAGAGCAGCCCCGCTCCCCGAATGGTCAGCCGATCTCGCCAGCGCACCGTTGGGGCGAAGGGCACCAATGGCCACACGGGTCCGATGATGCCCAGCGCGCGAGACAGCGGCCGCTGCACCAGCATGGACACGCCAATCAGCACCGGCGTGAGGAGCAAGGGCAACACGTGCGCACGGTACGCGGGTGGACGCGGACGAGCACCTTTGTCATGCACGGGTGATGACGGACCGCGTCGCATGCAGGGCCTGTGAAAAGTGGATGTTCGCCCTCGCCAAAACGTGCCCGCATTGCGGAGCGCCCCAGAGCGAGGCGGCGGCGGAACCGCCGAAGGTTGAGGAGAAGAAGGCACCTCCGAAGAAGATCGAGATCACCGCGGAAGAGGCACGGTCGTTGTTGGCGGCGTCCGCTCCGAATCAGGAACCGCGCATGAAGGACGTCGCGGCGGAGTTGGTGATGCCGCGCGGTGGCAACGTCGATCTCGTGCTCACGTTGATTGCGTTACCGGTGACGGCGTTGACGCTCGTGGTGCTCGGGTACGGCGTGCTGCAGACGATGCGCAAGAAGCTGCCGATCAATCTGACGGGCGCGAAGTGGCTCGCGGTGCCGACGGCGACGGCGTTCCTCGCGATGTCTTTCGTTCAGTACGATGCCCCGACTGCGGCGTGGGTGGCCGTGGGAATTTCGCTCTCAGGATGGATCGTTCGCGACCTGCTGCGCGCCCGAGCGAAACGGGATCCGCTCTACTGACTGCCTCCCTCAGGTGAGGCGTCTCATCAACACCTCGGAAAGTCCCTGCGGATCTTCGACGTGGACCCAGTGACCGGCGTTGAGCAGGTCCACGGTCACGTGACCTGCTGACTGCGCCTCGAGTTCACGCGCGCGAGTGAGCTCTTCGGGTGAGTACACGGTCGACTTCGTTCCGACGACGAGGTGAAGGCGCGGGCCCTGCTGCGTGCGCGCGGCGTCGGCCACCACTGGCCAGAGATCGACCGCGAGGTAGTCATCGATGAGCGCGTGGATGCGGGGCATCGAGAGCTTGAACGTGAACGCGCCCTGCCGCGGCTCGAGGTTCATCGCGAGCCACTGGCCGAGGGAACGCGCGACACCGTGACCTTCGACCGCGGCGATGAAGGCCTCGCGGGTGGGCCAGGTGCGCTCCATGCCGTCGAGCATCGTGATCACTTGCAGGGTCGACTCGCTGCCGCGCGCGTCGATGCGCGTGCCCGGGGTGGAGTCGAGCGTCATCACTGCTTCGAGTCCGCTCGCGACACGGGCGTACTCGAGGGCGACTTTGCCGCCGAAGGAGTGACCGACGACGGCGCGCACCGGGAGGCTGAGCGATTGAGCGGTTTGTTCGAGATCGTTCGCGCAGTTGGCGAGGGTGTCGGGGCCTTCCACGCCTTGCGAATCGCCGTGCGCGCGGAGATCGATCAGCACGGCCTGGAATTCGGGACGCGATTGAATGAAGCGGCGGGAGTGGCTGCGGAGGTTTGCGCCGGTGCCGAGAATGCCGTGCACGAAGAGCACCACCTTCGTGGGCCTGGCGTCTGGGGCGGTGAGTACTTCGTGATGGAGTTTCATCTCGAGTTTGCCCTCTTCCCGACCCTCTCCCCCGCGGGGAGCGGGGAGAGGGAGGCAAGAGGGAGGGTTAGATCGCGCTACCGCCGCGCTCGCCGGTGCGAATGCGAATCACCTGCTCCAACGGCAAGACGAAGATCTTCCCGTCACCGACCGCGCCGCCGCCTTCACTGCGCGCCCCGGCGAGAATCGCGTCCACCGTCTTGTCCACGTACGCGTCGTTCACGCTCACCGTGATGCGCGTCTTCTGAATCTTCCCGGCACGCACCTGCTGCCCGCGGAAGAACTCCACTTCGCCCTCCTGTCGGCCGTGACCTTCCACGGTGTCGACGGTGATGCGGTAGTGGTCTCCTTCGTCGAGGACCTTCTTCAGGGCTTCCTCGACGGCCTCGAGCCGCTCGGGCCGGATGATGGCGACGATCATCTTCATAGGCAGGACTTTACGCGCTACTTCAGCGGAGGCTCCATCGGGTTCGTCAGCTGACACACCGAGCTCCGGCAGCTGAAGCCCGTGAGGCAATCACCGTCACCTTCACAGCTCGGCAAACACACGCTGCGCGCGCCCTGCAGGCTGCAGGTCGAGTTCTCAGGGCATGCGATCGAGGGGCCGCCGCATTCGCGGGTGCAGATCTCCGCCTTCGCGCAGTAGCCGTTCTTCAGACCCGCGCAGTCTTCGTGCTTCGTGCAGGGCCGTCCCGGTGCTGCGAACGCGCCGCAGCCCATCAGGCCCAACAGGAGCCAGCAGGCGATTACGCGCATCACTGCTGCGGCCCCTGGTCGCGGTTGCCCTTCCAATCCGAGGGGCCGTAGAGGTCGTAGTCGCACGGACTCGTCAGACACTCGGGGAGTTGGCAGTAGCCCGACACGCACTCCATCGTCAGGGTCTCAGGGCAGTATTCGCCGTCGCCCTGGTCGGTGCAGAAGCCGCCGTCGGACAGGCGCTGGCCTGGAGCACAGGTGATGCGGCACCCGTTGCCGACCTTCACCCAGCAATCGCTCGCCTGCTCGCAGGTGTGCGTGCAGACTTCCGCCAACGCGCAGCTGTAGCCGTCAGGGCAGTTGGGCTGGCGCGGGTTGCACGGGCCGCCCGCCCTCGAGGGACACGCCTGCTGCTGGCAGCTCGCGATGGCGATGAAGGCGAAGAGGGGGAGGGCACGGCGCACGGGTGGCATCCTCGCTGGTCAGCGCCGTACTGCAAGTCGGTCACCCTCACCGCGAGGTCAGGGAGGCCGACTGCAAACAGCCTCAGGTGCGTGGGTGATCGAGGGGTGCGCGTTGGTGTTGAAACGAGCAGGCCTCGCGGCGCGTGACTTTCTGGAACGGAGTCAGCGAAGCGTTGTTGCGGATATCTTCACAAAACGCAGTTCGCGCTCTTCGTGACCCTCTTTCCGTACGGAGGTGCGTGGAGAACGCGTTTTGTGAAGACATCCGCAACCCGCAGAACCGAAGCTCGAGCCACTTCGTGAAGAAAACGCCCCGCCGAGAGCCCGCACGTCTCGCGCACCGCCCTCGAGCCCCGAACCCCCACGTTCCTCAAGGCAGCAGCACCGTGTAGGTGCGGCACCTGCATTTCGGCCTGCGACCTCCGTGTGCCACCTGTCAAACGATTGAGCAACAACCCGGAAATACCCACCGCTCCGCGATGCCGATATTGAAGCATGACCAGCTACACCATCCGCTCCGGTGACTCGCTCAGCAGCATCGCATCGCGTTACCACACCTCGGTCGCCGCCCTCGCGCGCGCCAACAACATCGCGAACCCGAACGTCATCTACGCGGGCCGCACGCTGCAGATCCCCGACGGCTTCGACTCGACGCCCGCGGCACCGGTGAACCTGTCGGGCAACAGCAGCACGCAGAGCTACACCGTGCGCTCCGGCGATACCCTCGGCGCCATCGCCGCGCGCTTCGGCACCTCGGTCGCCGCGCTCGCGTCGCGCAACGGCATCAGCAACCCGAACCTCATCTACGTGGGCCAGCGCCTCTCGGTCGGCCCCAGCGCCGCGCCCGTCACCACCACTCCGACGCCCGCGCCGGCGCAGGGCAGCAGCAGCTACTCCGTGCGCTCAGGAGACACGCTCAGCGGCATCGCCTCGCGCTTCAACACCTCCGTCTCCACCCTCGCGTCGCTCAACGGCATCAGCAACCCGAACCTCATCTACGTGGGCCAGACGCTGCGGCTGCCGGGTGGGTCGGGGCCGGCGCCAGTGACGCCGACGACTCCGGTTCCGGGACCGACCACGGGAGGCATCAGCGCGGGCCAGCTCAAGGCGATCATGCCGAACCTGTCCGACGCGAACGCGAACCGCTACCTGCCGTTCCTCAACGCGGCGATGGCCGAGGGCCACATCAACACCCCGCAGCGCCAGGCCGCGTTCCTCGCGCAGCTCGCGCACGAGAGCGGCGAGCTTCGGTACTTCGAAGAGATCGCCTCGGGCGCCGCGTACGAAGGCCGCCGCGATCTCGGCAACACCCAGCCCGGTGACGGCGTGCGCTTCAAGGGCCGCGGTCCCATTCAGCTGACCGGCCGCTCGAACTACACCGCCGCAGGCGCCGCGCTCGGCCTCGACCTCGTGAACAACCCCACCATCGCCGCCACGCCCGAAGTCGGCTTCCGCATCGCGCAGTGGTTCTGGAACAGCCGAAACTTGAACAGCTACGCCGACGCCGGGAACTTCGACGCCATCACCCTGCGCGTGAACGGCGGGTACAACGGCAAGGCCAGCCGCGACGCGTATTACAATCGCGCCCGCCAGGTGCTCGGAGCCTGAACAGTTTCGAGGCGTTACGAGTCAACGCGCGCTACAAAACTTACGTGGGGGCATGTCCGACAATGTCGCATGCCTCCTCCGATTCGACCTGGCGTTCGCATTCCGGTGACGCAGCCGACGACCTCGACCGTGACCACCCCGCCGGTCGCCAGGCCCGACCCGCTCGCCGTCACGATGACCAACGGCACCGCCTTCTCGCCGGTCGATCGCGCCGCGCTCACCGCTGAAATGAACAAGGCGCTCAAGCTCGGCGCCGACGTCCCCGGCCGCGTGCAGGACGGCCCGACCTGCGGCCTCTACGCGTTGGGCATGGTGATGGACTTCTGGGACCGCAAAGACGCGCGCAACCTGAACCCCTACGTGCGCAACGAAGACGTGGTGCGTTGGGACAGCCACTCGGTTCCGGCCGACACCAACCGCCGCTTGCTCGATGACGCGAAAGCCAAGGGCTTCACCACCCAGGGCGAGATGTTCTACGCGAGCCAACTCGCCTCCCTCGCGCGGACCTTCGGCTACAAGGCCACCGTCAACAACGACTTCACCCTGAAGGAACTGCACGCGGTGCTCGACAAGGGGCACCCCGCACTCATCGGCTTCGACGTCGACAACGTGGGCAACCCCGGCCTCTACGACGGCAAGCGCGCGCACTGGGCGGTGATCGAAGGCCACTTCCAGAAAGACGGCGTCGAGTACCTGGTCGCCACCCACGGCTGGACCGGCAAGGAATACGTGTGGAAGGCCGACGAGTTCATGGCCTCGGTGAAGAACCTCGAGAAGAGCGACTTCGTTGGTGCACCAGGCAACATCACGCGCACCCTGCGCGCCCGGCTGGTCGAAGTGACGCCGGGAACGCACTGACGTCTGGGCCGTTAGACATGAGGCGATGACGCCCGAGCGGATCAGCGTCGGTGGTTTGAGCGAGACCTGGAGCGCTCCGCCCGTCGACGGCCTCGACGTCCCGCTGGTCCTCGAGCGCTCGATTGACCTGGTGTCGCGCGACCAGGAACTCCTCACCCAACTCGAAGCCGAGACGCGCGCCCTCGCCAGCCTGCCCGACCCGTTTCGCCGGGTGCTCGAAGTGCGGCGCACGCACACCGCGGTCGAGGTGTTGCAAGAACGGTTCGTCGGCGTCTCCGGCCGGCAGCTGGTGCTGGCACTGACCCGGCAGGGAAGGTTGCTGCCCATCGACGTGTGGCTCGCGCTGGCCGGCATGTTGTGCCGCGGCTGGGCGGTCATTCCGAATCAGAGCGCGGCCTGGCGCATGGTGCCCACCATCGAGTCGTTCGGCATCGACGTGCGCCAGCGGGTGCAGCTCTTTCCCGAGCCGCATCACAGCCTCGCGCTCGAGCTGGCGCGCGCCCCCGCGCAAGGCGTGCTGGTGACCCCGCGGTGGGAAAACTTTTCGCCCGAGCACGCCACCCGCGCCGACGTCATCGACGAACGGGCGCGCGTGTTCTCGCTGAGCACCGTGCTGGTGGAACTGCTCACCGGCGAGCGGCCCTTTCGCCGCTCCAGCGCGCTTGCCACCTTGCAGGCCACCCTCACCGGGGAGCCGAGCTGGCGGCCGCAACATCACCCCCAATCGAACATCGGCCTGAGCGCGGTGCTCTCCCGCGCGCTCGCCCGGAACCCGGAGGAGCGGCCCGGTTCTCTCGAGGCGTTGTGGTCGCAGCTCTCAGACGTGGTGAAGGTCAAGCCCGCCGACATGCGCCGGGTGGCGAACGTGGTGCTCGGCGTCGAGCTCGAGCTGCTGCGGCGCACCTTGAGCTCGTTGCGCGCAGAGCCGGGCGCCTTGCCTCCGTCGTGGCAGCAGGGCGGCCTCGAGGTGCTCGAAGATCAGCTGCTCGAGGCGCTCGTGCCGCTCGAGGAATTGCCCCAGAGCCGGGCCCCGGTGGCCACCGGTTCGTCACCTCCGCGGGTCAACCTCGCGGGGGTTCGGCGCCCGTGGTGGCAGGGGCTGTGGCCATTTGGACAGTGAGGGGCCCGTCTTCTTCCCGGAACTCCGAGCGGATTTTTCCGATGAGATAGAGCACCGGAAAAGAGACGAAGAGGCCCGCGAAACCCAGCAGGTGCTCCCAGGCCAGCAGGGACAAGATCAGCACGAACCCGGGGAGATCGACGTGCCGGGCCGTGAGCCGCGGGTTCAGGTAGTACGCCTCGATCTTGTGCAGCACGAAGGTGAGCACCACGAAGATGCCCACCCCCAGCCAGCCCTTCACCTGGAAGGCGAGCACGATCAAAACCCAGCCGCTGATGATGTTGCCCACCACGGGAATGAGGCCGCTGACGAAGATGAGCAGCATCAACCCCGGCACGTGACCGACGCCGATGAGCAGCAGCACCGGCAACGTCAGCACCGTGTTGCAGGCGGCCACCACCAACTGCAGCTGCACCGTGAGGCTCACCGCTTCGGCGAGGTGTTCACACCAGCGCACCAGCGTGCCGAACAACGTGCGTGACGAAAGCGAGTCGCGGTACGCGCGAATGCGTTCCTCATCGAGGAAGTAGACCACCGCGAGAATGAGACCGACCGTGGCCATCAAGAACGCGCGACCGACGGCGGCCGCTGACTTTGCGACGTCGTCGGCGTAGTGCTCGGCCTGCTTCGCGAGATCATCCGAGTCGGGCAAATATTCCTGCGCTTCGATGAACCACGGGTGCTGACGCACCGCCGCGATGCGTTCGGGCACCGCGGTGCGAAGATCTCTGAACGCCTGCGCCACCCTCCCCGCCGAGAGCCAGCCCGTCAGCGTGAGCGCTCCGGCCGCGACCACCAGCACCAGCAGGAACGCGGGCAGCCGTTTCCACTTGAAGCGCCGCGACAGGAAACCCGCCGAGAGGAAGAGCGCGCGCTCGAAGAGAATGAAGAAGACCAGCATCACCGCCAGCTGCCGGAAGGCGAAGATCAACCCCAGGAAGACGATCAGCGCGGTCCCGCGGCGGGCGGTCTTCTCTGCAAAGAAGTCGGCAATGCGATCAGCCATGGCGGAGCACTGTGCCACGCGCGAAACTCAGACACATGCCTTCCTCCGAGGAGAGCGAGCTCCGTGACGCACTCGAGAAGGCCCAGCACGAGGCGAAAGAACTGCGCGCCCGGGTGGGGGAACTCTCGGCCTTCGACCCCGAAGAATTGCTCGCCCGCATTCACGAGCTCGAACAAAACCAGCTCGAGCTGCGCGTCAGGCTGGAGCAAGCCGACAAGGTCCGCGCAGATTGGGACCAGCGCGTTCAGCAGCTGCGCCGCGAGCTCGACATCGCCCGCAAGGAACAGGAGCGCTTGAGAAACCTGCTCGAGAACGAGCGCCTGACCCGCTGACCCAGCTTACTTGTTCACCATGAAGCGTGAATCTCCCGCTTCACTTCCCGGCCATCCAGCTCTGCGCGTAGGTGGCGGCCTGGGTGCCCGGTTGCTCGGCGATCACCCGGTTCATCCACCTCATCGCGTCGTCTTTGCGATTGAGCCGCTCGCCCAGCAGCCGCGCCAGCATCACGCGCGCGCGCCCGAGCGCCTCGGCCGGCGCGTCACGCTGCGCTGCCTTGTCGAAGGCGAGCTCGGCTGATTCGTAATCGATGTGAGCGCTCGCGGTCTGACCCAGCCACATCAACTCGTCGAAGCTGAGCA
>JAYVNA010000284.1:0-5718 GCA_043758715.1 Archangium sp.
GTTCGCCGCCACCAGGCCGCTGCTGAACGCGGCCTCCATCAACATCGAGGGAAAGGGCAGCTTCACCCAATCACCCGCGCACACCAGTCCCGGCACTCCGCTCTCGGTGCCCGGCCGCTTCGCGTCAGCCCCGAGGTGAAACGAGGTGAAGTCGCGCCGCAGCTGAAAGTGCTCATCGCGCACCTTCATGCCCACCAGCTCCGGAAGGAACTTGAACGCTTCCTCGAGCAGCAACGGCTTGACCTGATCATCCGGAAGGTCGTCGGGCACCGCGTAGCTGTGCAGCTCGAGCACCGACCCACCATGGCGCTCGACGTAGCGCCCCGATTCCGCCTCGGTGCGCTCGTAGAAAGTGATGGCGTCGAGCAACCGCACGCGATCCGAGATCACGAACACCGGCAACGTCTGGCGCGCGGCCTTGTCGATCCACAGGCGCAGCACCGCGTAGCGCTGCCCGGGCTCGAGGTCGCCCAGCTTCGAAGAAAGGCCCTCGAGGCCCCGCGCGCCGGTGACGATGGCCCTGGTGCCCACCACGTCGGTCGCGAGCACCACCTTGTCGAATGGGGCGCCGTTCACCTGGAAGGCGCCGTTCTCGCGCGCGAGCTGCGTCACCCGGGTGCCGAGCTTCAGCGTCACGCCCCGCTGCGCGAGGTGCGCGCGAATCGGCGTGAGCAGCGACGCCTCGTAGTCTTCGGCAGGGTGATCGTAGGTGAGGCCGATGTCGTGTCCGAGGAAGTAGAAGTGAAAGCTCTTCACCAGCTCAGCCATCGAGAGCACGTGCTCGTCTGAAAAGAACGCGCGCGCGAAGGTGTTGAAGGCCAGCTTGAGCCGCGGGGGCAGCTTCGCGAGGCGGTCGAACTCCGCGAACGACATGCCGTCGAGCTGCTCGAAGGTCTTCTTCGAGTCGTACTCGAGGAAGAGGCCCATCAGGTCGCGCGTGGGCGACTTGAGCGCATCGCCCAGGCGATACACGCCGCGCCGCGCGAGCGAGAGCAGGTTCAAGATGGGCGTGTTGTCGAGCTCACCGAACGTGAGCTCGTCGCCGCCGGCGAAGACGATGCGGTAGTCGGAGATCGCCTTGAACTTCTGGCGAATGCCCAGCCCGTCGAGGAAGCGGTTGAGGTTGTAGTAGTGGCGGAAGAACGCGTGGAAGCCGTGGCTCACCCACTCCGTTTCGCCGCCGGAGAGCTTGAAGGGCCACGAGCCGAGCTTTCCCCCGAGATAGGGCTGCGCTTCGAAGATCGTCACGGCGTAACCGCGCGCGGCCAGCGTCGAAGCAGCGGAGATGCCCGCAAGGCCACCGCCCAACACCGCCACCGTGCGCGGGGTGGTCAGTGAACGCGGCAACTTCGGGTCGACCACGTTCACCTGCACCCGGTACGGCCCCAGGCGCGCGCGCACCAGCAAACGCAGCAGCTGCTTCCAGGTCAACGCGAGCACGACGAACGGGACCAGGGCCCACAGGAACATCATCGGGTCGAGCCCTCGAGGTGTGGCTTTGATGACAGACGACTCGTCTCAGCTTGAACCGGGATGCGCGTGCCCAGATGTTCCTGCGCCAACTGCGCGGCGAACCGGCCGGACAACATCACCATCGGCACGCCTCCGCCGGGGTGCGTGCTGCCCCCCGCGAGGAAGACGCCCTTGGTCTTCGAGCGCATCGGCGGGCGCTCGAACGCGGCGAGCCGGCCGTGCGGAAGGAAGCCGTAGATCGATCCGCCTGGCGCCCCGCGCGCGGCGAGATCGAGCGGCGTGCGTTCACCGATGACCTTCACCTCGGCCCGCCGCAAGCCGGGGTGCAAGGAGAGCAGGGTCTTCACGCAGCGTTCCTGCAATCGCGCTGCGTGCTCGGGCCAGCGCGCCGCGTCGGCCTCGCTTCGAAGCGCGGGCGCATTCACCATCGCGAACACGCCGCTCTTCCCCGCGGGCGCCATGGTCTCGTCGGTCGCCGCGGGGTGACAGAAGTACACCGTGGGGTCGCTCGGCACTTCGCCTGAGAACAATTCCCTGAACTCGCGCGGGTAGTCACCGCCGAACACCACGTGGTGATGCGCGAGCGGCAACCGGCGATCGACTTCCAGCAGCGCCACGTACCCCGACATCGCCAGCTCCCGTTTTCCGAGCGGCTCGTCGGCGAAGGGATCTGCGTTGACCACCACCGTGTCGAAGACCGACTCCCCACCCGAGGGACCGGCGACCAGCTCGTTGCCCTGCGAGGCCCACCGCGCCTTCTGACCAAAACGAACTTCGACTCCGAGCCGCGCGAGCGCCTGGTGCAGCGCTCGCACCAGCGCGCCCATGCCGCCTTGCACGTGGTGAATGCCTTCGGCGTGCTCGAGGTGAGGGATCATCGCGAAGGCCGCGCTCGCCTGGTACGGCGAGGCTCCGACGTAGGTGGCGAAACGATTGACGAACTGCCGCAGCTCGGGCGATCGGAAGTGCCGCCTCGCCAGGGCGTCGAGCGTGCCCATCTGCATTCCCGAGAGGAAGGCCGCGGGCCCCCGGCGCATCGCTCGCAGCAGGAAGGACGGCAGGCCCTCGAGCGGCGCTTCGAGGTACGGCTCTCCGGCCGCGCGGTAGATGCGCTGCGCTTCCGCGTAGAAATGTTCGAGGGCCCGCGCTTCCCCGAAGGCTTCCGCCGAGGCGAGGGTGGCCGGGAGATCTTCGAAACACTCAAAGGTGCGGCCCGGCTGGTGCTCCCAGCTGTAGCGGGCCTGCAGCGGGAGGCGGTGGAAGGCCGGCAGGAGATCAGCCGCGCCGATTCGCTCGAAGGTCGAGCGCACCACCTCGGGCATCGTCAGCAGCGTGGGGCCGGTATCGAGCGTGACGTTCGACTGGAGGACCTGCGCTTTTCCCCCCAGCGTGCTCGAGCCTTCGAAGAGGACGACCTGGTGGCCTGCGCGCGCCAGCTCAGCGGCCGCGGTCAGTCCTCCGAAGCCCCCACCGATGACAGCCGCGCGAGCCATGTATAAGGTTTGTTTAAGGTCGTCGGCGACGCGCGTCAACGCGAAGAACGGCGAACGGAATGCCCTCTCCCCCGCGGGGCCCGCGGGGAGAGGGAGACACAGGAAGAAAGTTTAGCTGGGCTGACCGCGGGCGGCCTTCTCGACCGCCTCCCGATTGCTGGCGATGAAGTCGTCGACCTCTTTGTCCTCGAGGCCGAGGTCACGCAGCACACCCGGGTACACCAACTTGAACGCGGGCGACTCGAGCGCCTCGCGCAGCAAAAAACTCGCCTTCAACACGGCGGCTCCGAACAGCTTCTGCTCGCGCGTCTTCGCCATCTGGCCGCCTTATTCGTCTTCGTCTTCGTCGTCGTAATCCGGCATCACCTGCTTCTTGGTGATCACGGTCAGCTTCTCGGGCACCAACACCAACCGCCGCCAGTGCCCCTCGCCTTCGGCCTTCGCGGTGACACCCTTCACGCCGTCGGCGGCCTTGAGCATCAAGGCCCTCGCGTCGGGCGTCAGCAACATCACGCCGTAGAGCCGCCCGTGTTTGGCCGACTTCTCCGCGAGCAACTTGCCGACCGCGGTGAGCGCCGGATCAACGGCCGGGGAGAGCGAACGTTCATCGCCATCACGCCTGCGCTGCTGCTGCACGGGCGCGGCCGGCGTGGTGGCCCGCGCAGGCGCCGCCACCTTCGCAGCCGCGGGTGCGGGTGCGGCGGCTTGAGCTCGCGGGGGCCTCTTCGCTGCGGGCGCGGCAGGTGCGGCGGCCTGCACCGGAGCGGGGGCGGGTTCTTTGGGCTCCCGCGGCTGGCCGGGCATGCGGGCTTCCGGGAAGGCGTCGACGCCCAGGTTCACCCAGCGGCGCGGCACGTTCGGCCGGTTCACCACTTTGTTCAGCCAGAACTGCACACAGTCCACCAGGTAGCTGCGCTTGCCCGCGGTGATGCCGGGCAGTTCGCCTTCGAAGAACACCGCCACGCCCAGGCTGCCGTCGGGCATGTCCTTGAACTCGAGCCGGGCCGGGTACTCCATCAGCCGGAACACGTCGGTCAGCAGCGCCTCGACCTGGGCGCGCTTGTCCGGCGGTGGGACCAGCACTGCGACTGCAGCTGCTTCACTCATGCTTTTGCTCCCGCTGCCTCGGGGGCCTTGCGCGCCAACCACTTCCTCAACGCGTACTGCTGCGCGATGGAGAGCAGGTTGTTGGTGAAGATGTAGAGCGCCAAACCCGCCGGGTAGTTCATCATGATCGCGGTGAAGAACACCGGCATGATCCAGGTCATCAAGAATGCCTGGCTCTTGTCCATCATCTGCGGTTGCAGACGCTGGGTGACGATCATCGTAATGCCGAGCGCGAACGGCAGCAGGTACGTCGGATCTTTCGAGGTCAGGTTGCTCCACACCCCGTAGAACGGCTCGCCGTAGAGCTCGTAGCTGGTGCGCAGCGTGGTGAAGAGCGCCGCCCAGATGGGCAGCTGGAGCAACAAGGGGAGACACCCACCGAGCGGGTTCACCTTGCCTTCGCTGTACAGCTTCATCGTCTCGGCGTTCTGCTTCTCGCGATCGTCCGGGTACTTCTTCTTGATCGCCTCCAGCTTGGGCTGGAGCTTCTTCATCGACTCGGCGCTCACCATTGCTTTATGCGTGAGAGGCAAGAGCAGCAGCTTCACCATCACCGTCAGCAGGATGATGGAGACGCCCCAGTTGCCGATGGTCCCGTGGAAGAGGCGCAGCAGGTAGATGAGCACCTTGCAGATGACCGCCCACAGACCGAAGTCGACGCTCTTCTCGAGCTTGGGGTCGAACACGCCCGCGGGGTGATCGACGCCGCCCACCGCGAGCAGCATGTTGAGTTCTTTGGGACCTAAGAAGACGCCGAAGTTCTTGGTGACCGACTCGCCGGCCTGCAGCGTGAGCGGCATGATCAACGAGGCTTCGCGGTGCGCGGGCTTGGCGGTGAGCAGGCAGCGCCCTTCGACCGCGCCGTCCTTGGGCCAGATGGCGGTCAGGAAGTACTGCTGGTCGATGCCCACGAACTCCAGCGGGCCGGTCTTCTCTTCTTCATATTTGGGCGCGCTGCCGCAGCTGAACAACCCGCCGCCTTCGGCCGGGGGCACCTTGCGCTTGACGTCATCGGCGGCGCGGCAGAGCACCGAGGCCTGGTTGCCGATGCCGCCGAACATCGAGGGTGCCTGCTCCGCGTCGGGCGTGATGGCGCGCACCGCGTGCACCCCGAGCTCGCCCGTCTGCGGCGCGGCGCTGACGTTCTTCACCGTCACCGTCAGCGTGCTGATGTAGCCCTCCGGGTCGGTGTCGGAGCGGGGCGCGGTGCTCCAGCTGAAGGTCTTCGTCACGGCCCAGGGACCGGCGGTGGTGGCGAACACCACCTTGTTGGGGCTCTCTTCCACCACCGCGTACCGGGTGGTCGCGGGCACCGGGGTGGCGCCCAGAATCGAGACCGCCACGTTGGGGCCGACGCCCGGCACCGCGTGCGCGAGGTTCATCTGGGGCGCCGGCGCGAACTTCTCGCCGAACAACTTGCGCCAGCCTTCGGGAATCGTGAGCGACTTCTCTTCACGCTCGCGCTCGCCCGTCAGCTCCGCGCTCACCAGGCCCCCGCCCTCGGTGGTGAAGATCATCTTGGTGCTGGGCCGCTCGATGTGCAGCTCGCGCACGGGCAGCTGCATCGGGGTGGGCGCCTGCGCCACCGCCACGCCGCCATCTTCGAGCACGCCGGCATCGAACTCGGCGATCGCGACCGGAGCGG